>DATEKG010000235.1:0-50395 GCA_035277565.1 Pseudolabrys sp.
GATATCGACCAGATATATATGAATGCGCTGCATCTTCTGGGCGAGCAGGGCGGCTGGCCGCTCACGATGTTCCTTACGCCGAAGGCGGAGCCGGTGTGGGGCGGGACATATTTCCCAAAAGAAACGCGGTTCGGCCGGCCCGCTTTTGTCGATGTGCTCCGTGAAGTCGCACGACTGTTTCGCGAAGAACCGGGACGGATCGAGCAAAATCGCGCGGCTTTGCTCGCACGCCTGTCGGACAGGGCGCGCCCGACCGGCCGCGTCACCATCGGTCTGAAAGAGCTCGATGCCGCCGCCATGCAGCTCGACAACATGTTCGATCAGCGCAATGGCGGCCTGCGCGGGGCGCCAAAATTTCCGCAGCCGGCGATCCTGGAAATGCTCTGGCGTGCCGGCGAACGCACTGACGATCAACACTTTTTCGACACGGTCGAATTTTCGCTGCAGCGGATGAGCGAAGGCGGCATCTACGACCATCTCGGTGGCGGCTTCTCGCGCTACTCAGTGGATGAAAAATGGCTGGTCCCGCATTTCGAGAAGATGCTCTACGACAACGCGCAACTGCTCGAGCTGCTGGCGCTTGCCTGGCAGCGCAGCGGCACGCCATTGTTCGCCCAGCGCGCGCGCGAAACCGTTGCATGGCTCGAGCGCGAAATGACGACAGGCGAGGGCGCCTTTGCCGCATCACTTGATGCCGATTCGGAAGGCGAAGAAGGAAAGTTTTATGTTTGGTCCCATGATGAAATCGTCAAAGCGCTGGGCGCCCAAGACGGAGATTATTTCGCCCGTCACTACGATGTGACGCCCGGAGGCAATTTCGAAGGCCACAACATTCTGAACCGGCTCGAAAACCATCCGCGGAACGCGGAGGATGAGAGCCGCCTCACCCGGCTGCGTGCAAAACTGCTGGCAATTCGCGACAAGCGCGCCCGCCCCGGCCTCGACGACAAGGCGCTCGCAGACTGGAACGGCCTGATGATCGCCGCGCTTGTCAATGCAGGACTCATCCTCGACGAGCCGTCCTGGCTCGAAATGGCCAGGCGGGCGTTCGCCTTTGTCGCCAAGCAAATGTCCGTCAATGATCGGCTCGGTCATTCCTGGCGCAGCGGAAAATTACTTTTCCCGGGGCTTGCTTCGGATTTTGCCGCGATGATTCGCGCCGGTCTGGCACTATTCGAGGCAACCGGGGACGCCGCCTATCTCGACCGGTCACTAGCCTGGCAGTCCGCTTTCGATGCGCACTACGTCGATGCAGACACCGGAATCTACTATCTCTCCGCCGACGATACGGGTGACCTGCTCCTGCGGCCGCAATCGACGCAGGATGACGCCACGCCCAATCCAAATGCCGTTGCTGCGCAAAATCTGGTCAGGCTTGCCATTCTTGCCGGCGACGACAAATGGAGAGCGAAAGCCGACCGCCTCATCGAGACGATTCTTGCCGGCGCGGACCAGAACCTGCTGGGCCATATCGCGTTGCTCAATGCGCTCGATTTGCGTCTGCGTGCTGCCGAGATCGTGGTCGCCGGCAGCGGAGCCAGCCATTTCGCCGCAGCCGCACTTAAATTGCCTTATCTCGATCGCATCGTGCTGCGCGTACCAGACGTCGGTGCGCTGCCCTCCGCGCATCCGGTGCAGGCGAAACTTGGCGCAGCGGCAGAGGCTACAGCCTTCGTCTGCGTGGGGGAGATGTGCTCTTTGCCGATCCGCGACGCCGGCCATATTGCCGCCGTCGTCGCACAGATGAGCAAGCCGTATCGCGCTTCAGATCGTAGTTAACACTTCGTTCATGAAGCACTTCGACCGTCGCTCCGCGACCGAAAAGCAATTTTTAAATGCTGCCGATCGATGATGCGAAATGGACAAGACGGCGGCCGTTTCAACATCACAACGCCACGCTCGATTGATCTGGTGGCTCATCGCCTCGATGGCGGCAGCAACCACCGTAAGTTTTCTATTTGCCGGGTTAAGTGTCGATCTCAAAAGCAATCTGGCGCTGTTGGTCGTCTTTTTGATCATCTTTGCGGTCAATTGGCTTTACCGCACAGTTCGTCCTGATCCTCACCTCGCTGCCCTGACCGAAATCAGCGGACAGATCTTGTTGATTCTGCTGTTCGGCATTCTGCTCAGTTACGCGGCGGTGACCGTCAACCTTCCCTATGTCGATGCGGTACTCTATTCGATCGACAATTCACTCGGCTTCGATCGCCACAAATATCTTGATTTTTTTGCACATCGACCATGGCTCGCTTACGCAATCCACGCCGCGTATCATTGCATGCTGCCGCAGTTCGCGCTGGTGCCTGTCGTGATGTTCTTTGCTATGCCGATCGAACGGCTACAAACGATGATGATTGCGATAGTGATCGCGCTGTTGATGACCACCGCGGTATCGGTGTTCACGCCTTCGCTCACCGCCTTTGTCCATGTCGACCTGCCACAGATGTCGCATGTTCCGCCGGGACTTTACACGCCGGAAGCCACGATGGAGGGGCTGCGCGCCGGCACATTCAGAGTCATTAGGCTCGACAATCTCGAGGGGTTGATCAGCTTCCCCAGCTTTCACACGACAGCGGCGCTGATCTTCATCTGGACCGTCTGCACGGTACCTTACGTGCGGTGGGCCTCGGTGATCGTCAACCTGGCGCTGATCTCGGCAACGCCGATCGACGGCGCACACTATTTTGTTGATGTCATCGGCGGATTCGCGGTCGCCGGCATTGCAATCTTCGTTGGCGTCGCCTTATCCCGTCATGCTTCCCGGACGTCAGCCGGATTAATGACCGCCCGCGCTGAAATCGGCCTGGATAGGACGACAATACGCGGCCGATAACGGACTGCGTTCATCCACGTCAACGCTGCTCCTTGAATATTCGACCGGCCAAGACGTCCAGCCTCATCAGCCAAACGGATGATCGCTGAACGCCGGCACTGCCGGCTAATTCGTTCAGCGGACGCGCCTGGTAACGGGCTCCGATAAATTTTTCGAAGGCCCCAGGGTTGAATTTCCGTCTAGCCACAGTCTTCGGGTCGACCTGAAAACTTCGGAGATCGTCATCATGAACCCACGTCTCAATATTTCGAGCAGCACATCTGCTGCTTCGAGAATCCTCCTGTTCGGTTTGGCCTTTGCATGTCTGGCGCCAGACCCGTCAGCAACCGCACAAACCGCGCCGCAGACCGCGGGCATGCCGGAATTTGCACCGGCCATGATCGAGCACATGCGCAAGATGCGCCGCTACAGAGACTACGACCACGGCGAGCAGGAAACGCCGCGAATGATCGACCGATTCTCGGCTGACCGCAACGACAAGGGCGTGGTCGCAACTTTTCAGCCCGGCGGCGCCACGATCACCTCGAACAATGCATTTTTCAAAAACATGGGCGTGAACGGCAGAACGTGCTTCACCTGCCATCAGCCACAGAGCGGCTGGTCCATTGTCCCACGCGACGTTGCCGAGCGCTTTGAACGAAGCCGCGGCGGCGATCCCATTTTCCGGCTGGTCGACGGAGCCACCTGTCCAAGCGACGATGTTTCAACGCTTCGGGCAAAACGCAGGGCCTACAAGTTGCTCATCGAGAAAGGCCTGATTCGTATCGGGCTTGCGATTCCGGCAACGACAGAATTTGCAGTAACCGCAATCGATGATCCTTACGGATGCAACACGAGTCCCGCAACCGGCATCGTCACCGCAAGCTCCGGCGTGATTTCAACTTACCGCCGTCCATTACCATCGACCAATATCGGTTTCCTGAGCACGATCATGTGGGATGGCCGGGAAGCAAGCTTCGAAGCCCAGGCCGTGGATGCAACGCTCGGCCACGCGCAGGCTACGACGCCGCCTACACCGGACCAGGTCGCACAAATCGTCGCGTTCCAACGCGGCATCTTCACAGCGCAGATTTTCGACAAGAAAGCGAAATTCCTGACCGACGATAACGCCAGGGGCGGTCCGTCTTCGCTGTCGACCCAACAGTTCTTCATCGGAATCAACGATCCGCTTGGCAACAATCCGACCAAGTCTCCTTTCACTTCGCAGATTTTTGATCTGTACAGGCCCTGGCTGAGTGCAGGAAGCAATCATCACTACAACGATCACCATGAGTCGATGGGCGGCGAAGAGCTCCTCAGAAAGGTCAACGCTGATGACGATTGGCGTCACAACGACCACGAACGCGATATGGTCAGCGAACATCGGCGTTCCGTGGCCCGCGGCGAGGAAGTCTTCAACACCAAAGGATTCAACATCACCGGGGTTTCTGGCCTCAACGACGATCTCAACGTACCGAGCATCCCGGGATTTTGCGGCACATGTCACGACGCACCGAACGTCGGCGACCACTCGGTCAAGGCTCCGCTGGACATCGGCGTGCCCGATGCCGGCGACAACAAGCCTCCAGTACTTGACATTGCAGGTCTTCCGGTTTTCACGGTGACCTGCCAACTCCAGGACGGGCCGCTTGCCGGCAAGGTCTACAAGGTCACTGACCTGGGGCGCGCCATGATCAGCGGCAAGTGCAAGGACATCGGCCGGTTCAAGGGGCCGATCCTGCGCGGCCTGGCGTCGCGGGCGCCGTATTTCCATAACGGTGCGGCGGCAACATTGCGGGATGTCGTTGATTTCTACGACCAGCGCTTCGCGATCGGGCTCACTCACAAGGAAAAGACCGACCTGGTCAATTTCCTGAATACGCTCTGATCACCCGCAACCCGCCGTAACGAAATGGCCGGGCAAATGCCCGGCCATTTTCAATTCCAGCGTCTCGAAAACTAGGTATTCATCGACTCGAAGAATTCGGCGTTGTTCTTCGTGTTACGCAGTTTGTCCAGCAGGAAGTCGATGGCGTCCATGGTGCCCATCGGATTCAGGATGCGGCGCAGAACATACATTTTCTTGAGAATTCCCGACTCGGTGAGCAGCTCTTCCTTGCGGGTGCCGGACCGAGTGATGTCGATGGCCGGGAATGTCCGCTTGTCGGCCACCTTGCGGTCGAGAATGAGCTCCGAGTTGCCGGTACCCTTGAATTCTTCGAAAATCACTTCGTCCATGCGGCTGCCGGTGTCGATCAGCGCTGTCGCAATGATGGTAAGCGAGCCGCCTTCCTCGATATTACGTGCGGCACCGAAGAAGCGCTTGGGGCGCTGCAGGGCGTTGGCGTCAACGCCGCCGGTGAGAACCTTGCCGGAGGAGGGGACGACCGTATTGTAGGCGCGGCCGAGGCGCGTGATCGAATCGAGAAGGATGACCACATCGCGCTGGTGCTCGACCAGCCGCTTGGCTTTTTCAATGACCATTTCCGCAACCTGCACGTGACGCGAAGCCGGTTCGTCGAAGGTCGAGGAGATCACTTCGCCCTTCACGGAGCGTTGCATATCGGTGACTTCTTCGGGACGTTCGTCGATCAGCAGTACGATCAGATAGGTCTCGGGATGATTTGCGGTGATCGAATGGGCGATATTCTGCAGCAGCACGGTTTTTCCGGTCCGTGGCGGTGAAACGATCAGGGCGCGTTGGCCCTTGCCGATCGGAGCCACAATATCGATGACACGTGCCGAAAGATCCTTTTTGGTCGGATCGTCGTATTCCATCTTCAGCCGCTCATCGGGGTAGAGCGGCGTCAGGTTGTCGAAATTTACCTTGTGCCGAGCCTTCTCGGGATCCTCGAAATTGATCGTGTTGACTTTGAGCAGCGCGAAATAACGTTCGCCTTCCTTCGGCGAGCGGATATGACCCTCGACAGTGTCGCCTGTGCGCAGGCCGAAACGCCGGATCTGACTCGGTGAAACGTAGATATCATCCGGACCAGAGAGATAGTTTGATTCCGGCGAGCGTAAGAAACCGAAACCGTCTGAAAGCACTTCGACGACGCCTTCGCCGATAATGTCGACTTCCTGGGTCGCAAGTTGTTTGAGGATCGCAAACATCAGCTCCTGCTTGCGCATGGTGCTGGCGTTTTCGACCTGGTGTTCTTCGGCGAACGCGACGAGTTCGGCAGGTGTCTTGGACTTAAGGTCCTGGAGTTTCATTTCCCGCATTGGGGGGTTACGTCCTTGGGAGCTTGGCCGGCGAAAGTTTGAAAAGAAAAACTTGCGCCGTGACTTGGGAGAGATCGCAGGTCTTGGGTAACGAGGATTTGGAAAAAGGCCCGGAACCCGATGCTGCGACCGGCCCAATCACTTAGGGAGCCGGAACGCGACTGCATCCGCCTGCGTTCGGTGGGATGCCTCAACATAAGTTGAGCCAGGCCTTCGTGCAAGAGGCCGAAGCATGTGTACGCAATTGTGGGGACGAGCTAGAACGGCTTGACGGTCGCGAGAACCACAATGATGATCAGGAGAACTGTCGGTATCTCATTGATAATCCTATAGAACTTTTGGGTATGGGAATTTCGGTCGTAGCGGAATTCGTTTACCCAATGTGCAAAAAGCCCGTGCAGGATTGTCATCGCGACGACCGCAATGAATTTTGCGTGGAACCATCCGGCACCGACCCACTGACCCAGGAACACGAGCACGATACCGGCAATCCAGGTCACGGCCATGGCCGGCAGCATGATGTAGCTGAGCAGGCGGTTCTCCATCGTCTTGAAGGTTTCGGACTGCGCAGATCTGGCGTCGCACGCGGCATGATAGACGAACAGCCGTGGTAGATAGAGCATGCCTACCATCCACGCGATGACGGCAATGATGTGCAGCGCTTTCAACCACAAATAAGCCGAGCTCATCCGCGCACTCGCTTGAGCATCCGCTCGACGTGCTCGACGGGAGTTTCGGGCAAAATGCCATGACCGAGATTGAAGATCAGCGGTCCGTCACCCAACTCCTTCATCACATCGTCAACTTCCCGATCAAGCGCAGAACCACCAGCCAGAAGCGCAAGCGGGTCGACATTGCCCTGCACCGGAACCCGCGCCTGCAGCGTATCGCGTACAATCGACCGCGCAAATGTCCAATCGATTCCGATAGCGCTCACGTTCGTCATCTCGACATAAGGCAATGACATTGCACCCGCGCCACGCGGGAAGCCTATGATCTTCGCTTGCGCGATTTGGCGGCGCACGCCTTCAATGATCTTCTGCGTGGGAGCAACGCACCACCGCTCAAACTGTTCAGGGCCTAATACACCAGCCCAGGTATCGAATATCTGCACACAGTCTGCGCCGGCCTTCAGCTGGCCGATCAGGTAATCGATCGATGCTTCAACGAGACGCTCGATCAAACGTGAAAAATTCTGGGGATCTCGCAAGGCAAAAAGCCGCGCCGGCCCCTGGTCCGGCGTCGCTTCACCCGCGACCATATATGTCGCAACTGTCCAGGGCGCGCCGCAAAATCCTATGAGTGCTGTACGGGCATCAAGTGAAGCTCTTACCTCAGCCACAGTCTGATAGATCGGAGCGAGCCTGTTCTGGTCAACACACTCGGCAAGATTATCTACCGCAATGCCATCCTTCATCGGGTCAAGTCTTGGCCCTTCTCCCGCGACAAATCGCACATCCCGGCCAAGCGCAAGCGGCACCACGAGAATATCGGAGAACAGTATTGCAGCATCAAATCCAAAGCGACGGACCGGCTGTAAAGTTACTTCGGCCGCGAGCTTCGGATTGAAGCAAAGATCGAAAAAACCGCCGGCCTTCTCGCGCACGGCCCGGTATTCAGGCAAATAGCGGCCGGCCTGGCGCATCAACCAGACCGGCGGGATAACTTCGCGTCTGCCCGCAAGCACACGCAGGAGCTTTTTCCCCATGGCACCTGCCGATCCGGCTTCTTGCATAAATACTCTATCTAAGAATCTGTTGTAGTTACTGGAGCGTTGATTGGACTCATGCCCTTCGCTCAACATCCTGTCCACCGGTTGGGCTGACATGATCCAGATTCACGCTTAATCCCGTCTTGGCCAATCCACAGTTCTGAGCCTCTAAATACAGGCGATTCAGAGGGGTGTCCCCACTGATCCCCAGCGTTCTATTCACATCGGAGCGACAGTCGTCGAGCGAGCGTCAAAACTCATCCCGGCGGCAGATGTGTGGATCGATATTGAAAGAAGCGTGGGTGGCGGCTTGCCTGCGGGGTCAAGGCATGGCCTCCTCCCGTTCTGTCCACATGCTTTCCGGCGAATATACAGATGCCTGACACAGGTTATTTCCATCTCCATCTGGTGTCCGATGCGACAGGCGAAACTCTGATTACGGTCGCTCGGGCCGCTGCGGCGCAGTATGCGAATGTGTCACCGGTCGAGCATCTCTATCCGATGGTGCGGTCGAAAAAGCAGCTCGACAATGCCTTGGCGGAAATCACCGACTCGCCGGGTCTCGTTCTCTACACCCTGCTGGAAGAGGATCTCATTGAAGCGCTCGAGCGCAAATGCCGAGAGCTCGGACTTCCATGCATGTCCATCCTGGGTCCCGTGCTACGCCTGTTCCAATCCTATCTCGGTACCGAGACGATCCACCGGGCCGGCGCCCAGCACGTCCTCAATGCCGAGTATTTTCAGCGTATCGATGCCCTGAACTACACCATGCTGCACGACGATGGGCAGCATGTGGAAGGCCTTGAGGACGCCGACGTCGTGCTCGTGGGTGTGTCGCGCACCTCGAAAACTCCAACCTCGATTTACCTGGCAAACCGCGGCATCAAGACCGGCAACGTGCCGCTGGTTCCACGGGTTCCGCTGGCCCCTCACGTCGAAAGGCTTGCGCGACCGCTTGTGGTCGGTCTTTATGCCAGCCCGGAGCGCATTGTGCAGATTCGCGAGAACAGACTGCTTGGGTTGAAGGCCCACCGCGACGATGATCAATACATCGACAAGGCGGCCGTTGCCGAAGAGGTTTCGTTTTCGCGCCGTCTTTGCACAAAGCACAATTGGCCGACAATTGACGTGACTCGGCGATCGATCGAAGAAACCGCCGCCGCGGTCATGCGGCTCCTTAGCGAGCGGCGCCGGCACCCGATGACGTAACCCATGGCGCTCTGGCTATCTCCGCAGCCGCTTGTACTGGCGTCAAGAAGCGATATTCGCGGGAAAATTCTTGCGGCGGCGGGCCTGCGTTTTGAGATCAGGCCTTCCAATGTGGACGAACGCGCAGTGGAAGCTAAGACGAAGCTCGAGGATGCGGCGGCCGCTGCGCGTCATCTCGCGCACGCCAAGGCCGCGGCCATTGCGTCCTCGCAAGCGGGACGAATTGTGCTTGGCGCCGACCAGACGCTGGCGCGCGGAGCACGGCGTTTCACAAAGCCGACAAATCGTGCCGCCGCGGCCGAACAATTGCGCGATTTGCGCGGCCGGACTCACGAATTGCATTCCGCGCTTGCGCTTGTCAGAGATGGAACCATGCTGTTTTCGTGCGTCGACACCGCGCGGCTGACCATGCGCGATTTTTCCGACCAATATCTTGAGAACTATCTCGACATGGCAGGAAACGCGGCATTCAACAGTGTCGGCGGTTACCAGCTTGAGGGTATCGGAGTTCATCTGTTCGAGCGGATCGAAGGTGACTACTTTACCATTCTCGGCCTGCCACTCCTGCCGCTGCTCGCATTTCTGCGGGAAAATAAATTCATCGACAGCTGACACATGTTCATTCTCGGTCTCACCGGCTCGCTTGGCATGGGCAAATCGACCACCGCGAAATTTTTTGCCGAGGAGGGGGTCCCGGTTCATGACGCCGATGCGGCGGTTCACCGCCTCTACGAAGGCGAAGCGGCGGCGCAAATCGAGGCGGTATTTCCCGGCACAACTGCCGGCGGCATGGTCGATCGCAATATACTGGCGCGCCATGTTCTCAACGACCAGGCGGCCATGCGGAAGCTGGAAGACATCGTGCACCCCCTGGTTCGGGCTTCCGAAGAACGTTTTCTGGCCGAGGCCGCGCGCAATAATGCCGCTGTCGCCGTGCTGGATATCCCGCTGCTGTTTGAGACCGGCGGCGACGGGCGCTGCGACGCGGTCGTCGTGGTATCCGCACCCGCGGACATTCAGCGGACCCGCATGCTTGAACGGCCCGGCATGACAGAGCAGAAATTCGCCGCGATTCTCGCAAAGCAGATGCCGGACGAGGAAAAGCGCAAACGCGCTGATTTCGTGGTGGATACGTCAAAGGGTTTCGACAAGGCGCGTGTCCAAGTGCGTGATATTCTTTCGCGCATCGCTACAATGCCGAAACGGCGGCGGTGATTCCGTCGCCAACAGGTAGCCAGGCCACCACCCGACAATGCGCGAAATCGTCGTCGATACGGAAACCACGGGCCTCGACCCTACGCAGGGCCATCGTCTGGTTGAAATCGGTTGCATCGAGCTGCTCAACCGGATTCCGACCGGCGCCACGTTTCACGCTTATCTCAATCCCGAACGGGACATGCCAGCCGAGGCATTCGCTGTTCACGGCCTTTCCGAAGAGTTTCTGAAAGGCCACAAGCGTTTCATCGATGTTGCCGATGAGTTTCTTGCTTTTATCGGTGACGCGCCATTGGTGATCCATAATGCAGGCTTCGATCACGCGTTCCTTTGCGCCGAACTCAAGCGGATTGAACGCGCGCTGATCGCGCGTGAACGTCTTGTCGATACATTGTTGCTTGCGCGCCGCAAGCATCCCGCGGGTCCCAATCGGCTCGACGACCTGTGCGCCAGATACGGAATCGACAATTCCCGGCGCACAAAACACGGGGCGCTGCTCGATGCCGAAATTCTGGCTGAAGTCTATGTCGAGCTGATCGGCGCCCGGCAGGCACAGCTTGGTCTCACCGAACTCGCGGAGCGGCGTCCGAACGGCGCCCATGGGGCCATCATAATCCACGAGCGCCCGGAACAATTGGCGCCGCGTCTGACCGCGGCCGAAGCGGCCGCGCATCGGGAATTTGTGGCCAGCCTTGGTGAAGACGCCCTGTGGCGCGCCTATCTTCCCGCCGACAGCCGATAATTCAGCTGCTTGCAGCCGGCATCGCCCCGGGTTGCATCTGTGCCATTTTCTGCCGGTAGAGACCCACGAAATCCACCGGGTCAAGCAGAAGTGGCGGGAAACCACCATTGCGCACAGCTGTTGCAATGATTTCGCGCGCAAACGGAAAGAGCAACCGCGGGCATTCGATCATGACGACCGGGTTCAGACTTTCCTGCGGCACGTTGCGAATGCGGAATATGCCGGCAAATTCCAGATCGAACCGAAACAGCACGGAGTTGGATGTCTCAGCCTTGCCCTCAAGCTTGATGACGACTTCGATATCGGTTTCGGACAAGGGGTTCGCGCCGACATTGATCTGAATGCCGATCTGCGGCTGCTCCTGACGATTATTGAGAGACTTCGGCGCATTCGGATTTTCAAACGAGAAGTCCTTGATGTATTGGGCCACCACAGTAAGTTGCGGCTGGTCCGGTGCGGCGCCTTGCGGTGTGCCAGCTTGCGCCGGGCCTCCATTCGTCGTCGTCATGTAATCTCCCTCGCAGCGCCCCACAGCGCGCGCGCCGGTTGGCTAACATAGCGTGATTGATGGAACAAGAACGCGCGGGCTACTCGGCGCGCTCATCCTTGCCGGACTCGGGGTTTTGCTTGGGCAACGACGGATCGGGGACGCGCCGCCATTGCTCCGGCGCGAGATCCACGACGCTATCCTCATGTTCTTTAGATGCTCCGATACCGAACAAGTGTTCGATCACCCGGCGCAAAGGGCCGATGAGCAGTGCCAGGGCCATGACGTCGGAAATAAACCCCGGAATCAGCAGTAAAATTCCCGCGAGCAAAGTAAGGCCCCCGAGGCTGTCGGCCTGCAAGGCGGTAAATGTCCCCTGCCTGAGGGCAACGCGCATGCGGGCAATGTGACTGCCGCCCGCATGGCGCAGAATGAGCAAACCCGCGACCGATCCGGCGAATATCAAGCTTAACGCCCAGCCAAAGCCGATTGTCGCAGCGACGGCGATGAATGCGGCAAGTTCCAGGAATGGCATTGCCAAGACGGCCCACAGCACCCATTTTGCCACATTCATCGGAGTTTCTCTTGTTGCGCGATGTTGGCCTAAGCGTCTTGATCGTCTAAGGTTCGACTGAGTTAGCTGTATGCGCGGAGTTTATGGCGTACAGCCCGGGTTAAGGATTGATATGACCACCGGCGGATGCAATAGCGGCAAGCCCGGCTATTGAACCGGAACGCCAGAACGCTGATCCGGCCGATGCGCCGCCACGGTAAGCCGAAAGCATGCGAGACGTGTTCGATATCTACACCATCATTTTCCTGGCGCTCGCGGTCTTCATCTTCCTGCGGCTTCGCAGCGTTTTGGGTCAGCGAACGGGCAGGGAGCGGCCTCCCTATGATCCGTATTCGGCTCGCGAGCCTGTGCGCCCGGCCACCGAAAAAGTCGTAGCGCTTCCCAGCCGTCCCGCGGAAACGGCGGCGCCCAAGCAGTCCGAGCCGGTTGAAGCTCCTGCTGAACGCTGGAAAGGCGTTGCCGAGCCCGGATCGGCAATTGCAGCGGGGCTCGACGCCATCGCCTCGGCCAATTCCGATTTCGATGCCAAGCATTTTCTGACCGGCGCCCGCGCCGCTTATGAAATGATCGTCAATGCCTATGCCGAGGGCGATCGCCGCACGCTTAAAAATCTGCTGGCGCGCGAAGTCTATGACGGATTCGAGGCCGCGATCAGTGAGCGCGAAAAACGCGGCGAGACCGTGGAAAGCCGTTTTGTCTCGATCGATAATGCGGACGTCACCGCTGCGGAATTGCGCGGACGAAGCGCGCAGGTGACGGTACGTTTCCAATCGAAGCTTGTCTCGGTGACGCGTGACAAGGACGGCAAGGTGGTTGATGGAAACGCCGAACGCGTGACCGACATTACCGACGTCTGGACGTTTGCGCGTGATGTCGGTTCGCGTGATCCGAACTGGAAGCTCGTTGCCACCGAAGCCGGGCAGTGACGGCATGCCGGCGACACGCCTCCGCAGCAGCGCTGCCTTTTTGATTTGTCCATGGCTGTTTTTGACGGCGGCGGCGGAGCCCGCCGCCGCAACGCATCTGCGAAATGCGCGGATCGAACCTCTCACATTTGCGGCCCTCGACGGCTGGAAAAATGACGATCTTGCCGCGGCCTTCGACACTTTCCTGAAGAGTTGCGGCGCCATTCTCAATGGCACCAAGGCGATGCGCGCTGCACGGCCGTTTTACGGCACGCTGTTCAAAGTGTGCGAGCGCGCGGTTTCCGCGGGGAAGCTCGATCGCGAACAGGCGCGCGCCTTTTTCGAGGGCAATTTCAAGCCGGTGCGCGTCACGCCGGCGGGGCAGACCGAGGGCTTCTTCACCGGCTACTACGAAACCGAAGTCGATGGCTCACGCTTCCCGAGCGATGAATATACCGTGCCAATCTATGCGGCGCCGGCCGATACCGTGAAACGGCACCAGGGCAAAGTGTTCGGCGATCTCGATCGGACCAGGATCGAGGACGGCGCGCTGGCCGGCAAGCATCTGGAAATCTGCTACGTCAAGGATCCGGTTGACGCGTTCTTCGCGCAAATTCAAGGCTCGACCCGCGTGAAGCTCGACAGCGGGAAATTGCTGCGGCTCAATTATATCGCCAGTAACGGCATGCCCTACACCCCGGTTGGCAAATTCCTGATTGATCGCGGAATCGTCTCCAGGGAAGAAATGTCCATGGACAAGATCCGTGATTTTATGGAGGCCAATCCTGAAGAGGGCAAAGAGCTGCGCCGCAAGGACCGGTCGTTCGTCTTTTTCCAGGAAACTCCGCTGAATGAGCACGACGAGGTTATCGGCGCGCAAGGTGTGCCGCTTACGCCGGGACGTTCGCTTGCGGTCGACAGAAGCATGCACGTCTTCGGAACGCCGATATGGGTCGAAGCGGAGTTTCCGATTGAAAGCGAAAGGCCCGAAACCAGGTTCCGGCATCTGCTTTTTGCCCAGGACACCGGATCCGCGATTGTGGGTCCGGCGCGCGCCGACATCTATTTTGGGCACGGTGAGGAGATCAGCCATATCGCGGGCCGTATCAAGCAGCACGGACAGTTCGTGATGCTGGTGCCGCAGAGTGTTGCGGTCAGCGGTACCGCGGTTGCCGCTGCGTCAGACATTCCGCTGCCGAAGCCGCGCCCGCAATTGGTAATGACTGCCGCAGCGCGGACGTCGGTGACGACAACCGGGGGCATCCCGGTTTCCTTGCGCAAGCGGCACCGCTAGTCCATGCGTCCCGGGGACGGCAACCGGCGCCGCGTCTTGTCGGCCGAGGAGCGCGTGCTTTGGAAAACGGTCACAAAATCGATCGCCCCGCTGGGTGGCGGTCTTGAGGCCGACGAAACCGCCGAAAATGCCGAGCCTGCAAGCACTTCCTCGCGTCGCCTCGGGCCGGCCGGGGCGCCGCTTGCGAAGGGCGCGCCGCCACCGCTGGCGCCGCTCGGGCGTCGTATGCGCATGCGGGTTGCCCGAGGCAAGGAGGCGATTGACGGCCGGCTCGATCTACATGGGTTGACGCAAAGCGAAGCTCATGCCGCGCTCCTGAATTTCCTGCGTACGGCCGGTGCGCGCGGCGCGCGCATTGTCCTGATCATTACCGGCAAGGGCGGGCGAGGCGATAGCGAACGTGGTATACTCAAGCGTCAGGTGCCGCACTGGCTCGGTCTTCCGGAATTTCGTGCGTTCATTGTCGGCTTCGAGGAAGCGCACATCGCTCACGGCGGCGAAGGCGCCCTTTATGTGAGGATGCGCCGTATCCGCGCTTAGAGGATGAACCGGCTCAAATCGGCGTTCTTTGCCAGATCGCCGATGTGCTTCTGCACATAATCGGCGTCGATCTGGACTGTCTCACCCGACCGGTCGGGCGCTGCGAACGAGACTTCGTCAAGCACACGCTCCATCACGGTCTGCAATCGCCGGGCACCGATGTTCTCGACGCTTGCATTGACCGCCACTGCGATGTCGGCGATGGCATCGATGGCATCCTCGGTGAACTCGAGTTTCACGCCTTCGGTATCCATCAGCGCCACGTATTGTTTGATCAGCGACGCTTCCGGTTCGGTCAGTATGCGGCGGAAATCGTCGCGCGTCAGCGCCTTTAGTTCGACGCGTATGGGCAGCCGTCCCTGCAATTCAGGGAGAAGGTCGGATGGCTTGGAAATGTGAAACGCGCCCGAAGCAATAAACAGGACGTGGTCGGTCTTGACGGGCCCATGCTTGGTATTGACGGTGGTTCCCTCGATCAGCGGCAGCAGATCGCGCTGAACGCCTTCGCGAGAGACATCGGCGCCGCGCAGACCTTCGCGGCCGGCAATCTTGTCGATTTCATCCAGGAAGACGATGCCATTCTGCTCGACCGAACGAATCGCCTCCTGAACGAGTTGCTCATTGTCGAGCAGCTTGTCGGACTCCTCGCTCACCAGAATATTGTGGGATTCATCGACGGTCACATGTCGCGTCTTTGTGCGACCTCCGCTCAGCTTGCCAAAAATGTCGCCGATATTGATCGCACCCATCTGCGCACCGGGCATGCCCGGAATTTCGAACATCGGCATGCCGGTGCCGCCCTGAACCTCGATCTCGATTTCCTTGTCGTTCAATTCGCCAGCCCGCAATTTCTTCCGGAAATTCTCGCGCGTCGCCGGGCTCGCGCCTGGTCCGACGAGTGCGTTCAGCACGCGCTCTTCGGCGGCCTGTTCCGCGCGCGCCTGCACGTCCTTTCGCTTGCGCTCGCGTACCAGGGTGATCCCGATTTCGACCAGATCGCGCACAATTTGCTCGACATCACGGCCCACATAACCGACTTCGGTGAATTTGGTCGCCTCGACCTTGAGGAACGGCGCGGCGGCGAGCTTTGCGAGACGGCGGGAAATCTCGGTTTTGCCGACACCGGTGGGGCCGATCATCAGGATGTTCTTCGGCAACACTTCCTCTCGCAGCTTTTCGTCGAGCTGCAGGCGTCGCCAGCGATTACGCAGCGCAATTGCGACGGCGCGCTTGGCATCGCCTTGACCGACGATATAGCGGTCAAGCTCGGAAACGATTTCGCGCGGAGAGAAGTCAGTCAATTGCAGATACTCGATTACGACTTGAGCGACTCGATGGTGACGTTTCGATTGGTGAAGACGCAAATATCCGCCGCGATATCGAGCGACCGGCGCACGATCTGCTCCGCGTCGAGCGGGCCGTCGAGCAGGGCGCGCGCGGAAGCGAGCGCATAGTTGCCGCCGGAACCGATGCCCATGACGCTGTTTTCCGGCTCGAGGACGTCGCCGGTGCCCGTGAGCACAAGGGACACGCTAGCGTCCGCCACGATCATCATTGCTTCGAGGCGGCGCAGGTAGCGGTCGGTCCGCCAGTCTTTCGCAAGTTCAACGGCGGCGCGGGTCAGCTGGCCTGGATATTGCTCGAGCTTCGACTCAAGCCGCTCGAACAGGGTAAAGGCGTCGGCCGTCGCTCCGGCAAAACCGCCGATGACGTCGCCCTTTCCGAGCCGGCGGACCTTCTTGGCATTGGATTTGACGATCGTTTGCCCGATCGAAACCTGCCCGTCCCCGCCGATGACGACGGTACCGCCTTTTCGGACGGTGAGGATGGTCGTGCCGTGCCAGGAAGGGATTTCGGTCGATGACATCAGCTTAAAACCCAGCGATTGCCGTCATCTAGGCACGCCGCGGTGCAATTGCAAACCGGCTTCGCCGGCTGTGGCGAATCCGGTAAACCCCTGATAAAAGGCGCGCGCATAAAGGAATTCTGCATGCGCAAGGCTGTCGTTAAGCGCAAGACCAAGGAAACTGATGTCGAGGTCGAAATCGATCTCGACGGGGCCGGCCGCGCGTCGATCGCGACCGGGATCGGATTTCTCGACCATATGCTCGATCTCCTCGCGCGGCATTCGCGCATCGATATGACGGTCAGGGCCAAGGGCGACCTGCACATCGATCATCACCACACCACCGAAGATGTCGGGATTGCGCTGGGCCAGGCGCTTAAGCAGGCGCTCGGCGACATGAAGGGCATCACGCGCTACGCCGATGTTCATGTCCCGATGGACGAGGCATTGACCCGCGTTGCGATCGACATCTCCGGCCGTCCATTTCTGGTGTTCAAGGCCGAGTTTGTGCGGGACAAGGTCGGCACTTTCGACACCGAATTGGTGCAGGAGTGGTTCCAGGCCTTCGCGACCAATGCGGGCATCACATTGCACGCCGAGGCGTTGTACGGCACGAACGATCACCATATTGCCGAGTCCTGTTTCAAAGGCTTGGCGCGCGCGTTGCGGGCGGCTGTCGCAATCGATCCGCGTGGAAGGGACGAAGTGCCGTCCACGAAGGGTTCGCTCGGCGGCTGACACGTGCCGGCAACGGTCGTCGCGCGACGAATGTCATCGGTCGCGACGAGATGCGACAGCCTGCCGAACAGATTGCCGTGATCGAACCGGCCACGAGAGTTTGAGTATAAGGACGAGCAATGCCGACCTACACCGTCCACGCTCCGCCGCGGCGCATCGATGATGAATCGGACAGGCCCGACCGCTTTCGATTTATCCGTGACGGATTTTATTTCTGGGCATTCGCGCTCGCCCCGCTATGGTTGCTGTTCCATCGGCTCTGGCTGGCTCTGCTGATTTATGTCGTCGGCTACGGCGCCGCCGGGACCGGCATGGCATTGCTGCGTGTCCCGTCGAATATCCAGTTGATCGTTGGTATCCTGGTCGCCGCGATCATCGGCGTCGAAGCCTCGACCATCTGGCGCTGGACCTTGACCCGCCGCGGTTGGACCGCGGTCGGTTTTGTCGTCGGCGAGGATGCCGAAATTGCGGAGCGACGTTTCTACGGCGAATGGTGCAGCCGCCGTGCAGATGCGTCGTCAAAGACCGGCCCGGCAGAGCCGAGATATGCGACGCCGGTGTGGCGCGGGCCGCCGTCTTCGACCGACGTTATTGGTCTGTTTCCCGAACCGGGAGGCCATCCGTGAGCGTCGCCATTGTCGACTACGGTTCCGGCAATCTGCATTCGGCGGCCAAAGCCTTCGAGCGCGCCGCGCACGAAAGCGGCCATTCACAGCCGATTCTCGTGACAGGCGATCCGGATGCAGTCGCGCGCGCAGAGCGCGTCGTGCTGCCGGGCGTGGGCGCGTTTGCCGATTGCCGCCGCGGTCTGGACGCGATTCCGGGGATGATCGAGTCGCTCGAGCAAAGCGTGCGCAAGAAGGGAAAGCCTTTTTTTGGAATCTGCGTCGGAATGCAGTTGATGGCCGAGCGCGGACGCGAATATCGGATAACGCCGGGCCTTGGCTGGATCCCCGGCGAAGTCGATCGCATAACACCGACGGATTCGTCGCTGAAAATTCCGCACATGGGATGGAATACGCTGAATCTGGTGCAAACCCATCCGTTGCTCGACGATATCCCGCTCGGCCCGGATGGGTTGCATGCATATTTTGTCCACTCATATCAGCTCAAAACTGCCAGGCGTGCGGATCTCGTCGCGCAGGCCGACTATGGCGGGCCTCTCACCGCCATAGTCGGGCGTGAGAATATGGTCGGCACTCAATTCCATCCCGAAAAGAGCCAGCGGCTCGGCCTCGCCTTGATTGCAAATTTTCTGAAGTGGTCACCGTGATTCTCTTTCCAGCCATCGATCTGAAGGAAGGCCTCGCGGTACGGCTCGAGCAGGGTGATATGTCACGCGCGACCATCTTCCATCGCGATCCGGCTGCCCAGGCACGGGCATTCGAACAGCAGGGCTTCGAATATCTGCATATTGTCGACCTTGACGGCGCCTTCGCCGGCAAGCCGGTGAATGCCGGCGCTGTCGACAGGATTCTCGAAACCATCAGCATACCGGTTCAATTGGGCGGCGGCGTGCGCGACACGGCAACGGTCGAGACGTGGCTGGATAAAGGCGTGACGCGTGTCATCATCGGCACGGCTGCGGTGCGGGATCCGCCTTTCGTCAAACAGGCAGCGCGCGACTATCCTGGGCAGATCGCCGTTGGACTTGATGCGCGCGACGGCAAGGTTGCGGTCGAGGGCTGGGCGCAAAATTCGGAATTGTCGGTGCTCGACATCGCAAAGCGCTTCGAGGACGTCGGTGTTGCGGCGATCGTCTACACCGACATATCCCGCGACGGAATGCTTCGCGGCCTCAATCTGCAAGCGACCATTGCGCTCGCCGAAGCCATATCGATACCTGTGATCGCCTCAGGCGGTCTGGCCTCGATTGAAGATATCAAGGGGCTTTTGAGTCCGCAGGCGAAAAAACTCGCCGGCGCAATTGCCGGACGCGCGCTCTACGACGGACGGCTCGATGCCGCCGAGGCGCTCAGATTGATCCGCGCCGCGGGGCGTGCGGCCTGAAGATTGAGTGATGCGATCGTTCTGTTGCGTGAGATGTATCGCGCACTGGAAATTCTTGCGGCGCTGGCTTAACTCATTTGCACCGGCGCCGATTGGGTCTCGAACCAAATGTTCAAAGTCCGCATCATTCCTTGCCTCGACGTCAAAGATGGCCGCGTGGTCAAGGGCGTGAATTTCGTCGACCTGCGCGATGCCGGTAATCCGGTCGCGGCGGCGATCGCCTATGATGCGGCCGGCGCCGATGAACTTTGTTTTCTCGATATCACGGCAAGCCATGAGAATCGCGACATAATTTATGATGTCGTGACGCGAACGGCGGAGGCCTGTTTCATGCCGCTCACCGTTGGCGGTGGCGTGCGGACCGTTGACGACATTCGCAAGCTGCTGACATGCGGAGCCGACAAGGTTTCGATCAATACGGCTGCCGTTGCACGGCGCGCCTTCGTGAAGGAGGCCGCCGAAAAATTCGGCGATCAATGTATCGTTGTGGCGATCGACGCCAAAAAGGTTTCGAAGGCCGGTGAAAAGAACCGTTGGGAAATCTTCACGCATGGCGGCCGCAATCCAACCGGCATTGATGCGATCGGCTACGCCAGGGAAGTCGTCACGCTGGGCGCCGGGGAAATCCTGCTCACATCGATGGATCGCGACGGGACCAGGGAGGGTTATGACATCGCTCTGACGCGCATGGTTGCAGATGCCGTCAACGTTCCGGTGATCGCCTCAGGCGGGGTCGGCACGCTCGACCACATGGTTGAGGGCATCCGGGACGGTCATGCGACTGCCGTGCTTGCGGCCTCGATTTTTCACTTCGGTCAGCACACGGTGCGTGAAGCCAAAGCCTATATGGCGAAGGCGGGCCTGCCTGTCCGGCTGGACGCATAGGTCAGCCGCAATCAGGCGCAAGTCTGGCCATGACAACGGCCGAGCGGAGATGCTATTGAGCCCGTTGAAGGTTTGACCATGAGCAAATTTACGCTGTCGGATCTTGAAAAGCGCGTGCACGAGCGTGCGAAGGCGAGCGCGGAGCAATCGTATACGCGCAGCCTGCTCGACAAGGGCGTCGCCCATTGTGCCAAAAAGCTCGGCGAAGAAGCGATCGAAACGGGCCTGGCCGCCGTGCAGGAGGACAAGCATCGGCTGGTCGCAGAGGCCGGCGATCTTCTCTATCATCTGCTTGTACTGCTTGAGGCCCGCGGCGTTTCACTTGCCGACGTCGAAGCTGCGCTTGAAAAACGCACGGCGCAAAGCGGGCTTGAGGAAAAGGCCGGCCGCTCCCGCTGACCGGACATGCTGATGGAACAGCGCATCGAACAGAACCTGTCGCCCTACCGCACGTTTTCGCGCGCGGAATGGGCGGCCCTGCGCGAGGACACGCCGATGACGCTGGCCTCCGAAGAGGTCACGCGCCTGCGTTCGCTGCACGACCGGCTCGACATGAAAGAGGTCGAGGAAATCTACCTTCCGCTGTCTCGGCTGCTGTCGATGTATGTTGCCGCAACGCAGCGGTTGTTCCGCGCGCAACAGCGCTTCCTTGGAACAGAAGATGTCAAGATGCCCTACATCATTGGCGTCGCTGGTTCGGTGGCTGCCGGCAAGTCCACGACCGCGCGCGTCCTGCAGGCGTTGCTGGCGCGATGGCCGAACGTGCCGAAGGTCGATCTGATTACGACCGACGGGTTTCTCTACCCGAATGCGGTGCTGGAGCGTGAAAATCTGATGGAAAAGAAGGGCTTTCCGGAGAGCTACGACCTCTCCGCGTTGCTCCGCTTCCTTTCCGACGTCAAGGCGGGACGGCGTCCCGCTCGCGCTCCGATCTATTCGCACCTGGTCTATGACGTCGTTCCGAACCAATGGGTCGAAGTGGACAGGCCCGACATCCTGATCGTGGAAGGTCTCAACGTTCTGCAGACGGGCCGGTTGCCGAAGGACGGCAAGGCTATTCCGTTCGTCTCGGACTTTTTTGATTTTTCGGTGTATCTCGATGCCGACGAGGATGTTCTCAAGTCCTGGTACGTGGACCGGTTTCTGACCTTGCGCGGTACTTCGTTCCGCGATCCGAAATCATATTTCCATCGCTATTCGAGTCTGTCGGACAGTGAAGCGCGCGAAACTGCATCTTCGATCTGGACCCGCATCAATCTGGTCAATCTGCACGAGAATATATTGCCGACGCGCCAGCGCGCTGACCTGATTCTGAAAAAAGACGAAAGCCACCTCGTCGAAGAAGTGTCGTTGCGCAAATTGTGACGCGGACGGCGCCGGCTAGGCGGCCCTGCGGCTTAGATCGAAATGCTTGAGATAACGTCGCTTGATTGCCGATACGGGCAAGACAATCAGCACGTCGGTGGTGCCGAACTCGTAATCGATCACCGCGCCGTCACCGATATAGGCGCCGAGCCGCAAATAGCCCTTGATCAGTGGCGGAAGCGCACGCAAGGCATCCTTTGGATCGATCGCTTCTTTCGACATCCGGTTCATTTCGACGAAGCGTTTTGGCAGGGCTCGCGCGCGCCACGGTTCCGGCGCACGTGCGTAATGGTGAAGGAATGAAAGCGGCAGAGCCAATCTCTTGGCGTCGGTGCCGTCGAGGCTCGCGCAGCCGAACATCACATCGCAGCGATTTTGCAAGATGTATGCATGGATGCCGTGCCAAAGGAGTTCGACTGTGCGCTTGTTGCGGTAGGGCGCCAGCACGCAGGAGCGCCCGAGTTCCAGAAACCGCAGCTCGGCATGACGGCCAACGAGTGCGCTGATGTCGAACTCGCTCGCGCTGTAGAATCCGCCATATTCCTCTGCGAGCGGTTGCCGGAGCAGGCGATAGGTACCGACTACGGCCGGACGATTGAGCGCGCTGCGATCGTGCGCGGCATGATCGACGACGAGCAAGTGATCGCAGATCGCGTCGTAGCCGTCGATGTCGCGGCGCGCCAGCAGCCTGGCAGGATTGGGGACGGCGGACCCTTCCTGGTAGAAAATCCGGTAGCGAAGTTTTTGCGCCTGGCGCACTTCGGCGGCGGTCTGCGCAAGCCGCACTTCGAGCGAACCGATCCGGCCGAGGCTTTGCGAGGGGTGGTGCGAGCGTGCGGCCCAGGACCGCAGCCCGCCATAGGCCTGGAGCGAAGAAATCAGTCCCGGGACGCCGGGCGCGGATGGGGCCCCGCGAAACCTTTCGAACAGGGTTCGCGGGGGCTGAAGGGTGGCGCGGGTGGCCATGGGCGATTGGGGTTCCCTACCGGCGGCAAATCATTGGATCAGCTAAGAATTCTGATCACCCGAATCACGGATCATCTGGCGACACCCCCTACACCACGATCCGGACACGGAATTATGACAGTGTGGGGAAGTCGGCGTCAGGCCGCAAGCGGGCTGGAAGCCGCAGCCGCTGCATCAAGGATTTCGCGCAACCGCTCCCGATCGAGCGGTTTTACCAGAACACCGTCGAGGCCGGCGGCGAGGATCGCCTCGCGATCCTCCGTCAGGGCATTCGCGGTGACCGCATAAATGCGGGTACGCAGGCCGCCCGCGTCCGCCTCGGCTGAACGGATACGGCGCGCCGCTTCGAGCCCGTCCATTCCCGGCATCTGCAGATCCATCAGGACGAGATCGAAACGGCTGCCCGCCGCGCGCGCCGCCAGCCATGATTCGACCGCCGACCCGCCGTCGCTCGCGATGGTCGGGCGATGTCCGAGGCGCGTAAGCAAGGCGCGGGCGAGCAGCGCATTGATCTCGTTGTCTTCGGCCACCAGAATCGACAATCCCTTTTCGATTGCCGACATGGACACTTCGACCTCGGCGGTTGTTTCGGCCGGCGAGTGCTCGAAATTGCCGGATTCGGCAAGCCGCGCCGCGAGCGAAGCCGCACGCACCGGCTTGACGAGGTAACCGGTGAAACCTGCGGCTTTCAGTGCGGGAAGCTCGCCTCTTTCCGTCGGACGAATGAGCACGATACGCTTTTGTACCGGAAGTCGCGAAAAGTCCTCGTTCGCTGTCATGGCCGACGCCAGGGGATAGTCGACGAGAAGCGCATTCCAGGCGCGTTCGGGCAACAGTGCTGCTGCGATTTTTTCGTCGATAACCGCGCAAGTCTTTGCGCCCCAGCGGCCGAGGCGCCGCGCAACGAGTGAGGCCTCGATCTCGGCAGGCGCAACGATCATGATCGCCGCGTCGCTGAGATCAGGCGCGGCGAATTTCGCATCCGGCCGATCCGGTGCGGACGGCAGCGCGATATCGATGCTGAATGTCGAGCCCGTGCCGGTCTTGCTTTCGGCCGCGATGCGCCCGTCCATTCTCTCGACAATTCGCTTGGAAATAGCGAGGCCGAGTCCGGTTCCGCCGAATTTGCGCGTCGATGACCCATCCGCTTGCTCGAAGTCCATGAAGATGCGCGATAGATCTTCACTCTTGAGGCCAATCCCGGTGTCACGCACTTCGAAATGAATTTCATTTTCTCGCTCGCCAGGTTCGGCAATGACGGCGACGCCCCCCTTTTCCGTAAACTTGACGGCATTACCCACCAGATTGAGGAGAACCTGCCGCAGCCGCGCTGCATCGCCGACGACTTCAGCCGGCACTCGTTCATCAACGAAAGAAGCGATCTCGATTCCTTTCGCCTGCGCGCGTGGCGCCATGAGTTCAATCGCTTCCTCGATCATGGTGGAAAGTGCGAACGGCCGAGCCTCGAGGTCGAGACGGCCGGCCTCGATTTTCGAGAAATCGAGGATTTCCTCGATCAGCGACAAGAGAGTTTCGCCTGATGTCTTTGCTGCCCTGGCGTAAGTGAGTTGGTTGGGTGTCAAGGGTGTATCGAGCAACAGATCAGCCATTCCAAGGATTCCGTTGAGTGGCGTGCGAATCTCGTGGCTGACCATTGCGAGAAAACGTGATTTGGCGCGGCTCGCCGTTTCGGCCTGATCGCGCGCGTGGCCCAGCACCTGTTCGGCCTCGACGCGGCTGGTGACGTCGCGCCCGACGCCCTGAATTTCCGCTCCGGATTCCCCGCGTACCGCGACTTCGCGCCATGCGATCCAGCGAATGAAACTGCCGCATGCAATCTTCTGATCGTAGACGCGCGTGCCGTCCGGATGGACGCTGACAGGGCCGCGCTCAAGAGCCGGCAATTCGTCAACACTGCCGATGAGCGCCTCGCGCGCTTTTTCCGCAAGCGCGCAAAACGCATCGTTTGCATACGTAATGCGTCCGGCGCTGTCACGACGGACGATGAGGTCGCCTTGCGCCTCGAGCATGCTGCGCGCGCGTTCTTCCGCCTCGCGCAATTCCCATAGTCGGTCCGAGAGTTCTTCATTGCGAGCCTCGGCGATGTGCGCTGTTGCCACGGCCACGCGCTGTCGCAGCAGTGCGAAACCCGCGAGCAATACGACCGCCATGATGGCGCCGGTCATAATGGGGGCGGACACGCCATGGTCGGGCTTTTCCAGATATGTGGCGGCCAGGAAACCGGCGATGACGCAGACAATTGTCCAGACGGTGGCCACCGCATGCGCCGATATAAGAAGCGCCGCGCGGGCAGCGAGCGGCTTCGTCTGGCCGGGCGAGGGAGGTGCGCCTTGCATGCTATCCGGATGCGGCGGGTCCGGCTCGCTGAATGCGCCGGCTTCCCGCGGGAATGGCGCATTTGGCGCCTCGAACCTTGCGAATTTATTCTCGATTAACTGACACCACGCCGTAGAAGCGAACATGGTAAAGGCGGGGTTAAGCGCAGTTACGCGGCGTGACGAATCTCGTCGGCAAGCGCGCGGTAGGACAGGGCCTCTGCAAGGTGTATGCGCCCGACAGTCTCCGCTGCATCGAGATCGGCAAGCGTGCGTGCGACGCGCAGCACGCGATGGTAGCCGCGTGCCGACAGACGCATGGAGTCGGCCGCCTCGCGCAGCAATGCGAGCCCTGCGGAGTCGGCGCGGGCGACTTCTTCAAGCGCCGGCCCGGCGATCTGCGCATTGGTTCGCATATTATCCAAACCCATCGCCGCACAGCGGGCGGCCTGGATGTCTCTGGCGCGCGCAACGCGAGCGGCAACCTCGCGGCTACCTTCTGCAGGCGCCGGCAGAATAAGATCGGCGGCTGTCACCGCCGGCACTTCGATGTGCAGGTCGATGCGGTCGAGAAACGGGCCCGACAACCGGCCCTGGTAGTCTGCGGCGCACCGCTCGTTCGCACCGCGCTTGCAGGTAAAGCCGGGGTCATTCGCGCGGCCGCAGCGGCACGGATTCATCGCGGCGACCAGCATGAATCGTGCCGGGTAGGTAATGCGATGATTGGCCCGCGCAATCGAGACCTCGCCGCTCTCGAGCGGCTGGCGCAACGAGTCGAGAACATGGCCGGAAAATTCAGGCAGCTCGTCGAGAAAGAGCACGCCATTGTGGGCAAGTGAAATTTCGCCCGGGCGCGCGCGCAGCCCCCCGCCGACCAGCGCCGGCATGGATGCGGAATGATGCGGTGATCGAAACGGCCGCCGGTTGGTGAGCGCGCCGCCTTCGATTTCGCCGGCGACCGAGGCGATCATCGATATTTCGAGGAGCTCGGCGGGCGACAATGGCGGCAATATCGTCGGCAGACGGGCCGCCAGCATCGATTTGCCGGCGCCAGGCGGCCCGATCATCAGCATATTGTGTCCGCCGGCAGCGGCAACTTCGAGGGCGCGCTTCGCGCTTTCCTGGCCCTTGATGTCGGCGAGATCAACCGGAGTGCCGTCGCGTTCACGAATCTTCGGCTGCGGCCGGGCCAGGACCTGCGTACCTTTGAAATGGTTGGCGAGCTGGATCAGCGATCGCGCCGCAACGACCTCGATCTCGGGGCTGGCCCAGGCCGCTTCCGGACCGCAGGCGCTCGGGCAGATCAGGCCGTGACCGCGCTCATTCGCCCCGATGGCGGCGGGAAGGACTCCGGCGACCGCGGCGATCGAACCGTCGAGGCCGAGTTCTCCCAACACCGTGAAGCTGTTCAATGCATCGTGTGGCAGTGCGCCGATTGCTGCCATCAATCCAAGCGCGATCGGCAAATCATAGTGGCTGCCTTCTTTGGGCAGATCGGCAGGAGCAAGATTGACGGTGATGCGACGAGCTGGCAGCGCCAGACCCGACGCAATCATGGCCGCGCGCACGCGCTCCTTCGCTTCGGAGACGGCCTTGTCGGGCAGGCCGACGATGGTGAAAGCCGGCAAGCCAGGGGCTACCTGAACCTGCACATCGACGGCCCTCGTCTCGATGCCCTCGAAGGCCACCGTCGTCACCCGCTGGACCATTACAACCGCGCCCTGTGCATGCTCGTAGAAGTAGTAGCGAAACCTGCATTGCGGCGGTAGGGCCCAAAAGTCCTAGGGCGGCCGAATAATTATTGAGCCTCGGCGACGTTCCAGCGAGAACTGTTCTATCTTTAATTTCTCAAAAAATGTTATTTCTTTCTATAAAAAGAATTACTATATATCGTTTCTGATTACACTGCAATCGGCCATGCGACAGAAACCAAAATCCCGCACGCAAACGGCCCCGGATGAAGCGAGAGTGGTGACCGAGGCCGCCCTTCGCGCCGCGGGCCGGCTGGGTATCAGAAATAAAGCGCTCGCCAGAATCCTGGGCCTGTCGGAACCGACGCTGTCACGCATGTCAAAGGGGGCCTATTTTCTTGCGCCTGAGAGCAAGGCGTTCGAGCTCGCCGTTCTTTTCATCCGGTTTTATCGTTCGCTCGACGGGATCGTCGGCGGCGACGATTCCGTGGCTGCCGACTGGCTGCGAAACCCGAATACGATTCTCGAGGGTATTCCTCTTGAGCTGATTCAATCGGTTGCCGGTCTGACCAATGCCATCGACTATCTCGACTCCCGCCGAGCTGTCGTCTAGCGCGCGGCCCGCCAGCGGCCGATGCTGGCGCGTTGTCGAGGCGCAGAACATCATTTCGACAGCAAAACTCACCGACACAACAGCTGAGCAGAGAATTCTCGAAGAATATATTGAAAGATCAAAACCGCGCCTTCCGCCGGAATGCCGGCATCTGAATTACCTGCTGTCGACGCCCTTTCGCTATGGTGCTCCCTATCCGCGCGGATCGCGCTTCAGGAAGGCCGGGCACTCGCCGGGAGTTTTCTATGGTGCCGAGAACCCCGACACAGCAGTTGCTGAATTATGTTTTTGGCGGCTTGTGTTCTTTGCGGAATCTCCAAAGACAAAATGGCCAACGGGCGCCGGCGAATACACCGCGTTCGCCGCGCGTTACGCGACCGGCCGCGCCATCGATCTGACCAGGCCCCCGTTCGACAGCCGGAAATCCGCATGGGCGCACAAGACAAGATATGACGACTGCCAGGAACTCTCCGACATGGCGCGATCCGTCAATATCGAAATAATTCAATATTGGTCGGTGCGCGATCCAAAACGGCAACTAAACATGGCCTTGCTGACTTGCAGGGCCTTTGCCGCACCCGACCCGGTGGAGCGCCAGACATGGCGAATTATCCTGAATGCCAACGGCGCCAGAGCGCTCTGCGAATCGCCGCCCATCCGTCTCGATTTCGACCGGACCGCTTTCCGGGGCGATCCGCGGATCGACGCCATGGAATGGGATCGCTAGGGCGATCCGTGCACTTGATCTCCGGCAGTCACCTGAGGATCATGCGTCATAACAAGCAAGAACGGGAGGATACACGATGGCGCTCGTCCGGAGATCTATCGCGTTGCTGCTGGCGATAACAGCCGCGCCGGCCCTCGCACAGGAACTCAAACCGTGGAAACATGTCGTGATCGAGCCGAAAGGCGATGCCGGCTTCATGCTCATGGTCGCTCAACACGATTTTGCGGCGAAGCGCGGCCTGAAAATCGAAATCGTGCCGATGAAAAACGGCGCGCTCGCGCATAAGGCACTGTTGGCCGGCGAAGTCGACAGCATCGAATCAAGTCCCGGCGCTGCCATCCTTGCCGGCTCGCGCGGCGCCGATCTCAAGATCGTCGGTTGTGACTGGCCGGGCGTTCCGCATGGGCTCATGGTGAGATCCAACATAAGCAAGGTTGAGGATCTCAAGGGCAAGACGGTCGCGGTAGCCGCGCCCGGCTCGCTGCCCAATCTCCTGATCAACGCCATTCTCGAGGAGCACAAAGTGCCGGCCTCGGAAGTGCATTTTGCAAATCTCGGCGGTGATCTCGACCGGTTCAAAGCCGTTGCAGCAGGCATCGCCGATGCCGGGATTGTCGCAGCCGAATTCATGGCGGTTGCGCCGAAAGACCTCAAAATGCTGGTTGCCGGGCATTCCGCCTTGCCGAACTACGTTCGCCTGTGTCTGACCATGACGGGGAAGACGATTGCAAACCGGAGGCCGGACGCCATCAATTTCGTCGCCGCCCAAATGGACGCATTGAAATACTCGGCGACGCACCGTAACGAAACGATCAAGCTGACGCAGCAGGCAATCCACGCCAAACCCGACGATCCACGGCCCGCATACGCTTACGACGACACGCTCAAAAGTCACCTGGTCGACCCGGAAGTGGCACTGCCGCTCGATAAGCTGAACTGGATGCAGAACGAACTTGTGAAGGCCGGTAATCTCAAGGCGACCTTTGATCTCAAGGCCGTAACGGCGCCGGATATCCGCGCCGAAGCCGAAAAGCGCTCGATGAAATGATCAGATCTTTACGGACGCCATAATCCCCGGAGGAAAGATTTCTTCCGGCGTGGCGAGACGGTGCGCAATGCCCTGTTCGTGCGCGTAGCGCAGGAATAGCTCGAGTGTCGGCCGGTTCGGCTCAATCCCGAACGGAAAAAGATTGCCGCCGAACACCTGCTGCATGCGGTTTGCGTAGTTCGTCAACCAGGGGATCGGATAGCGCGACACCGCCGGATCAAGAATGCGTTCAAGACTCCGGCGCTTGGACTCGTCGAATGCGTTGTACAGGTTGCGCGCCGCCCAAGGATGTCTATCGAGGATCGACCGCCGCATCGCGATGACGTGCATGATCGGGAAGATGCCGGTGTCCGCGTAGTACCGCTGTTCGATGGTCTCATAGTCGGGAAACAGACGTATGACGTCAGGATGCCTTTCCCGGAAGGAGTTTGGCGGCCGGGCAATGATGACACAGTCCAGCTCGCCGGAAGCGATCATGTCACTGAGCGTCTTGTCCGGCGCGCTGGTCAGCCGGACTCCTTTCGGCAGCGACAGTTCGACTTTCTCGATGCGGCCTGCCTCGTTGGTGCCTGCCTGGACCCATTCAATGTCCGACAATGGAACGCCGCCCTCATGCA
This sequence comes from Pseudolabrys sp., assembly GCA_035277565.1. Classification (GTDB taxonomy): domain Bacteria; phylum Pseudomonadota; class Alphaproteobacteria; order Rhizobiales; family Xanthobacteraceae; genus Pseudolabrys. The sequence continues at coordinate 29,557 of DATEKG010000235.1, forward strand.
TCAGCCAGCCGCGCATGTAGACGGCCGCCGTGTGCGCCCATTCAGGAACGCCGATCCGCTTTCCGCGCAGATCCTTCGCCGTTTTGATTCCTGCCTTGCGGTTTACATAGAACGAAGCAAACCGGAAGAGACGCGATGCATAGACCGGCAGTCCGATAATGTCGGCGTCATTGCGTGTGACCTGCGCCGTAAACTTCGCGAAGGAAAGCTCGGACACATCCCATTCGCGATTGAATGTGAAGCGCGAAAATATTTCGTGGTGCCCGAGCATGAGCCATGTGGTCTCGATACCTTCCGCGCGCACCGATCCGAGCCTGAAGTCGCGAAAGTGATCGTAATCCGTCGTCGCGATGGTAAGGGCAAGGCTCATGGTGTCGGTCTTGGATGTAATCTTGCGGCGACTCTTTCGTTCATTTGCGCCGCTTGGCCTCGATCTTGTCCCATATCATGGCAGCAATATCGGCTCCGCCAAAAGCCTTGATGGAGCGGATACCGGTCGGCGACGTCACGTTGATCTCGGTCAGATAGCCGTCAATCACATCAATTCCCACGAACAGCAGGCCACGTTCACGGAGCGCCGGCCCGATGCGCTTGCAAATTTCCGCCTCGCGTTTGGTCAACTCGGTTGCGGCCGGCGCGCCGCCTCGCACCATGTTGGAGCGCAGGTCGTCTGCGGCCGGAATTCTGTTGACCGCTCCCGCATAGTCTCCGTCAACTAGGATGATACGCTTGTCGCCATGCTTGATGTTCGGCAGAAATTTCTGCACGACCCACTGCTCGCGGAATGTCGTTGCGAAAAGATCATAAAGCGATCCGAAATTCAGATCCTGGGGCGCAAGCCGGAAAACCGCTTCCCCGCCCTTGCCGTAGAGCGGCTTCATCACAATATCCCCGTGCTCGGCTCTGAACGCCTTGATCTCGGCGAGATCGCGCGTGACCAGTGTCGGTGGCATAAGGTCAGCAAACAGGGTCACGAAGACCTTTTCCGGGGCATTGCGCACTTGGGCAGGGTCGTTGACCACCAATGTGCGGGGGTGGATGCGCTCCAGCAGATGGGTCGTCGTTATATAGGCCAGATCGAAGGGTGGGTCCTGGCGCAGCAAAACAACGTCCAGACCTGAAAGATCGATTCGCCGCGACTCGCCGAGGGCAAAGTGGTCGTCCACCTTGTCGCGTACTGTCAGCGACGCGACATGGGCGATGATGCTGCCATCACGCTGCGACAGACGGTCCGGGGTGTAATAGGCAAGCTGATGGCCGCGTTCCTGCGCTTCCAGCAGCAAGGCGAATGTGGAGTCACCTTTAATATTGATCCGCTGAATCGGATCCATTTGAACGGCGATTTTCAGGCTCATGACTACCTTTAGGCGAACAAAGCGTTAACACATTATCCGCACTATACCCACTTCGGGAACGTTGTTGCACGGCCGGGGGGCCGCCGCGGTGAACCTGCCCAAGCTTTCGATTGCAGCCAGGCTCTACACGATTTTCGCTCTGATGGCCGCTACGACCGTGGCGCTGTCAGTCGTTGCCGTGTCGAATTCACACCATCACGCGGCGCTGACCGACGATTTCGAGTCTGCCAATGCCGGCAGCTGGAATGTCGAGCGGATCAATGGCCTCATCTACGGGACCATGATGGAGATGCGCGGCGTCTATATGTCGGCTGACAAGACGGAGGCAGCCAAATATGCCGCCTCCCTGGCCAAGGTTACCGACCAGATCAGCGGGGTCATCGGCGACTGGCAGCGAAGCGTCCGCAACAGCGACGCGCTTGCCTTCAGCAACTTTGCTGTGAGGATCAATGGATTTCAGGATGACCTCTACAAGCTGGTGGCCGTTGCCCGGCAATCCGGACCGCAGGCCGCGCGCGAATGGGCAAACAAGAACCTGCCCGGCGAGACGCGCGCGGCGCTGACCAAGGACCTTGAGGCGCTCAGCCAACATTACAGCGACGTCGCGAGCCAAATTTATACGCAGATCGATGAAGGGATCGATCACACAGCCTTGCTGCTCACGATCCTCGCCTGTGTTGCGGTGGCGCTTGCGATTGCCGGCGCAGCTGTCATAGCACGCAGCGTGACCAAACCGATCGGCGCGATCACCAAAGTCACGACGGCGGTGGCGGCGGGCAATAGCGCGATCGCTGTTCCGTTCAGTGACCGCAATGACGAAGTTGGAGCGCTCGCGCGATCGATTGCTGTTTTCCAGAAGACGATGCGGAGCAACGAGGAGCTCAATCAAACGGTGCGCATCGACGCCGACATGCGAGCGCGCCGGCAGGAAAAGGTCTCGAACGAGATCACCCAGTTTTCCGCCGAGGTCGAGGCAACGCTTGCCGAACTCGGACGGATCTCCGACGAAATGCTGGCCGCATCAACCCAACTCGCCGCAGCGGCAGATAACGCGTCGAGCAAGACCGCACGCGCAGAGGGTGCGTCGTCCGAGGCTTCATCCAATGTGCGAGATATCGCTTCTGCGGCCGACGAACTGTCCGCATCGGTCAATGAAATCGATCGGCAGGTAGCGCAATCCAATGCGATTGCAACCAAAGCAGTCAATGAAGTCGAATCGACGAATCTTGCCGTCAAGGAGCTCGATGAAGCCGCCGCACGTATCGGCGACGTCGTTAAGCTGATTACCGATATTGCCGAACAGACAAATCTGCTGGCATTGAATGCGACGATCGAGGCGGCGCGGGCCGGCGAGGCTGGGCGCGGATTCGCGGTGGTCGCAGGCGAAGTGAAGGCGCTGGCCGGGCAGACCAGCCGCGCGACGGAAGAGATCGGGGCCCAGATCGCCGGCATGCAACGCGCGACCCAACGTTCGATAATGGCGATCACAGGAATCGAGCAGACAATTCGCGAGATCGGCAATATCAGCAGCGCCATTGCCGCGGCGGTGACCGAGCAGGGCGCCGCCACGCAGGAGATTGCGCGCGGCGTCGAGATTGCGGCTGAACGAACGGTCGCAACCGCGAAGGAAGTAAACCTGATGGGCACGGCAACGCAGGATACTCGTGCGAGCGCTGCCGCGGTGAAATCGGTGGCTGACGATCTCGGCAAGGTAGCGCACCGGATTCGAGCGCAGGTCGACCAGTTTTTCGACCGCTTGAGCGCCTAGCGCCCGTCCTCCCTGGCGTCAGCTTTCGAAAGCTGCGGTGATGTGACGCGGAATTTTGCCGGGCGCAACGAGGATCGCGTCGAATCGAATGTCCCGGATCGATTCATCAGGATTTGCCGCAAGCCAGATTTCCGCCGCCGCGGCTATCCGCCGGCGCTGACGGGCATTGACCGATTCCGCAGCCTCGTCGAGACTCGGCCGCGCCTTCACTTCCGCAAAAACCAGAAGCCGGCGTCGTCGGGCGACGATGTCGATTTCACCAAGCGGACTTCTCCACCGGCGCGCCAGAATACGGAAGCCTTTAGCAATCAGCAGCGTGGCGGCTCTGCTTTCCGCGGAAAGACCCGTGCGGAACGCAGCTTGTCGTTCAGGATGAGGTTCGCGCCGCAGCGGGTCCCGTATCGATCGATCAGTCATCGGCGGTGTCTTTACTGAGCGCGAGCGCGCGCTGATAGATCTCGCGCCTTGGCCGCCCGGTCGCGATCGCAACCTCACCGACTGCATCTTTGACGGAAGTGCGCGCAAGCGCCTGACGGAGAAGATCGTCGAGATCTTCCGGCCCTTCCTTGCCCTCAGGCGCTGCGGCGATGATGATCACAAACTCGCCGCGAATTTCCGCATCGCCTGCGTATGCGCGGGCGAGGGCGGTGAGATCCGACGTTCTGACTTCTTCGTGCAATTTTGTCAGCTCGCGGCAGATTGCGGCGGCACGCGACCCCAGTATCTGCGCCGCATCGGCAAGCATCGCGCCAAGGCGCGGGCCGGTTTCAAACAGGACCAGGGTTGCCGGGACATTGGCGAGTGCCGCAATGCGCTTTTGCCGAGCCGCTGTTTTTGGCGGAAGAAAGCCTTCGAAAAAGAAACGGTCGGTCGGTAATCCGGCAACCGACAGGGCAGCGAGAACGGCCGATGCGCCCGGCAGCGCGGTCACCATTTGGCCCGCATCGCGTGCGGCGCGAACCAGTTTATATCCGGGATCTGAAATTAGTGGTGTGCCCGCGTCCGACACCAGCGCCACGGCTTCGCCGGCATGGAGCCGCGCAAGCAGTTTCGGCCTTGCTTCTGCGGCGTTGTGCTCGTGATACGGCGTGAGCGGCGTCGAGATTCCGTAGCGTTCGGTCAGCCTGCGGGTGATGCGTGTGTCTTCGCAGGCAATGACATCGGCGCCGGCGAGCACTTCAAGCGCGCGCAGGGTGATATCGCCAAGGTTCCCGATTGGGGTCGCCACCAAATACAGGCCGGCCGGCTGCCTTGCCGCTTCGATTTCGGCGCCGAACGGAGCATAGCGGCGTGATTTAACTTTGCTTTCGATCGCCATGACTGCACTCTAGACCGTCCGCTTGGGGCTCGTCATCGGTGAGAATTTCTCACACGCATTCATCGTTTTAAGTTTCGCGGGACAAATTCGACGATACCGGTTACGACTGACACGGAACTGTCGTGCGGGGAGCGACCATGTTGGGTACGTCGCTTGAGGGGGTGTGGGAGCGCGCGTGGCGCGGCGCGCGTGCTGGCTTGGCTGTTGTCGCTTTAAGCACGGTCGTTGCCGCCTGCACCACACAGTTGGGGAACTCCGTAACAACCGCGCAGCCTGACCCACAAGCGGTCAATGGTCCTCCCGCCGACGGCCAGGTGCGGATCGGCCTGATCCTGCCGCTGTCGGGGCAAGGCAATGCCGGCGTTGCGGCCCGGTCGATGAAGAATGCCGCGGAGATGGCGCTTGCCGAATTCAAGGCGACCAACGTTCAGCTGGTCGTGAAGGATGATGGCGGCTCGGCGCAGGGTGCGCAGACGGCGGCGCAGCAGGCGATCGATGAAGGCGCTGAGATCATCATTGGACCGCTGTTTGCGCAGTCGGTGAGCGCTGTCGGACAGGTGGCGCGATCGCGCAATATTCCGGTCATCGCATTCTCAACGGACGCAAGCGTGGCTGCGCACGGCGTCTATCTGCTGAGCTTCCTGCCGGAAAGCGATGTACGCCGCATCGTCGATTTTGCGATATCGCGCGGCAAGCGTTCCTTCGCGGCACTGATGCCGGAAAATGCATATGGCACGGTGGTCGAAGCTGCGTTCCAGCAAGAAGTGTCGCGGCGCGGCGGCCGTGTCGTTGCGCTCGAAAAATATCCGCCCGACGCAAACAGGATGGCGGAAGCTGTCCGCCGTGTCGCTCAGGCGGCGAACCAGGTGGATAGTATTTTTATTCCCGATGGCGCCGACGCTGTCCCGCAAGTGGTGCAGGCTCTCGCCGCAAGCGGGGTCAACCCCAAGCGTGTGCAGTTGCTCGGTACCGGGCTTTGGGACGATCCGCGAATATTCTCAACCGCTGCCCTCGAAGGCGGCTGGTATGCCGCGCCTGAGTCCTCGGGGTTCAGGAATTTCTCCTCCCGCTATCGCGGCCGTTACGGACAGGACCCCGTGCGCACAGCGACGCTTGCCTATGATGCGACAGCTCTCGTCGCTGCGCTGGTAAAGACGCAGGGCACGCAGCGCTTCAGCGAGCAGGTTCTCACCAATCCATCGGGCTTTGCCGGCATCGACGGTGTTTTCCGGTTTCTGCCCCAGGGAACCAATGAACGCGGACTGGCGGTGCTCCGGGTGGCTCCGAATGGCGGACAAGTCGTCAGCCCCGCGCCAAAGTCGTTCCAATCGGGGACGTAATCGCGGGGATATTTTTCAGGCAGCCAGATCGGCGACAACCGCGTCGAGGATCGGAAAACCACTCTGCGTCACGCGCAGGCGGCCGTCACTCGTCGTCTCAACCGCGCCTTCCTCGCGCAGGATGGAAATACGTCTGGGATCGAGCGTGCGGCCGGCGATCGCGTTGTAACGTGCGGGATCAATGCCTTCGGCAAGTCTCAATCCCATCAGCAGATATTCGTCCGCGACCTCGTCTCGCGTCAGCGCCTCGTTCACGCTTATGCCGCTGCCGTTTGCTTCAACCCGCATGAGCCATGCTTCGGGCCGCCTGTCGGTTTCAGTCGCAACGCGGCGCCCTTCAATCGTGAGGCGGCCATGCGCGCCCGGTCCTACGCCGGCATAGTCGTGCCCGCGCCAATAGACGAGATTGTGCCGGCATTCCGCACCAGGACGCGCATGATTGGAGATCTCGTAAGCCGGCAGGCCGGACTCGTCGCATATTTTCTGCGTGAGATCGTATAAGTCGCGCGCATGGTCATCGTCGGGAACGACCAGCTTTCCGGCCTTGTGCAGATCGAAGAACGGCGTGCCGGCCTCGATCGTCAGCTGATAGAGCGAAAGGTGTTCGGCAGCTTCCGCAATTGCGCGCTTAAGTTCCGCGGCCCATGCTTTCGGCTCCTGCCGGGGGCGCGCATAGATCAGATCGAAGGAATAGCGGGCAAAAATCGAGCGCGCGACAGCGACCGCCTCGAGCGCCTCCCGGGCGGTATGCAGGCGGCCAAGCTCCTTGAGCACGGCATCGTCGAGCGCCTGAACACCGAGCGAAACGCGATTGACGCCGGCCGTGCGATAACCGCGAAAGCGCGTGGCTTCCACGCTGGTTGGATTTGCCTCGAGGGTGACTTCGACATCGGAAGAAACAGACCAGTGTTTCCCGATGCAGTCGAGAATGGCTTGCACAGATGACGGTTGCATGAGTGACGGCGTACCGCCGCCGAAAAAGATGCTCGAAACGGTACGATCTGGCACGCGGTCCGCAGTTGCAGCGATCTCGGCTTGGTAGGCGCGCAGGAACCGGGCCTCATCGATGCCGCCGTGGCGCACATGGCTGTTGAAGTCGCAGTAGGGACACTTTGACAGGCAAAATGGCCAGTGAACGTAAACGCCGAATGGTGCGGTTAACAACATGTTAAAAATCCTAGCGCGTGGCGCGAGTCGCAGCCAGCACAACTACGCCGCAGGCGCGACAGTTGATTAAGATTGTAACGATCGGGGACAAGCTCAAGTCAGATCAAGCCTTGGAGAGACACGCGGCGGCGAGTTTCATGAAAGCGCGCGCGCGGTGCGACAGGCCTTGCCCCTTCGGCGGCAAGCCGTGCTTTTCCTCGGCGCTCATTTCACCGAATGTGCGATCGAATCCATCCGGACGAAACAACGGATCATAGCCGAACCCTTTGTCTCCGCGTGGCGGCCATACGGCGGCGCCATCGACGCGGCCTTCAAACTCTTCGACATGCCCGTCGGGCCATGCAAGGCACAAAGCGGCAACGAAATGCGCACGGCGCTGATCAGGGGCTTTCGCACCGCGCTCGACCAGCAAGGTCTGGATTCGATTCATTGCCGCGCGAAAATCCCGCTCGGGTCCGGCCCAGCGCGCCGAATGGATACCTGGTTCGCCGTTCAGCGCATCAATGACCAGACCTGAATCGTCGGCAAAGGCGGCTTCACCGCTCGCGCGCGCCGCCGCCAGCGCCTTGATGCGCGCATTTGCGGCAAATGTTTTCCCGGTTTCTTCCGGTTCGGGCAGTCCAAGCTCGGCTGCCGACTTCGTTGCGATGCCGTAGAGCGACAGAAGCTCGTCCATCTCCCTGAGCTTGCCCGGATTGTGCGTGGCGATGACGACTGGGCCGGTAAGGCGCCTGCTCACGCGACCGCCAGCTTCTGCAAGGATACCAGCTTGGCAATTCCCTTGCGCGCAAGCGCAAGCAGAGCCTCGAACTGGTCCTCGCTGAAGGGAATTTTTTCGGCGGTAGCCTGGATCTCGACAATGTTGCCGGAGCCGGTCATGACGAAATTCGCGTCCGTGTCGGCTTCAGAATCCTCGGCATAGTCGAGGTCCAGTACCGCCGTGCCCTTGCACACGCCGCAGGAAACAGCGGCGATATGATCGCGCAATATATCGGCCTTGATCATGTCGCGCGTGCGCATCCAGCTGAAACAATCGGCAAGCGCGACCCAGGCGCCGGTAATCGACGCCGTGCGCGTGCCGCCGTCAGCCTGAATGACGTCGCAATCGATGGTGATCTGACGCTCGCCCAGTGCCGGCAGGTCCACCACCGATCGCAGCGAGCGGCCGATCAGCCGTTGGATTTCGACCGTCCTGCCGCCCTGTTTACCGGCGCTTGCCTCCCGCCGCGTTCGTTCCGACGTCGCGCGCGGCAGCATTCCATATTCGGCGGTGACCCAACCGCGGCCCTGACCTTTCAGCCAGGGAGGCAGGCGCTCCTCGAGGCTCGCGGTAACCAGCACATGGGTATCGCCAAACTTAACGAAACAGGAGCCTTCGGCATATTTGACAACGCCACGCTCGAGCGAAACGGCGCGCAACTCATCGATTTGTCGGCGGCTTGGCCGCATCGGGCTTGCTCCCCTGTTATTGACCGCTCACCATAACCATACACCCGTCTTGAACAAGACCGCCTCCATGGTCAATTCTTGGGTGATTTCGAGGAGCTGGACCTTGGCGTCTCACGACATCCCCATCGGGGCGACACAAGTAAGCCTCGCGGCGCTTAACGAGCGTTCGCGTGAAATATTCCGGCAGATCGTCGAAAGCTATCTTGCGACCGGCGAGCCTGTTGGCTCGCGCAATCTCGCTCGGCTGCTGCCGATCACGCTGTCGCCTGCCTCGGTCCGCAATGTGATGTCGGACCTTGAGCAGCTGGGCTTGATCTATGCGCCGCACACATCGGCCGGGCGTCTACCGACAGAAATAGGGCTGCGTTTTTTTGTCGACGCCTTGATGCAGGTCGGCGATCTCAGTGAAACGGATCGGCGGTCGATCGAGGCGCAGGTCGCTGGTACCCAGAGCAACAAATCGATGGAGGCCGTCCTCACCGAAGCATCGCAGATGCTGTCGGGCCTGACACGGTCAGCCGGGGTTGTGCTGACCGCGAAAACCAATGTCAGGCTCAAGCATGTCGAGTTCGTAAGGCTCGAGGCCGAGCGCGCCCTCGCTGTCCTTGTTGCCGAAGATGGTCAGGTCGAGAATCGCGTCCTCAACATTTCGCCAGGCGTACCAACGTCTTCACTGATAGAGGCATCCAACTTTCTTAACGCACGTATTCGCGGCAAGACGCTTGCCGATCTGCGCGCCGAAATAGAAAAGGCAGTTGCGGAAGGACAGGCTGAACTCGATCAGCTCACCCAGAAAGTCATTGCAACCGGGCTTGCAAGCTGGTCCGGAGGCGATCGCGAAGATCGCCAGTTGATCGTCCGCGGTCATGCGAACCTGCTTGACGATCTGCACGCCCTCGAAGACCTCGAGCGGGTTCGTTCCCTGTTCGATGCGCTCGAAACCAAACGCGGCGTCATCGATCTGCTCGGCCGCGCTGAACGTGCCGATGGCGTCCGCATCTTCATCGGCTCCGAAAACAAGCTGTTCTCGCTTTCAGGGTCGTCGACGATCGTTGCGCCATACCGCGACAGCAAAGGGCGAATCGTGGGGGTCATTGGCGTTATCGGGCCGACCCGCCTTAACTATGCCCGCGTTATCCCGATGGTCGATTACACGGCCCGGCTCGTGGGTCGCCTCCTCACGCCTTAAACGCTTGATTTTTTGCGCCAGAGCCCTGATATGCCGGGCATCCGGATATTGCCGAGGATGGATTGACCACGATGACGGACCCAACCGCCAGCCAGGCTGAAGCCGCGGCCGCTGAGGCCGAAAACCCGACGGCGCCCGACCAGGCCGATCCTCTTGCCGAGGCCAAGCGCGAGGCCGGTGAGTTCAAGGACAAGCTGCTGCGTACCCTTGCCGAGATGGAGAACCTCCGCAAGCGGACGGAACGCGAGGTTCTGGATGCGCGGCTTTACGGCATCGCTGCTTTCGCGCGGGATGTTCTGGCGGTGGCCGATAACATGCACCGTGCACTGGAGGCGATCGGATCCGAGCTGCGCGAATCGGGCGATGCCAAGGTCAAGGCCTTGATCGACGGTGTGGAGCTCACCGAACGGGAGCTGCTCAAGACCCTCGAAAAAAATGGCGTGAAAAAATTCTCGCCGAAGGGTGAAAAATTCGATCCCAATGTGCACCAGGCGATGTACGAAGTCCCGACATCTGATCAGCCGCCCGGGCAAGTCGCTCAGGTTATCCAGGCCGGCTATATGATCGGGGATCGTGTCCTGCGGCCGGCTTTGGTCGCGGTCAGCAAGGCGGTTCCAATGGCGCCGGTCTCCGCCACCGAAGATCCAGAAGCAGACTGAGGCCTGCGGAGCAGGCTTCAGCGCATATCAATTCCGTCGCGTACCGCGCGGAAGCGGTCGAACATCGTGGTCCATTCATCCAACGGGCTGACGGCGACGATCCGCATAAATCCGGCCGAGCCGAAACGCAGCCACTGCACCATCGATACCTTTTTGCCGGCCTGATTGATGCCCTGCGCCCTGATTTCGTGACCAGGCGCGCCATTGATTCGCATCGGCTCCGCTGATTGCAGCGTCAGGTCTGCGACCGGCGCGGAGGACAGGAGATCGCGGGCGAATCTCGACCGGTCCGACGGTTCAATTGGACCGCCCGTGCCGAGCGAAATAATGATGATCGACTGCGGCGGGGTTTGATCCTTGGGGTTGTCTGCCAGCACGACCACGCCGGTCGGCATGACCTGAAGAACCTGAAATCCGGCAAGATCGTTGAACTTGAACGGCAGCATGCCGAGTTGTTCCTGGATCGGCGCCGGCCTGAACGTCACGCTGGCGAGCGCTTTGCGGATGACGGCATCCGAATAAATGGCAAGCGCACTGTCGGGCACCTCGACATTGATTACCGTCGTCAGGTCGTGAACCTGACTGCCGACCGCCTGCGCCAGCAACGCCCAGCGGTGCAGCGTCTTGCCGTCGTGCTGAAACACACCGGTAATAAGAAACCCGATGCCACTGCCGAACGGAAAACTCTCCCGTTTGGCCTGTTTGAGTTGTTTCTGGGCATCCGAAAATGCTGCGGCTTCAAGTTCGGCGTAGGCGCTGGCGGGAAGGTCAAGGATAGCGATGGAGGCGTGCCGGTCGACGTCCTCAAAGCCGGGAAACCGCACGCTTGGCCGCATATCGCCCGGCGGTTCGAGACCGATCCGCAGGCCCGGCGGGAAGACCGGATCGGCAAGCACCAGGGCCGTCAAGCCCGGCAATGCGGTAACGGCCGCAGATAGGTAAACAAACATTCGACGCACGATCACCTGGCGGCCTTCCAAATTCGCATTATTGGGCCCTCCCTAACCGTCCTTGGGCAATGCAGCAATGGGTCGATAACCATTGATCGTGTCCGGCGGGGGCCGCTCTCGATTTAGTGATCATCTGGCTTGCGGCCCACAATGGCCCTCCTATATGACCGAGTAAGCCGTGAAAAAGGCGGCGAATCACGTATCCAGGGGGCTGGATCGGGGGTCTGCGGATGAACCGCCGACGTTCCCATTCGGGCGCCAAGCGGCCCGGCCGGCCTGCCGCAATTTGAGAGGAAGAACCATGGGCAAGGTCATCGGCATCGACCTCGGCACCACCAATTCGTGCGTTGCCGTCATGGAAGGCAAAGCTCCGAAAGTCATCGAGAACGCTGAAGGCATGCGTACGACGCCTTCGATCGTGGCATTCACCGATGACGGCGAGCGACTGGTCGGCCAGCCGGCCAAGCGCCAGGCGGTCACCAATCCGGAGAAGACCATATTCGCGGTCAAGCGCCTGATCGGCCGGCGCTACGACGACCCGATGGTCGAAAAGGACAAGAAGCTCGTTCCTTACAAGATCAGTAAGGCCTCGAATGGCGACGCATGGGTCGAGGCTGACGGCAAGACTTATTCGCCCTCGCAGATCTCCGCCTTCATCCTGCAGAAGATGAAGGAAACGGCGGAAGCGTATCTCGGGCAGAAGGTCGAACAGGCGGTCATCACCGTCCCGGCCTACTTCAACGATGCGCAGCGTCAGGCAACCAAAGACGCCGGCAAGATTGCCGGCCTCGAAGTCCTGCGCATCATCAACGAGCCGACGGCAGCCGCGCTCGCTTACGGTCTCGACAAGCAGAAGACCGGCACCATCGCAGTCTATGATCTCGGCGGCGGCACTTTCGATATTTCGATCCTCGAAATCGGCGATGGCGTGTTCGAGGTGAAATCCACGAACGGCGATACGTTCCTGGGCGGCGAAGACTTCGACATGCGGCTCGTGAACTATCTCGCAGACGAATTCCAGAAAGAGCAAGGCATCGACCTGCGTCGCGACAAGCTTGCGCTGCAGCGACTCAAGGAGTCGGCCGAGAAGGCGAAGATCGAGCTGTCATCGACGACACAGACCGAGATCAACCTGCCGTTCATCACGGCCGATGCGTCCGGTCCGAAGCATCTGACCATGAAGCTCACGCGCGCCAAGTTCGAGGCGCTGGTCGATGATCTCATCCAGAAGACGATTCAACCCTGCAGGCAGGCCCTCAAGGACGCCGGCATCTCGGCGGCCCAGATCAACGAGGTGGTGCTGGTTGGCGGTATGACGCGCATGCCGAAAGTGCAGGAAGTCGTAAAGCAGCTGTTCGGAAAGGAGCCGCACAAGGGCGTCAATCCCGACGAGGTGGTGGCCGTCGGCGCCGCCATTCAGGCGGGTGTGCTGCAGGGCGACGTCAAGGACGTGCTGTTGCTCGACGTCACGCCGCTTTCACTTGGCATTGAAACGCTGGGCGGCGTGTTCACGCGGATCATCGATCGCAACACGACGATCCCCACCAAGAAAAGCCAGGTCTTCTCGACCGCCGAGGACAATCAGAATGCGGTGACCATCCGCGTGTTCCAGGGCGAGCGCGAGATGGCGGCTGACAACAAGATGCTCGGCCAGTTCGATCTGGTCGGCATTCCGCCGGCGCCGCGCGGCGTGCCTCAGGTTGAGGTCACCTTCGACATCGATGCCAACGGCATCGTCAATGTCCAGGCAAAGGACAAGGCGACAGGCAAGGAACAGCAGATTCGCATCCAGGCCTCGGGCGGACTGTCCGAAGCCGACATCGAAAAGATGGTCAAGGATGCTGAAGCGCACGCCGAAGAGGACAAGAAGCGCAAGGCCGCGGTCGAGGCGAAGAACCATGCCGAAGCTCTGGTCCATTCGACCGAAAAGGCGCTGTCCGAGCACGGCTCGAAGATCGGTGATGCCGATCGCACGGCGATCGAAAATGCGATGGCCGATCTCAAGGAGGCGCTCAAGGGTGACGACTCTTCGGCCATCCAGGCCAAGACCAATACGCTTGCGCAGGCTTCGATGAAGCTGGGCGAAGCCATGTACAAGCAGCAGCAGGAAGCGCAGGGTGCTCCTGGCGCGGGCGGCGAAGCGCCGTCAGAGAAAAAGGAAGATGTGGTCGACGCGGAATTCACCGAGGTCGACGACGACAAGAAGAAATCCGCCTGATCGCAGGGCGAGAGCCATGCGCAGCAGTTCGACGAACACGACACCCCCGGACATGTGCCCGGGGGTGCGCTTTTGCCGGGACCGGGGGCGGGCGAATCAAGTACGCATCCCGGCGCGGTGAACTAGGACGCGATCCGGATGTCCAAGCGCGACTACTATGAAGTTCTGGGCGTGAGCCGCAGCTGCAGCGAGGTAGAACTCAAGGCAGCGTTTCGAAAGCTCGCGATGCAGCATCACCCGGACCGCAATCCGGGGGACAAGGACTGCGAACACCGCTTCAAGGAAATTAACGAAGCCTATGACGTCCTCAAGGACGGCGATAAACGTGCAGCATATGACCGTTTCGGCCATGCGGCGTTCGAACAGGGCGGGGTAGGCGGCGCCCACGGATTCGGCGCCGATTTCGGTTCCACATTCGCCGATATTTTCGAAGGTATTTTCGGCATGGGATCGGCGCGCGGCCGCAGCTCCGGCCGCGAGCGCGGGTCCGACCTGCGCTACAACATGGAAATTACGCTCGACGAGGCGTTTGCCGGCAAGACCGCACAGATCCGCATCCCCACCTCGGTGACCTGCGAGGCGTGTTCTGGCAGTGGCGCCAAGGCCGGCACCAAGCCCAAGCCATGCGCGACCTGCGGCGGCGCCGGCAAGATCAGGCACGCTCAGGGATTTTTCACGCTCGAGCGCACCTGCCCGACTTGTCACGGCCGCGGCCAGGTCATCGACAATCCATGCAAGGTATGCGGCGGCGGCGGGCGCGTGACCCGCGAACGTACGCTTTCAGTCAATATTCCCGCCGGTGTTGAAGACGGTACCCGTATCCGTCTTGCCGGCGAGGGCGAAGCGGGCTTGCGCGGCGGCCCGGCTGGCGACCTCTATATTTTTCTGGAAGTGGGGCAGCACGAATTTTTCCAGCGCGATGGGGCCGATCTGCACTGCCGGGTGCCGATTTCGATGACGACCGCGGCGCTGGGCGGGGAATTCGAGGTCCCAGCGATCGATGGCAGCAAGGTAAAGGTCAAAGTGCCCGCCGGCACGCAGGCCGGGCGCCGTTTCCGCCTGGGGGGAAAGGGCATGCCGGTGCTGCGGACGAAACAAACCGGCGATATGTACGTTCAAGTAGCGGTGGAAACGCCGCAAAATCTCACCAAACGACAGCGCGAGCTGCTGACGGAATTTGAAAAACTGTCTTCGGAGGCAACGCAGCCGGAATCGGCCGGTTTCTTTAGTCGAGTCAAAGAGTTTCTGGATGGCCTTGGGAGCACCAGGGGCAGTCAATCGGGGTAAATATCTTGACCCTCTGCCTTGCGCCCTATACCCGTAAATGTTGCGGCGAGGCCCGCCGCCTGTACGCGTGACCTCGCAGCAATGCCATCACATTCAGTCGCCCGCGTCCAAAAGAAGAGTCTGCGTCTCGATGACGAGATGCAGTTCATCCGATCGTGGATTGAAAAGCCTCTCTCGACCGGCGCGGTGATGCCGTCGAGCCGTGTGCTGGCGCGCGCAATGGCGCGCTATGTTGATCCGCAATCGAACGGGCCGGTCATCGAGCTGGGTCCAGGCACCGGGCCGGTCACTGAAGCGCTTGTGCGGCGCGGTGTCGATCCGGCACGCCTGATCCTTGTCGAATTCAATCCTGACTTCTGCCGCTTGCTGCGCTCGCGGTATCCGGCCGCTACAGTCATGCAGGGAGACGCCTATCGGCTTCGCCGGCTGCTCGGCAATTACATTGAGCAGCCCGCCGCCGCGGTAGTGTCGGGTCTGCCGCTGGTTACCAAGCCGCTGCGCACGCGGTTGCGTCTGATTTCCGAGGCAATGACCTTGCTCGCACAAGGCGCGCCGTTCGTTCAATTCACTTACGCGATGCTTCCGCCAATTCCGAAGGAGTTGTCCGGTGTGCGCGCGGAATCGTCGGAACTCATTTGGATGAACCTGCCGCCGGCGCGCGTGTGGGTTTACCGCGGCCGTTGATAGTGCGGTGTCGTCGCCCGCGCAAGCGGAGCAGTTGATGCCGATCCCGAAAATTCTCGTACTGCCTGGTTCGACGCGCGTCGGCTCGCACAATGTGAAGCTGGCCGCCCTGGTAGCGAAGGAATTGACGCTGCTCGATGTCGACGTGACGCGAATTTCGCTCGCGGATTTCCCGCTGCCGATCTACGAAGCCGATCTCGACGCGCGCGCCGGTCAACCCGCCAATGCGATCAAGCTGAAGCAAATGATCATGACGCATCACGGCGTGTTCATCGCGAGTCCGGAATACAGCGCATCGGTGACGCCGTTGCTCAAGAACGCCATTGATTGGGTGTCGCGTGTGCGCGAGCGGGGCGATCCGACCTACGCGGCATTCAAAGGGCGGGTTTTCGCAATCGCGTCGGCATCGCCCGGTCGCGCCGGCGGATTGCGTTCCCTGATGGCATTGCGGCAGATCCTCGAGCTTGGTTGCGGCGCGCTTGTGATTCCGGAGCAGGTGTCAATCCAGAACGCTGAAACTGCGTTCGACGAAATGGACAATATTGCCGATGCCGGTACCGCCAATCTGCTCCGCGCCGAGCTTGAGCGGCTCGTTGAAATGGCGCGGCTGATGGCACGAGGAGGCTGAATGTCGCTCGATGCGCGCGAACGGCTGATTGTGGCTCTCGATGTGCCGACCGTGAAGGCGGCGGAAGCGATGGTCAGCTGCCTCGGCGATTCGGTCTGGTTCTACAAGATTGGCTATCAGCTTGCCTTTGCCGGCGGCGGCCTGCCATTTGCCGGCAGTCTTATCGCGGCCGGCAAGCAGATCTTTCTTGATCTCAAGCTGCACGACATCGGCAATACAGTCGAGAAGGGCGTCGAAAGTGTCGCTCAGCTTGGCGCGACATTTCTGACCGTGCACGGCTATCCGCAAACCATGCGGGCGGCGATGAACGGCAAACGCGGCTCGAGGCTGCGCATTCTCGCGGTTACGGTGCTCACCTCATACGATGATGCCGATCTCGCCGCCGCCGGTTACGAGCTGAACGTCCGTGAACTGGCTGCTGCGCGTGCCGCCCAGGCCAGGGATATCGGGGTTGACGGACTGGTGTGTTCGGCCGAGGAGGCCGCATCGCTGCGCGATGTCGCCGGCCCGGGCATGGTGCTGGTCACGCCCGGCATCAGGCCGGGGGGGAGCGCAACCGGAGACCAGAAGCGGATCATGTCGCCGGCGCGCGCGATCGAGGCCGGCGCCGACTATCTTGTCGTTGGCCGCCCGATCGTGGAGGCACGCGATCCGAAGGCGGCCGCAGATTCGATCGTCGCCGAAATAGAACACGCTGCAGGCAAGTGAGAGGTCGAAATGGCCAAGGGCTATTGGATTGCCAACGTCGATGTGCGGAGCCCGGACGGGTACAAAAACTATACCGCGCTTTTGTCGGACATCTTCCACAAGCACAACGGCCGCTACCTGATGCGGGGCGGCCGAGTGGAGGCCGTGGAAGGCAAAAGCCGCAGCCGGATCGTCGTCATCGAATTTCCCAGCTACGAGGCGGCGATGACCTGCTATCGCTCGCCTGAATACGCCAAGGCGATTGCGCTGCGGCAGGCCAGCGCGGATGCCGATCTTATCGTCGTGGAAGGCTATGACGGACCGCAGCCCTGAACAGGGGTGACCTGCGGCCTGACGCCCGCTATACCCGGTTCGGTCGTGCGGAGCTGAACCATGGCTGAGATGCGCTTGATCGTTGCCGGTGCCGGCGGGCGGATGGGCCGCACGCTGGTCAAGGCAATCGCTGAAAGCAAGGAGTTTGCATTGGCGGGCGCGCTCGAGGACGCCCGCTCGCCATTGATTGGCTGGGATGCCGGCGTGCTCGCCGGTCTTCCCGAAAGCGGTGTCAGGTTGACCGGTGACGCTGCGCCATTGCTCGGCAAGGCGGATGGCATCATCGATTTCACGGCGCCGAGCGCAACGCTTGAATTTGCCGCGCTCGCGGCGAAGTCCGGCAAGGCTCACATTATTGGTACCACGGGCCTGAGTGCGGCTGATGAATCAAAAATCAGGGACGCCGCGAAGACCTCTGTCATTGTCAAATCCGGCAATATGAGCCTCGGCGTCAATCTGCTCGCAGCGCTGACCAAGCGCGTGGCGAGGACCCTCGACAACTCATTCGATATCGAAATTCTGGAAATCCATCACAATCAGAAGGTCGACGCGCCTTCCGGAACCGCCCTGTTGCTCGGACGCGCTGCCGCTGAGGGGCGCGGCCTCGAGCTCGACAAGCGCTCGGTGCGAAGCCGGGATGGCCACACGGGTGCGCGCAAATCCGGCGACATCGGATTTGCGACATTGCGCGGCGGCACCGTTGTCGGCGAACACAGCGTCATCTTTGCCGGGCCGGCAGAACGCGTGGAACTGACCCATAAGGCGGAAGACCGCATTATCTTCGCGCGCGGCGCGCTCTACGCGGCGCGATGGGCCCATACGCAGAAGCCGGGACTTTATTCGATGATGGACGTTCTTGGTTTGAAGGACATTTGAGGAATATCGATGAGTGACCGGCTTCTTGTTCTCGTGCGTCACGGCCAAAGCGACTGGAACCTGAAAAACCTGTTCACCGGCTGGCGCGATGTCGACCTGACCGACAAGGGCGTCGCCGAGGCGAAAGAGGCCGGCCGCAAGCTCAAGGCGCAAGGACTCAAGTTCGACGTAGCGTTTACGTCTGCGCTCAAGCGCGCGCAGCGCACGCTCGACTTGATGCTGACCGAACTGGGGCAGACGACGATACCGGTTTTCAGGGACCAGGCCTTGAACGAGCGCGACTATGGCGACCTGGTCGGATTGAACAAAGACGATGCGCGCAAGAAATGGGGAGAAGAGCAGGTGCATATCTGGCGGCGCTCATACGATGTCGCGCCGCCGGGCGGGGAAAGCCTGCGCGATACCGCCGCCCGGGTGCTGCCTTACTACATCACTGAAATCCTGCCGCGCGTATTACGCGGCGATCGCGTTCTTGTGGCGGCGCATGGCAATTCGTTGCGCGCACTGGTGATGGTGCTCGACAAGCACACATCGGACAGCATCACCAAGCTCAATCTGGATACCGGCGTGCCGATGATCTACCGGCTCAACGCCGATTCCACTGTCGCATCCAAGCTCGATCTTGCAGCTTAGGCAGCCGCCGCCATTCCGGCCTCCCAGCCGAGGATCGCACGCTTGCGCGTGATCCCCCAATGATAGCCGGTGATGTCGCCATCCTTCGCGATGACGCGATGGCAAGGCACCACGAAGCAGATCGGGTTCTTGCCAACGGCAGCGCCGACCGCGCGCGCGGCCTTTGGTGATCCCGCCCGCGCCGCCAGGTCGGAATAAGTGGTGACGTTGCCCATGGGAATGTCGAGCAGTTTTTCCCACACACGCACTTCAAAATCGGTGCCGATCAGAACGACGCGGAGCGGTTGATCCTTGCGCCACAGCGATGGATCAAAAATCCGCCGTGCGGTCGGCGCCGTCGCGGCGAAATCCTCCACGTAACGCGCCTTAGGCCAGCGGGCGCGCATGTCTTTAAACGCCGCGCGTTCCTTGCCGGCATCGGCGAGCGCCAGCCCGGCGAGGCCCCGCGGCGTCGTCATCACGAGGGCGATCCCGAACGGACATGGATGGTACCCATATGTGATCGTCAGGCCTTCGCCGCCGGTCTTCCATTCACCCGGCGACATTGCCTCATGCGTGACGAAAAGGTCATGGAGCCGGCCCGGGCCGGAAAGTCCGACTTCGTAAGCGGTATCGAGGATGCTCGCAGAAGAACGCAACAGCTCTCGCGCATGGTTTAGTGTCAGCGCCTGCAGAAACGCCTTTGGAGTGAGGCCGCACCAGCGACGGAACAGGTGATGCAATTCGGTTGCCGAAACGCCGGCCGCGTTCGCAATGGCGTCGATCTCAGGCTGCGCGCGCCAGTTTCCCCGGATATGAGCGATCGCCCGCCGCACGATGTCATAATCGGCAGATGCGGTCGACAGCGGCGCGAAGTCGTTCAAGCGGTTGGTCAAGGTCGGTCTGGTCAGGGTCATTGTCATGGCCGCTATTTAGGCCGATGGGCGCCGTCGGACCACCCGATTCCTGCCTGATCGAACACGGTTCTTGTCGGCCCCCGCCGCGCTTCGCCCAACGCGCTGGCCAGTTCCTTTGCAAAATCAGCCTTTGCATCGGGGCCCAGGAAACTTGCGATTGCCAGCTGTTTGCCGCGCGATACGAGGAAGAGCCGGTCGATGCCGAATTCCTCCAGCTCCACCTTGTCGAGTCTGACCCATAGCGGATTGAGGACCCATTCGCGTACACGGCCGCGATGGCTGACCTTGCGCACTTTGAGCACCGACGGCGTGACCGTGACCTCTTCATACGCATCGGCATGTCGATAGTTGAGCCGAAAAGCCCAGTAGAGCAAAAGCACGTCGAGCCCGAAAAAGCCGAAGACAGGCCAGGCGCCCATCAGCAGAAACACGATGCCGGTCACGAAGCTGACTCCGCCGAACAGCGACATCAGCAGCACAAATCCCACACGGCCCAGCGAGCGATGCGGCGTGAGCGTGGCCGAAAAGATGGTGGGTTCAAGGTCGTCGGCGTTGTCGGGGGTCATTGTGCTCAGTATACCAAAATCATGGTGAAAAAACCTGCCCGCAGGAAGAACAGGGCTCAGACGAAGACGCGCAGACCGAAGGCGCGCGCCGCCAGGCGCATCAAGGTCAAGCCGCCGCGCAAGCGCATGGCGGCCGACAAGAAGGCCTCGCTTGGCGTGCTTCCGCAATGGACAACGGAGCAGATCGAGGAAGCGTTCCGCCGGTTCAAGGCGGCCAATCCCGACCCGAAGGGCGAGTTGCAGCACATCAACCCGTTTACACTTCTGGTCGCGGTGGTTCTTTCCGCTCAGGCGACGGACGCCGGCGTGAACAAGGCGACACCGGCGCTGTTTGCCCTGGCCGACACGCCCGAAAAAATGGCCGCGCTCGGCGAGAGCAGGGTCCGCGATCTCATCAAGACCATCGGTCTGTTCCGCACCAAGGCGAAGAATGTTGTTGCGCTTTCGCAAAAACTTGTCGCCGAACATGGCGGTCAGGTGCCACGTTCGCGCGAGGCCCTGGAAGCCTTGCCGGGAGTAGGGCGCAAGACTGCCAATGTCGTGCTCAATATTGCGTTCGGCGAGCCTACCATTGCCGTTGATACCCACATTTTTCGGGTCGGAAACCGCACCGGTATAGCGCCCGGAAAAACACCGTTCGAGGTCGAGACGAAGCTCGATCAGGTCGTGCCCGCGCAATACAAGCGTCACGCGCACCATTGGCTTATTCTTCATGGGCGCTACACTTGTGTGGCGCGCAAGCCTCTGTGCGAGAAATGCATCATCAATGACTTGTGCCGGTGGCCGGGCAAGACAGTTGTAAAATGAAGCGTGCCGGGGAGCGTATCGATGGAAGG
>DATEKG010000236.1:0-21844 GCA_035277565.1 Pseudolabrys sp.
GACCGGCGCACTCGCCCCGGCAGCCGGCGGCTCGGCTGCCGGTTGCAGCGGCGGCGCGGCGGCCGCGGGAAGCTGCGGCGCGGGCGCCAGAGCGCCAGCTTCGGAGGATCCACTACGCTTACCGAACAAGACGTCAGACTCCCGCGGTTGTTAGCCTGCTCGTTTCATCAGTTTGGAAAGCAACGGCGACAGCAGGCTGGAACGGCCGCGCTTGGTCTCCGCGCGCCCGGTGAGCGTCTGCGCCATTTGCCGGAACATTTCAGTAGTCTTATGTTTTGCAGCAACTTCCGCGATCATCTGCCCGTTATTGGCGGCCGGGCCGAATAGCTGCGGTTCGAAGGGAATCACGGCCAGTGGTTCAACCTCGATTGCCTTGGCAAAATCGGCCGATGTGATTTCCGGCCGCTTCGGCATGCCGACCTGATTGAGGCAGTAGCGTGGATGATGATCGTTCGGACGAGATGCGCGCAACAAATCGATGAGATTTTTGGCATTGCGCAAATTGGCGAGGTCGGGCCCCGCAACCACGAGAATATCATCCGCGCTGACAAGCAGCCTTTTTGTCCATCCCGCCCACTGATGCGGTATGTCCAGCACCGCACAGGGAATCGAGCCACGCAGGGAGTCAAGGATGGAATCGAATGCTTCCGCACCGAAGTCATAAACGCGCTCGAGCGTTGCAGGGGCCGCAAGCAGGCTGAGATGATCGGTGCACTTCGACAGCAGCCGGTCGACGAAGGCCGTATCGACCCGATCCGGAGAGAAGACAGCATCGGCAATGCCCTGCGGCGGGTCCTGATTGTAATCGAGACCGGCGGTACCGAAAGGAAGGTCGAGGTCGGCGACGACCGCATCGAGGCCAATGTCGCGGCCGATCGCCCAGGCGATATTGTGAGCTACCGTCGAGGCGCCGACACCGCCCTTGGCGCCGACAACGGCAATAATCCGGCCGACCGGCTTGGCGTCGGGCGCCGAATACAGATTGCAGATCGCGCGCACGACGTCGAGCGTGCCAACCGGTCCTATCAGATATTCACTGACGCCGCGCCTCGTCAGCTCCCGGTAGAGCGTAACGTCATTGACGCGGCCCATCACGATGACGCGCGTGCCCGCGTCACACACCTCGGCGAGGTGATCGAGCCCGCCGAGGATGTCAGTCGCGCGCGAGTCGGTTTCAATCAAAATGACGTTCGGCGTGGGCGAACTGCGATAAGCCTCGGTCGCGGCGGCAATGCCCCCCATTTGGATCTTGACATGGGTCTTCGCCAGACGTCGGTCTTCGCTGGCCGATTGAACCGCGGCCGCCGTTTCGACCGTGTCGCAAAAGGCCTGCACCGAGACGCGCGGCGCCGGCGCAATGTGCGCGTCGGGGGCGCCGCTTTTTGTCGACGGAGCCGGCGTATTTTCGGTGACTGCAGCTTGCTGGGCGTTCTGTATCATTTTCCTACATCGCTGATTTTGCCGAGGTCGTAACCGACATAGGTGCCGGACGGATTCTCGCCCTTGCGGTAACGATCAATCATCGTATTGCGCCGTGGCGCGAAAGGCGGATCTTCACCGCGCGGCTGCACCAGGTCGGTCGGATTGTCGACCATGGCGGCAAGGTTGCGCTGCGTGGCGCAGCCGAGATTCCAGTAGGGCTGATTTTCGAGATACCCGGACTTCAGCGACGGTCCCAGGTCACGCGGCCACTCGCCGCAAGGTCCCGCCTCGGCGACCAGTCTTGAATAGTTGAGTTTAATGCTCGCCAGCGAAGTATGAGATGGATGGTAGTGACGCACATAGATCGCATTGGGTGGCACACCGACAGCGGCAAAGATCGACCGTATTTCGTGGGTCGCGTCGGCAGCTGCGCGATCGGTCGGTCCGCCCTGCGGCACATCGATGATAACCCCGCTACCTGCCTCCGCGCGCCACCTGAGGGCAAATGACGAGACGTCGGCTCGCTGCCGCGCCGTAAGGCCGCCCCGGCTGCGCCCGATCAGCACTTCGACTGTCTGAACGCCTTCCTTGAGAACAATGGGGTGACGCTGACGGTAATCGGTCGGATACTCGTTTTGTGCGACTTCCGATGCCTGGAAGCAGCCGGCGAGTGTTCCTGCCAGTCCGCATATCGCCAACAGACGAAGTGCCGATCTGCCGGATCCGCCCATCGTCGTGAAAATTGCCTTCATCAACTGTCTCCCCCACTCAATCGAGGATGAATCCGTATTTGCCGTGATAGTTTGCCGATCGCGGTGCATCCGGCTTGCCGGCGGTGCCGTAGATCCGGTTCAGATTGCCAAGCAACACGGTTTGCGGATCACTCGGATCGGCATATCCATCGTCAGGCCGGGACAACTGCTTCTGCGCGACCGCACGCACCACATAGGGCGTGACGAGCACCATCAATTCCGACTGGTGATTGATGTAATCGCGGCTCTTGAACAGGGTTCCCAGCACGGGCACTTGCATGAGCGCGGGAATCCCGTTGATCGCCTGCTTGGTCTGTTCCTGGATCATCCCGGCGAGCGCCAGTGAGCCGCCGGATGGAATCTCGACCGTGGTTTCAGCGCGGCGAGTCTGGATCGACGGAACGGTCAGCGAAGTATTGGAACCGGTGACCTGCAGGGTCATCGAGTTTTCCGTCGAAAGGTCGGACACCTCGGTCATGACCTTCAGACTGATGCGGCCTTCCGACAGCACAACCGGCGTGAAGACAAGACTGACCCCGAATTTCTTGAAGGCGATCTGCGGTTGGCATATGGGCGGCGATCTGGTCGTGTCGCACGAGAGTCCGTTCGGGATCGGAAATTCGCCGCCCGCAATGAACGTCGCCGTTTCGCCCGAGATCGCGGTGAGATTGGGTTCCGCCAGCGTCCTGATGACGCCGGCCCGTTCCATGGCGCGCAGGGTCGCACTTACGCTCGGAAAGGTGCCCGTAAGCGCGCTGTTGCTAAGCGGTTGTCCGACCACGGAGAATGGGTTGCTCGTGTTGAAGTTCACGACGGCAGTGCCGTAGTTAAGCGTGCCGGAAAGATCGATACCGAGCTGCTTGATGACATCGCGCCGGACTTCCGCGACCGTGACCTTGAGCATGACCTGATCGCGCCCGCGCACGGCAATTCCATTGACGACCTTTTGGTTGTCGCCGACAAGGCGCGAAGCGATATCGAACGCTTGCTGCGATTCGGCAGCGCTTGCCGCGCTTCCGGACAGCATGACGGCCTGGCCGACACCTTCGACACGAATGTCCGCATCGGGGATCGTCTGCTTGAGCGCAGCGCGCACGCCATTGAGGTCGCGGGTCACGGCGATATCGAACCCCGCGATCTGCTTGCCGTCCGCGTCGAAGAAAAAGATATTCGTTTGTCCGACCGCGACACCGATCATGTAGGCGCGGCGGGCCGAGCGAACTACAGCATTGGCGATTTTTGGATCCGCCACCAGAACGTCCTTGACGTCGGCCGGGAGATCGATCGCGACGGATTTGCCGATCCCGAGCGGAATGAAGCGCGACGTTGCTTCGCTCGCTGCAATCTGAATGACGGGCGAGCGTACGGTGTCCGCAGCGGGTGCCGGGGCGACCGGCGCGAGCGCTGCGATCGCGATCAGCGCTCCTAAAGAAACAGCCTGGGCCAGTGTTCTTGTCGCCATGTCCCCATTATCCCCCAATCGTTTATCGCGGTGTCGCCGTGGTGCTCACGCCAAATCGAACGACATTCACGCTCTGATGCGAATTCGAATCATCCAGATTCGGATCGTCGGTGGTGTCGGCAATGCTTCGCAGCGCCAACGACAGCGTGCCGTTCTGCTGCGCCAACGCCAGGGTTTCCGACTGGCCTGGGGTCAGTTCGAGCGTTGCCGTTTTTCCGACGACGACCTTCTGGCCATTCTTTTCCTCGACATTCTGGTCGATCGCCAGAACGCGAATATTGCGGAGAATTGTCTCGCTGGCGCGCGGAGCGTTACGATCATTCCCGCGCGGTGTCATGATGACGTCGACGCTGTCGTTTGGAAGAATGAAACCACCGGCGCCGGTCTCCGGTGAAATCTGGGTAGACACTGCGCGCATGCCCTGGGGCAAAATCGCAGCCATGAAGCCGGAGCCCTTGGCGTTCACAAGCTTCGCTTCGCGGATCGGCTCGCCTGCGACGAACGGCGCTCGCACGATCATGCCGGTAAGGGTGTCGAGCGCCTTCGGTCTGTCTTTCTTGCGGATAAAATTGCCCGCGGCCGTCGTCGCGGGCCATTCCTGCCAGGCGATATCTCCGGGCGAGAGAGTCTGGCCGCGCGCAATGTCTGATTTGGCAACCAGAATGTCGACGGTATCAAATTTAGGAGCCTCGGCCTTGACCGGAGGCGCCTTCTCAGAGCGACCGGCCAGCAGGGCGGCGACGCCACCTGCTGCCAGGGCGACAGTCAATACGACGGCACGTGCAGCTTTCATACGCTCACTCTCACCGTGACCCGACGACCGGATTGGCCGCGGAAAACCCTGTTGGCGGCCGATGCGGCCGCATGCACTGGATTTCACCAGCTAAAGGTCAAGGTATGGTTAAGGAGCGGTATCTAAATCGAGTTAATACAGTGTTGCAGCGGTAACTACCCGCCGCTCAAAGCCCGTAGACCGGCATCCATCCGGTGTGCGGGTAGACGGTGAGCGCTGCGGCCGCAAGCGCGATCCCATAAGGCACGTCACCGCCGTTCTCATGGAGCCGCGTGATCCAGCCGCGGCGCGCCAGGGCTTCGGGTAGCGGGAGCTTGCGAAACTGCAGAATTACAAGTGTCAGCACCCCGCCGAAAAGGGATGCGTAGATCAGGTAGTCGAGCAGATGATCGAACCCCAGCCACAGGGCCGTTGCTGCAGCCAGCTTGGCGTCGCCGCCGCCGATCCAGCCTTTTGCGAACAGGCCGAAGGCAACTGCAAGAACCGCCGCGCCGGCAGCGAGATGCATGCCGAAGTCGTGCAAGTTCATGCCCATGATGACGGTCAGGAGCAGAAAACCGGCCGCCAGCGCGAGCGACAGACGGTTTGAGATGGTCATGGTCAGAAGGTCGCTCGAGGCCGCAAAGGCCATCAGAGCGGGAAAAAGCAAAAGCCTGACTGCGTCGGTGATCAGCATCGCGCGTTCCTGTGCACGATCGGTGCGGGGACCACGTTAGGGGGCGTAATCTTGCGGTTCGGTTACCGCCGGGGTGCTTTCTTATCGCAGCTGCGCCGAGATGGCCGTGAACTTTGCGTTCAGATTGGTCCCGAGCCCGTTCACAACCGCGACGATCGCAACCGAGATGCCGGCTACAATCAGACCGTATTCGACCGCCGTGGCTGCAGAGTCATCCTTCAGGAAACGCCCGAGCAGCGCCTTCATCGTTGCATGCTCCTCAATCCACCTTCATTGCCTTGCGCCGGTCCCGATTGTTTACCCATACCGGACCGGAAGAATTTCGCGGATACGTAACGGTTCTGTCTTGCGCGGGGGTTAATCTCATTGAGAAAACAGGGGGTTTTCCGCTGCGTCACGCGTTAACGTCCCTCCGTTAACCAGGGCCCCGGCGAGGTAAAAAATCGGGAAAGGTAATGAAATCCCGAAAAGTTTTATGAAACAAAGACGAATACATAGTCCTGGTTTTCAGAGGCCGGTGGAAGCTTCGCGACAATCCGAGCAACCTCGTTCGTTTCGCGAGGCCGTTCATGGCGTGTTAACCGCTCGCTCCAATGTCGGTTCAGCTGCATCGACGCTGCGCTCGGGTTCGCGTCAAGTGCGGCCACAGTGACCTTTAGGTGAAGCACCAATTCGGCGGCGGCGCGGGTATCATTTGGCAACTCTTTGCATTTCATTCACCAATTTGCAGTCAAAATGACTTGTGGGATTCCGCCGTCGACTGCATGGCGGCTTTGCTGTGGGGCGCAGCGGGAGAAAACAATGGCGGGATTGTCGAAGAACAGCGGGCGCCGGTTCGATGTGCGGGCCCTGGCGATCCTGGCGTTGAGCCTCGCCTGGCCCGTTACAGCGCATGCAGATACGCTCACTATCAATATCGATCAGGCGCAGATCATGACCCTGCCCGATCGCGTTGCGACCATTGTCATCGGAAATCCGTTGATAGCGGATGCGACGCTGCAAAACGGGGGCGTCCTCGTGGTCACCGGCAAGGGCTTCGGTGAAACAAATCTTCTGGCACTGGACCGCGGGGGGCACGTCCTCCTGGACAAGACGATCCAGGTATCGGGACCGGGTACCAAAGACCTCGTCGTCGTCTACAAAGGTGTCGAACGGGAGTCCTACAGTTGCGCACCCACGTGTCAGCGTAGAATCACGCTGGGAGATTCGCCGGCTTTTTTCAACGCCACGCTCAGCCAGAGCGGCGCGCGTAACGGTCAGGCGCAGGCGGCGCCACCGCACTGATCGGCAGTTCAAGTCTGCAGGGTTAGCAGGCCGTTAACGCGATAGCCCCGCATCTTTAGGAATTTGGCAAGAAATCGACAAGCCGCGTTTGTTATGAAAGCCGGTGTTTCGGCACCGTTCAACAAACGAGACGCCTGTCATGTTTGGACCCCAACGAAGCAAGATTGCAGCTGGTATTCGGCGGGTTTTGCCAGCTCGATTGGCTCGCCGTTTCGTGCGCCAGGAGGACGGCGTTGCGGCGGTCGAATTCGCGCTGGTCGCGGTTCCATTCCTCGCCCTGCTGTTCGCCATCATGGAAACGGCGCTTGTGTTCTTTGCAGGCCAGACCCTCGAGACCGCCGTCAGCGACGCAGGGCGACTGATCATGACCGGTCAGGCGCAAACAGCCGGCTGGAGCAAGGATGATTTCAAAACGCAGGTGTGCAGCCGCATTTTCGGGCTGTTTGACTGCGTCAACGGCGTCTATGTCGACGTCCAGACCTATACGAGTTTCGCGTCGATCAACCAGACGCCGCCGGTCACCAGCGGCGTCTTCGACCCGACGAAGATGAACTACAGCCCCGGCAATCCCGGCGACATCGAGGTCGTGACGCTTTACTACCAATGGCCGATCTACTTTTCCCCGTTCGGAATCGATCTCGCCAACCTGAGCAACAACAAGCGTCTGCTGATAGCGACGTCGGTCTTCTGTAACGAGCCCTTCTCTGCGGCTACTCCCTCGAATGCTTGCCATTAGGCGGTGTGCCATGAAATCGGTCAAGAAGTCTTGGACGTTCCGGCTGCTGTCACGTTTCGCACGCGACAAGCGCGGCATTTCCGCGGTCGAGTTCGCCTTTGTCGCCCCGCTGATGATCACCATGTATTTGGGCGTGGTCGAGGTTTCGGACGGGGTCGCCGCAGACCGGAAAGTCACGCTGACGGCCGGTGCGCTTGCCAACCTGACCGCGCAGTCCCAGACGCTTGTGACTGCGGACATGACCAATATTTTCAACGCCTCCACTGCGATCTTGAAGCCGTATTCCACCTCCAACCTCACGGCGACGGTTTCGTGCATCAAGATTGACAGCACCGGCAAAGCGACAATTGCCTGGAGTGCAACAAGCGGCGGCACTGCACGGGCAGTCGGTTCCGGCGCGGCAATTCCCGCCGCGCTCGCAGTTCCGAGCACTTCGCTGGTATGGAGCGAAGTGGCGTACGCCTATACACCGATCGTCGGTTACACGATCACCGGCACGCTCAACCTGACGGACCAGATGTTCATGAGTCCGCGCCAGACACCTCCGACCTACAACGGTCTGTCCTGCAGCTGACTCCTTATAGAACGATCCGGCGAATTTTCACTGCGACACCGCCCCTTCGGGGGCGGTTTCCAGTTTGAAAGCCGCGGCGAACAGCGCGCGCGTATACTCGCTCTTCGGCGCCCTGAACAATTCCGCGGCCGCGCCTTCTTCAACGACCTTGCCATATCGTAATACGAGGAGACGGCTCGCCAGTGCCGCCACCACGCGCAGATCGTGCGAAATGAACATGTAGGTCAGATCATGGCGCTTCTGGAGTTCGCGCAGGAGGTCAACCATTTGCGCCTGAATGAGCATGTCGAGCGCGCTGGTCGGCTCGTCGAGCACGATGAATGTCGGTTCGAGCACCAGTGCCCGCGCAAGCGCAATGCGCTGCCGTTGACCGCCCGAAAACTCGTGCGGGTAGCGATAGCGGGTATTGGTGTCCAGACCGACGTCGTTCAAAGCGGCGACAACGCGTTGCTCGCGTTCGGTCGCTGACAGTTTCGGGTGGTGAACCCATAGTCCTTCTTCAATAATGTCCGAGACGGACATCCTTGGCGACAGGGACCCATACGGATCCTGAAACACGATTTGCATACCGTGCCGATATGGCCGCATCTCCTTGAATTTGAGGCCCTGGATTTGATGCCCCATGAACACCACAGGGCCTGTCGACGAAATCAATCTCAATATTGCCAGGCCCAGCGTCGTTTTTCCCGAACCGGACTCGCCGACAACACCGAGCGTCTCGCCCTTGCGCAACGCGATACTGACGCCATCAACCGCTTTGACGTGACCAACGACTTTGCGCAGAACGCCGCGTTTGACCGGAAACCATACCTTCAGGTCCGTTGTTTCAACGACCACCGGAGCGTCCGGCCGTGGCGGCGCCGGATCGGGTTTCGGCTCGGCGGCGAGAAGAGCGCGCGTATATGGATGTTGTGGTTTCGTGAAGACATCTTCCAGGTCGCCGTGCTCGACGATCTTTCCCTGTTGCATGACACAGACCCTGTCGGCGAGCTTGCGGACAATGCCGAGGTCGTGCGTGATGAAGAGCATCGACATGCCGAGACGTGTCTGCGTGTCCTTGAGCAATTTGAGAATTTGCGCCTGTACCGTGACGTCGAGGGCCGTCGTCGGCTCGTCGGCAATCAGCAGGTCGGGTTCGTTGGCCAGCGCCATCGCGATCATCACGCGTTGACGTTGACCGCCGGAAAGCTGGTGGGGGTAACTGCCGAGCCGCGAGGCCGGGTCGGGGATACCGACCTGCTCAAGCAATTCGACGACGCGCCCCCGCGCATTGCGACTGCTGATGCCCTGATGCAAGGCAAGGATTTCCGCGATCTGCTTCTCGATCGTATGCAGGGGATTGAGCGAGGTCATCGGTTCTTGAAAGATGATCGTGATGTCGTTGCCGCGCACCGCGCGGATCTCGTTTTCGCTCATCGTCAGGAGCTCACGGCCCTTGAACTTGACGGATCCCGAAGGGTGGTGCGCCGCCGGATAGGGCAGCAATTTCATCACCGAAAGGGCCGTGACCGACTTGCCGGACCCGCTTTCACCGACAAGCGCCACTGTTTCGCCCTTGCGGACATCGATCGACACGCGGTCGACCGCAAGCACCTCGCGCGCACCATGGCCGAAGGCAACCGAAAGTTCCCGGATCGAGAGAAGGGGCTCAGTTTTGTTCATCGGAAAGTCTTTCGCGGATCGAAGGCATCGCGCACCGCTTCGCCGATGAAAATCAGCAGGGAAAGCATCAGCGCAATGCTGAAGAAGCCGGTGAGGCCAAGCCAGGGCGCCTGAACATTCGCCTTGCCTTGCGAGAGCAGTTCACCCAATGACGGCGAGCCCGGCGGCAGGCCGAAGCCCAGAAAATCGAGCGCAGTGAGCGTCATCACCGACGATGAAAGAATGAACGGCAGAAACGTCATGGTCGCCACCATCGCGTTCGGAAGAAGATGGCGGAAGATGATTACCGTATTGGAGACGCCGAGGGCGCGCGCCGCCTGGATGTATTCAAAATTGCGCCCGCGAAGAAACTCCGCGCGCACGAGGCCAACCAGCGACACCCACGAGAACAGAAGCAGGATTCCGAGCAGAACGAAAAAGCCCGGCACCAGAACGGACGATATGATCAGCAGCAGGTAGAGCGAAGGAATTGAATTCCAGATTTCAATGAAGCGCTGGAACAACAGATCGGTCCATCCGCCGAAATAGCCTTGCACCGCGCCGGCGGCAACACCGATCACCGACGAAACGATTGTCAGCGCCAGTCCGAACAAAACCGAGATACGAAAGCCGTAGATCAGGCGCGCAACCACATCACGCCCGCCATCATCGGTTCCGAGCCAGTTCATTTCCGCTTCCCCGCACTTCGCAAAGCCATGGGTCGCGGCAAACTCGCAATCTTTCTGGGTGAGCAGCCAGGTCGGCTTTGAAGGAAAAGGTGACGGCGGCTTGCTGACCTGGGTGTTGTACGAGAAGCGGATGGGCGGCCAGATAACGATGCCGCCTTCCTTTTGTATCAGGCCCATCAGATAGTCGTCGCGATAGTCGGCAGCCGTGCCGAACAGGTTGGGATCCCGCTCCTTTGCGAACGCCGTGTCGGGATAAGTGACAAGTGCGGGAAAAAAGGACCGGCCGTTGACATGAATGTAGATCGGCCTGTCGTTAGCAATGAATTCTGCGAGCAGCGAAATCAGGAACAGTGTGAGGAACACCCACAACGACCAGTAGCCTCGCCGGTTCGCCTTGAAATTATCCCAACGCCTTTTGTTGAGCGGCGATATGCCGATTGCCCGGCCGGTCGGCGGCACCGCCAGCCCCATCGGCGAAACGGCCGAGGTTTCTGGAGTCTTGATGCCGGCTCGTGCATCCATCTCTAGACCTCCCGCGTCTCGAAATCGATGCGGGGGTCGATCCAGGTGTAGGTCAAATCCGAGATGAGATTCACGATGACGCCAATCAGCGAAAAAATGTAAAGCGTCGCAAATACAACCGGATAGTCGCGATTGAGAACGCTCTCGAAGCCGAGCAGCCCAAGACCGTCAAGCGAGAAGATCGTCTCGATAAGCAGCGACCCGGTGAAAAAGGCGTGCACGAACGCGGACGGGAAGCCCGCGATGACGATCAGCATCGCGTTGCGGAAGACGTGACCGTAAAGAACCTGGTTGGTCGTGCAGCCTTTCGCGCGCGCGGTCAGTACATATTGTTTGCGGATTTCCTCCAGGAACGAATTTTTCGTGAGCAAAGTCATGGTGGCGAAGGCGGAGATCGCCATCGAGATGATCGGCAATGTCAGATGCCAGAAATAATCGAGGATCTTCTGCCACCAGGGAAACTCGGACCAATGTTCCGACACGAGGCCGCGAAGCGGAAACCAGTCGAAAAATGAGCCGCCGGCGAACAGGATGATCAGCAGGATTGCGAAGAGAAAGCCTGGAATCGCGTAGCCAACGACGATGACCGAAGATGTCCAGACATCGAACCGGGAGCCGTCGTCCATCGCCTTCCGGATACCGAGCGGAATCGAGATCAAATAGGTCAGCAGCGTCATCCAGATACCGAGTGACATCGAAACCGGCAGCTTCTCCTTGATGAGCTGGAGCACGCTGATGTCACGGAAGTAGCTCTTGCCGAAATCGAAGCGCGCATAGTTCCAGAGCATCAGCGCAAAACGTTCTGGCGCCGGTTTGTCAAACCCGAATTGCTTCTCGAGCTTCTTGATGAATTCGGGGTCAAGACCTTGCGCCCCGCGGTATTTGGAAGTCACGGCGTCGACCTGAGATGCACCTTGTGCAAGGCCGCGGCTGCCGAAATCCCCGCCAGCCGAGCCGGAAATCCGCGACGTCGCACCGGTATCGGCGCCGGTCAACCTGGCGATCACCTGTTCGACCGGTCCGCCGGGCGCAAACTGCACGACCACAAAGGCAACCAGCATGATGCCGAACATGGTCGGCACCATGAAAAGCAGACGGCGGATGATATAGGCGGTCATTGCGCGGCCTAGTCCTTCTGCTCGAACTTTACTGCCTTGCCCCTGTCATACCACCAGGTATCGGGAATGCCGCGAAAATAGCGCGGTTGCACGTCCGGGCGGCCGAACACGTCCCAATAGGCGATCCAGTGCGACGCTTTGTACCAGTGCGGAATCCAGTAGCGGCCGGCTCGGATCACGCGATCGAGCGCGCGGCACGCGGTAATGAGCTCATCGCGCGTTTTCGCGGCAATAATAACCTCGATGAGCTTGTCGACAACCGGATCGGCAATGCCGGCGTGGTTCTGTGAGCCCTTAATGCCGGCCGCCTGCGAGCTGAAATAAGGCCTCAGCGAATCTCCCGGCGTCGAGGAGAAGCTCAGGCGGTCGGTGGTGATGTCGAAGTCGAAATCATCGACGCGCCGGCGATATTGAACCGGATCGACGATGCGTAAACTGGCAACGAAACCGAGGACTTCGAGGTTCTTGATGTAGGTGAGATGATGCGGCTTGAACGTCGGCTCATCGAGCAGGAACTCGATCTCGATCGGCTGACCGTTCGGCATGACACGCTTGCCGTTCACCAATTTGAATCCGGCTTCGCTGAGAAGCTGCGCCGCTTTCCGCAGCCACCGCCGGTCTTGGCCTGAACCGTCGGTGACGGGCGGGACATAGGGTTCACCGAACACCTCGTCCGGCACCTGACCGCGGAACGGCTCGAGCAGCGCCAGTTCGGCCGCGCTCGGCTTTCCGGTCGCCTTCATCGGCGAATTTTCAAAGACAGACTGGGTCCGATCATACGACCCGTACATAATGTTGCGGTTGGTCCATTCGAAATCGAATGCGTCAATCAGCGCCTCGCGCAGCCTGCGGTCCTTGAATTTCTCGCGCCGCGTATTGATGAACCAGCCCTGCGCGCCCGACGGCGTCGCATCGGGAATAACGTCTCGCTTGACGCGGCCGTCCTTGATGGCCGGGAAATCGTAGCGCGTCGCCCATGTGCGCGAGGTAAACTCCTCGCGGAACAGATAGTTCTTCGCCGTGAAGCCTTCGAAACCGACATCGCGGTCGCGATAATATTCGTACCGGATCACGTCGAAATTATTTATTCCACGCGAGACAGGAAGATCGGCGCCCCACCAGTCCTTCATACGCTCGAACTCGATGTGATGCCCGACTTCGAAGCGGCCAACCTTGTAGGGACCGCATCCAAGCGGCGTCTCCAGCGTCGATTGATCGAATTCATGTTTCGAGTAATAGGCGCGGGAAAAAATCGGCAGACCTGCGACGAACAAGGGAACATCGCGCGCGCGTGTCTCCGCAAATCGTACAATGACGGTTTGATCATCGACCGCTTCCGCACCTTTGCAATCACGCAGCTGCTGCGTGATGATCGGATGGCCCCTGTCCTTCAGCGTGTTGATTGACCAGGCGACATCATGCGCGGTCAGCGGCGTACCGTCATGGAAACGCGCTTGCGCCCGAAGAGTGAAGCGATAGGTCAGCCCGTTGTCGATGATCCGGACGCTTCGCGCAGCAAGACCATACATGGCGTCGGGTTCGTCGCCCGAACGAACCATGAGAGACGCGAAGGTGAAGTCCATTCCCAGGACACCCTCGCCCTTGAGAATGTAGGAATTGAGCGAATTGAAGGTCAGAAAAGATCCATTGAAGGTGCGGGTAGCCACAATTTCGGAATAGGTGCCGCCCTTCGGCGCGTTGATGTCGACATAACTGAAGTTCCTGAAATCGGCAGGATAGTTGAGATCGCCGAATGCCGACATCCCGTGCCGATCGGACTCTTGTGCGCGTGCCGGAATGACGGTGGCAGGACAGATGCCTGCCGCGGCCGCGCCGGCAGCTATGTGCAACGCCCTGCGTCGGCTCAGTAACATGCCATCACGACCGCTGAGGCACCTTGGCTGCCCTGTCCTTGTCCCACCACCACACGGTGGGAAAGGCCGCCGCGCCATATTTTGGCATTGTGTCGGGACGCCCGAAGCGATCCCAACGAGCGGCGCGCACGAACGGATAGGTCCATTGCGGCACTACATAAAAATTCCACAGCAGCACCCGATCAAGCGCGTGAGTTGCCGCAACGAGGTCGTCGCGGCTCTTCGCAAAGATGACGCGCTCAATCATAGCATCGACCGCAGGATTCTTTATGCCAATCAGGTTGCGCGATCCGGGCCGATCGGCCGCCTGCGAGCCCCAATAGTCACGCTGTTCGTTACCAGGCGAAAGGGATTCGGCCCAGGACGCCACGATAATGTCGAAATCCCATTGGCGGAGACGGTTTTCGTACTGCGCGGAGTCCACTGTCCGCACCGTGACGGTCACGCCCAACCTTTCGAGAGAAGGCTTGTAGAACAACATAACCCGCTCCAGTGACGGATCGTCGGCCAGCAACTCGACCGTCAGATTTTCATTGGTCTTGGCGTCTACGAGTTTCGTGTTCTGAATCTGGTAGCCGGCCTCCCGCAGCAGCTTCAGGCCTTCGCGCAGATTATCCCGTAGCTTTTGCGGGTCTCCGCCACTCGGATTGGTGTAAGGCTGCGTGAACAATTCGGCCGGCACCTTGTCGCGCACGGTCTCGAGGATCTCCAGTTCCCGTCCTTGCGGAATGCCCGAACATGCCAGTTCTGTTCCCTGGAAGTAACTGGCGATGCGCGTGTACTGGCCGTAGAATATCTGCCGGTTCATTTCGTCAAAGTCGAAGGCAAAATTGAAGGCCCGGCGCAGCCGCGCGTCCTTGAATTTTTCGCGTCGAATATTGAATGCAAATGCTTGCATCACTCCGGAATTGCGAACCGGAAATTGTTCTTTCAATACTTTCTTTTCCTGGACGGCGGGAAAATCATATGCGGTCGCCCAGTTCTTCGCGCTGTTTTCCGTGCGCCAGTCGAATTGATCCGCTTTGAATCCTTCAAGCGCGACGGTCGGGTCGCGGAAATATTCGTAACGGACTTCCTGGAAGTTGCGTGTGCCAATGATGACGTTAAGGCTCTTGCCCCAATAGTCGTCCACCTTCTCGTAGACGAGCGAACGGCCGGGCGCGAACTCCTTGAGCCTGTAGGGCCCGCTGCCGAGCGGCGGCTCCAGCGTCGTTTGCGTGATGTTCCGTTTGCGGCCGGCCTTGTCATTGCCCTCCCACCAGTGCTTCGGCAGCACCGGCAGTTGGCCGATGATCTGCGGCAATTCGCGATTGCCCGGACCGTCGAACGTAAATGTGATTTCTCGTTCGCCGGTTTTTTCGACTTTCGCAACGTGCCTATAATATGCGCCGTAAAACGGGCTGTTCTTTTTCAGAACCTCGAATGAATAAAGAACATCGTCAGGGGTCACCGGCTTGCCGTCGTGCCAATGCGCGCCGGCCCGCAGACGATAGCTGACAGATGAATGATCGTCGGGATGGCTGACAGCTTCTGCAAGAAGGCCATATTCCGTGGACACCTCGTCGAGCGCGGGAGTCGTCAGCGTCTCGACGAACAGCTCGGTACCCGCGGCGATGTTGCCTTTCACGCCGGCGATCACGACGTTGAAATTGTCGAATGTGCCGAAGGTGCCCTGCCGCACGGTCCCGCCTTGCGGCGCATTCGGGTTGACATAGTCGAAATGCGCAAAGCCTTCCGGATATTTCACGTCGCCGAACAGCGACAGACCGTGTTTCCAGGTTTTCGTCTGCGCTCGCGCAACCGAAGGAAAGGGCGCCGCGCCGACCACACTCAAGGCCGGCATTACAAAACCGGCGGCACCGGCACGCAAAAGGGAGCGGCGGCTGAAATCCATGCAATAGCTCCAACGCGCAACAAGCGACTAAAGATGCAATTACCTCCGATTATGTCGGTTTTTCGATTCCCCGCCAGCGCGCCGCGGGAGTTGTCGGCAGGGCAGGTCAAATTTCCGTGGCCAGGAGCCGCAATGGCCCGAAAAACAAGCGGCCGGACAGCGCGTCCGGCCGATCAACCGACAGATGCAACAATTGTTTACTTCTTGGCGGGTTCGCCACCGCTCGGCGGTTTGGCGGAATCTCCGCCACTCGCCGGCTTGCCGGACTCTCCGCCGCTCGCCGGTTTGGCCGCGCCGCCACCATTTGCCGGCGCGTTTTCCGCGGCCTTCGGCAACGGCACCGGATTGTCCGATAATGTGTGCAGGTAGTCGATCACATCCGCACGTTGCTCGGGACGCGACAATCCCGCGAAGGTCATGGCCGTGCCGGGAATGTAACCACGCGGATTGGCGAGAAACTTGTTGAGCTCGTCAAACGTCCACTTGCCGCCCTTGGATTTCATCGCGGCGGAGAAGTTGAATCCATTGCGCCCTTCCCCGCGATCGCTCCCCACAATATTCCACAGGTTCGGTCCGACGCGGTTTGGACCGCCCTTTTCAAATGTGTGGCACGCCTGGCATTGCTTGGCGGTCGCCTGACCTTTTTCCACCGATGCCTTGGCCAGCAGGGCCTCGATCGGCTGCTCCGGCGCCTTTGGCGCCCCGGCCTTTTCGCCCTCGCCCGTTTCCTTCACCGCAATATTAAAGCCCGGCTTGGCCGGTTTCTCCGGCGCGAAGAGCGCTCCGGCACCGATGTTCAGCGCGAGCATGATCAGGCAGGTGCCGAGTATGGCGCCGAGGATCTTGTTCAGTTCGAAGGAATTCATCGAAATTCGGCTCCCGGAGCGGGACGTGATGAGTGCGGGGCGGGCGCCACCCGTGTCCAGGCGGCGGCGATGAGATACCGGTTTGCCCGGCCGCTGGCAACCCGTATAAGCGCCTGCGGCAATATTGACACTCGGCAGATGGGCCGGGTTTTTCGGCGGCCTCGATGCCCGATACGATGATCCTGATTCCGGCACGGCTGGCTTCGACGCGCCTGCCGGGCAAACCGCTGGCCGATATTCACGGTGCGCCCATGATCGTGCATGTGCTTCGGCGTGCCGAAGCCGCCGATATCGGAGCGGCGGTGGTGGCTACCGATTCTGAAGCTGTGGCCGCTGCGGTAGAAAAAGCCGGCGGCCGTGCGGTCATGACGCGCGCTGATCATGTCTCGGGATCCGACCGCATTTACGAAGCGCTGGAGGCGCTCGACCCTGAACATCGGGTCGGCGTGGTCGTCAACGTGCAGGGCGATCTGCCGACGATTGCCGCACGCGATATTCGCGCCGCGCTGAAGCCGCTTTCGGACCCGCGCGTCGATATCACAACGCTTGCGGCGGTGATCACCGACCCGGCCGAACGCACAAATCCAAATGTCGTCAAGGTCGCCGGACCGCAGATTGCGCCCGGACATATTCGGGCCGAAAGCTTTACCCGGAAAGATGCGCAAGGCGCGGGCCCGCACTATCACCATATCGGGCTCTACGCCTACCGCCGCGCGGCACTGGAACGCTTCGTCAACTTTCCGCCGTCGCCCGCAGAGCAGCGCGAAAGGCTCGAGCAGTTGCGTGCGCTCGACAACGGCATGCGGATTGACGCGATGATCGTCGGCAGCGTGCCGCTCGGCGTCGACACGCCCGAGGAGCTGGAAAAAGCACGCCGGCTGCTCGCCGGTTGACTCAGGTGCAAAGGTCTGCGTACGGATCGCGTGCAGGGGAGTGGCGATGGCGAAAAAGAAGATCATCTTTCAGGGCGAGCCGGGCGCGAATTCGCATCTTGCGTGCCGCGAGGCCTACCCCGATCACGAACCGGTCCCCTGCCCGACCTTCGAAGATTGCTTCACCGCGCTCTCCGCGGGAGACGTCGACCTTGGCATGATCCCGATCGAGAACTCGGTCGCCGGCCGCGTCGCCGACATCCACCATCTGATGCCGACGGCCGGTCTGCACATCATCGCCGAATGGTTTCTGCCGATCCGCAATCAGCTGATGGCGGTGAAAGGGGCGACCCTCAAGACGGTCAAGACCGTGCAGAGCCACGTAATGGCGCTGGGCCAGTGCCGCAACGTCATTCGCGGGCTGAAACTCAAGCCGATTGTCGCAGCCGACACTGCCGGCTCCGCGCGGGAGGTGGCGGAGGCCAAGGATCCGACGCGCGCGGCGATCGCTTCCAGACTCGCCGCCGAGATCTACGGTCTCGATATCCTGAAGGAAAATGTCGAGGACGAGGCTCATTCGACGACGCGTTTTGTCGTGCTCTCGCGCGAGAAGAAATGGGCCAGGCCCGGCGGCGGCAAGGTCATCACCACATTTGTATTCAGGGTCCGCAACGTTCCAGCTGCGCTCTACAAGGCACTCGGAGGCTTCGCGACCAATGGCGTCAACATGACCAAGCTGGAAAGCTATATGGTCGGAGGAAACTTTTTCGCGACGCAATTCTATGCGGACGTCGAAGGCCACCCCGATGACCGGGCGCTCGTGTTTGCGCTCGAAGAGCTTGCCTTCTTTTCGAAGGAACTGACCGTGCTCGGCGTCTATCCGGCACATCCCTTCCGCGACACGTTCAGGGAAGAAAAAGAGTAGACCGTCTGGACCCTAGACGGCCACGCGAGCAAGGAAGCCTTCGATGCCGCGCTGCAGGCTTGTCGCGGCCGATTCGACCGTCTCCGATGCGGACAGAACCTTGCCGGCGGCGCTGCGCGTTTCACCGACGGCGCGCGTCACCTCCTCGAGAACGGCAACCATGCCTTTTGCGCCGGTAGCTGCGCTTGCGACGTTGTGCGAGATCTCGTCGGTCGCGCTGTCCTGCTGCTGCAGCGAGAGCGCAACCGCAGACGTATATCCGTCGATTTCCCGCATCCGCTCGGTATTGCGCCGGATGGCGTCCACCGCTACCCGCGTCGAGTTTTGCACCGCCTCAATCTGCCCGGTGATCTGCTCCGTGGCCTTCGCCGTCTGAACGGCGAGAGACTTGACTTCCGACGCGACCACGGCAAAGCCGCGGCCCGCCTCGCCGGCGCGCGCCGCCTCGATCGTCGCGTTGAGCGCCAACAGGTTGGTCTGGCCGGCAATATTGCGGATGAGATTGACGACCTCGCCGATCTGCTGAACGGTGTCGGTGAGGCGCATCATGTGTTCGTTTGTGGTCTGCGCTTCGGCCACGGAATGTGATGCGGCCTCCGCTGCCTGGCTGATCTGCCGTCCGATTTCACCGATCGAGGCGATCAACTCCTCCGCTGCACTGGCGGCCGCAATCATGTTGGCGGAGGCTTCGTTCGATGTTTGCGCCGCGTCCGTGGCGCGGTCGGACGTGCGGCCGGACGAGTCCGAAAGAGTGAGCGCGATCGACTTGAGAGCCGACGTACTTTTGCTTACCGTTTGCAATACTGCCGCAACGCCTTCACGAAACGCGCGAATTTCCGATTCTATCGCGACCCGCCTGCGTTCCTGCTCTGAAAGCAAGGCACTCTTTCTTTCGGCGTGGATTCGATCGGTGATGTCGTCATGTGTTCCAATCCAGTATTTCCCGCCCTTGATTGGACGATTGACGACCAGCACGGCGCGTCCGTCAGGCGTTTCGACAATACGATTCATGGCAACGCCCTTCCTGACCGCGTCCATGATTTCGGAACGATATTTTTCCGGGTCGATGTTCAGGCTGCCGGTGGTGATGCGGTTCATGATGAGGTCCAGCAACGTGCAGCCGGGCTTCACCACTGCGGCCGACAGCCCGTACATTTCAACGTAGCGGTCGTTGC
Organism: Pseudolabrys sp.; assembly: GCA_035277565.1. Classification (GTDB taxonomy): domain Bacteria; phylum Pseudomonadota; class Alphaproteobacteria; order Rhizobiales; family Xanthobacteraceae; genus Pseudolabrys. Next base: position 19,276 of record DATEKG010000236.1, read on the forward strand.
AAACGAGCACATGCTCGGTATCGTCGAACAGGACGACCCCTTGGGTCATATTGTTGAGAACCATGGAAAGCAGCGCGCCGTCGCCGCGACCTCCGGTGCGCCGGCGCATGAACATGTACGCCATTGCGCCAAGACCGACGATGACGGCTGCGGTCAAAGCCTGCGCGCTCAGCGGAAAGATCTGGATCAAGCTCGCCCTCACCCGCCCTCGAGCGTTATAGTGGCGCAGGTTTTTATGAATTGTTAACCGATGCCGCAGACCCGCCGGACGAGCGGCCGCACTCGGCTTCAAAACGTTCGACAAATGCCGGTGAAAGCGCACGCAGCCGCTCAAGATCGACCCGGCCGGAACGGATGATGTAGCTCATTGCAAATTCAACCGGCGGCCGGAGCATGTGTTCGGCAAAGTGCTGGTACCACGCGGCACTGCCATTCGCGCCGGCGACGAGCTTCTCGAGCACCGGGCGGCGCACGTTTTCGTAAGCCGACAGCGCTCGATCGAGATGCCCCGGATTTGCGGCGAGCGCCTTTTCGAGCGCAATTGCATCTTCCATTGCGAGCCGGGTGCCTGATCCGATGGAGAAATGCGCCGTGTGAAGCGCATCGCCGATCAATACCCGGTTCCCTGCGGACCACCTTTCATTGTGAACGATTGGAAACTGGCGCCAGACGGAATTGTTGGACACGAGGACATGGCCATCAAGAGTCTGCGCAAAGATGGTTTCACAGAACTTGCGCGACTGCTCGTTGCCCATTCGTTCAAGATCGCTGCGCGTGAATGTCGCTTCATCGACTTCGACGACGAAAGTGCTGAGTTCCGGCGAATGGCGATAATGATGGGCGTTGAAATGTCCGAGATCCGTCTGGACGAATGTCTGTGTCAGCGTATCGAACCGCTTCGTCGTCCCGAACCAGGCAAAGCGGTTTGTCAGCAGGGTTATACGTGTTCCGAACGCCTTCTCATCGCTCCGCCGGACCAGTGAATTGACGCCGTCCGCGCCAACAATGAGGTCGGCCTCTATGTCCGCCAGGTCGCCAATGGCACGTCCGTAGCGGGGCTCGACTCCGACCGAGCGGGCGCGCGCCTGCAACAGCCGCAGCAGCTTGAGCCGGCCGATAGCTGCAAACCCGACGCCGTCGATGACAATCCTTTCGCCGCGGTGGACGACCGCGATATCACGCCATGATTCCATATGCGGGACGATTGCCGCATGGGTCTCGGGATCGTCGTCGCGCAGGAATTCGAGCGCGCGGTCGGAGAAGACGACGCCAAATCCGAAAGTCGCATCAGGTGCATTCTGCTCGCTGACGGTCACCTCCGCGCGGGGATCGCGGCGCTTGATCAGATAGGCGAGATAGAGACCCGCGGGTCCGGCACCGATGATGGCAATGCGCATAGCTCAGTGTGTCAAAGCCGGAGGCGGCGCGGAAGCGGCGGCTGGCCTAGATCGTCTGGTTGTAGGCGCCGACTTCGGGGTGGGTGCGAAGCACCCCGTCGACCGCCTTGAACATGTCGCGCATGCGCTCCTCGGAAACCGGGCTCTCGACGACCACGACAAGCTCCGGCTTGTTCGAGGAGGCCCGCACCAGACCCCAGGTGCCGTCTTCAACCGTGACGCGGACGCCGTTGACGGTCACCAGGTCGCGGATCGGCTGCCCTGCAATCTTGGCGCCTTCGGCCCGCGCGGCCTCGAACTGCTTTACGACCGCGTCGACCACGGCATATTTCTTCTCGTCGTCGCAGTGCGGCGCCATGGTGGGAGACCCCCAGGTTTTCGGCAGCGCCCGGCGCAAATCGGCCATGGTCTTCCCGGGATTGCGGTCGAGCATGTCGCAAACGGCCAGACCGAAGATCATCCCGTCGTCGTAGCCGCGGCCATAGGGCTTGTTGAAGAAGAAGTGGCCGGACTTCTCGAAGCCGGCAATGGCGCCGAGTTCATTGACGCGCCGTTTGATATATGAGTGGCCGGTCTTCCAATAGTCGGCCTTCACGCCGTTCGCCTTGAGAACCGGATCGGTCAGGAACAGACCGGTTGATTTCACGTCTACGACAAATGTCGTATTTCGATGCTGCGCGGACATATCGCGCGCGAGCATCACCCCGACCTTATCCGCGAATATTTCCTCGCCTTCATTGTCCACGACACCGCACCGGTCGCCATCACCGTCGAAACCGAGCGCGACATCTGCACGATTGACGAGCACCGCATCGCGCATCGCATGCAGCATTTTCATATCTTCGGTATTGGGGTTGTAGCGCGGAAAGGTGTGGTCGAGATTGCAATCGAGCGGGATCACGTCGCAACCCGCCGCCTCCAGGATCCGCGGCGCAAAAGCTCCCGCGGTGCCGTTTCCGCATGCGGCAACGACCCTGAACTTGCGTTTGAGTTTCGGCCGCTTTGTGAGATCGGCGATATAACGCTCGGGGAAATTCTCGACAAACTCATAGCTGCCGCCCGCGCGGAGATCGAATTTTGCTCCGAGAACAATTTCCTTGAGCCGCTTCATTTCGACGGGCCCGAAGGTCAGCGGACGATTGGCGCCCATTTTCACGCCCGTCCAGCCGTTG
>DATEKG010000237.1:0-7950 GCA_035277565.1 Pseudolabrys sp.
CGGAACATCGAAGCTGGGCGCCATGTCGGCGACGCCTTCGTGGGCAATGCGTTCGTGTGTCGGACGCAGGCCGTAAATGCCGTTGAACGAGGCCGGTATCCGCACCGAGCCGCCGGTGTCGCTGCCGAGCGCAAAGTCGCATAGCCCGGCGCCGCAGGCGGCGGCCGATCCCGCGGACGATCCGCCGGGGAGGCGGCCCGGCGCGCGTATATTCAACGGCGTCCCGTAATGCGCATTGGCGCCGCTCACGCTGTAGAAGAATTCGTCGCAGATGGTCTTGCCGGCGATGGTCGCCCCGGCATCGAGAATTTTCTGAACCGGCGGGCAGTTGCGGGTAGCCGGTTCATGTGTCGCAAGCCAGTCGGGATTGCCACAGCCGGTGCGTTCGCCAGCGATATCGTACATGTCCTTGACGACTGCGCTCAGACCGGCGAGCGGTCCGTCCGCCGCGCCCTTGATCGGCGCCTTGAGGTCGTGCGGGACAAAGCAGCTGCGGTAGATTTGCGAGGGCATTCGTGACTCCATTCATTCCCGCGGAAGCGGGAAACCGGCAATGCAATGCGATGCAATGAATTTGCGCTCCGGGTCCGCGCTGACGCGGGGACGAGCGGGATGCGAAGACGATCCAGGAACAGTCATGCCTTGCTCGCCGCCAGATACCAGTCGAGGATCTTCGTACCGTCCCAGGCCACGACGCCTTCATGGCCGAGGATTTCCGCGAAGGTGCGCTCCACATGGCCGACCCGGTGCGGCACGCCTGAAAGATAAGGGTGACAGGCCATTGCCATGACCTTCGGCCGTTCGGCCGATTCCGCATAGAGTGTGCCGAAGTGGTCCATCGCCCGTGCGTGCCACTGCTCGGAAGGCAGGTGCTGCAATGCCATCATGACAATGTCATGGATCTCGAAATTGTATGGCAGCGCAACCACGGGCTTGTGCGTCGTCTTCAGTGTCACCGGCTCGTCGTCGAGAACCCAGTCGCCGATATATTCGACGCCCGCTTCCGAGAGATAGTCGAGCGTGTCGAAGGTCTGTGTGAGTCCCGGTCCAAACCAGCCGCGCGGACGCTTGCCCGAGAATTTCTCGATGATGTCCATTGATTTCATGATGAGCGCGCGCTGGTCGTCGACCTTGTGCATCGGCACTTGGTCGTAGCCATGCGCGTTGAGCTCCCAGCCGCAATCCAGGCAGGCCTTGACCACGGTCGGATAGGTCTCGCAAACGCGAGCATTGAGGGTGACAGTCGGGGTCATGCCGAGCTTGAGCATCAGCTTGCGCAGCCGCCAGAACCCGACGCGCATGCCGTATTCGTGCCAGCTCCAGTTGGGGTGGTCCGGCAGCATCGGCTGTCCCTGCGGCGGCGAGATGACCATGCGCGCCATCGGGCGAGCCATGTCCCATTCCTCAAGCGCAAGGACCGGCCAGACCACCAGGCGCACGCCCTTGGGAAATTTCAGCGGCGCGCGGCCTTCGATCGGCGAATAGGGCAGTCGTTCGCGGGGGTGCATGTGCGGGCTTCTCATTTCTATTGACCGGCTCGTGCTCCGCTCACCTTGCGGTTTGGCCCCTGGATTCCCGCTTACGCGGGAATGAGCGGAATCGAAATTGTTCGCGTGTTCACTCCGGCTTCGGTCCAACCTTCTTGAACCAGTCGGCAATCTGCGCGCCGGTCCAGAACAGGACGTCGCGCTTCTTGCGGATTTTCTCGTAGATCTTGCGGAAATATTTGGCGCGGTGCGGCGCGCCCATGATGTAGGGGTGTACCGAGATCGCCATCACGCGCGCCGAGCCTTTCGCGTCCTTGTAGATCTGCTCGAACTGGTCGATTGCGCGCTCGTAGAATTCACTCGCCTTGTGATGCTGGATCAGCATCATGGCGACGTCATTGCATTCCTGCGTGTAGGGAATGTTGAGGATCGGCTTGCCGCGCGTCTTCATCCAGACCGGTTGATCGTCGAGCACCCAGTCGGCGACATAGTCGTAGCCTTCCTCGGCGAGAATATCCGGCGTCTCCCAGGTTTCGGTCAGACCAGGCCCGAGCCAGCCGCGCGGTCGCTTTCCGGTCGCCTTCTCGAGCAGCTCGGCGCTCTTGCGGATATCGGCGCGCTCGTTCTCGACCTTCTGCATGTTACGCTGGGTATAGCCGTGGCCGACGAATTCCCAATTGCGGTCGACGCAGGCCCTGATGATGTCGGGATAGGCCTCGACCGCTACGCCGTTGATATTCATCACGCCCGGAATCTTGAATTCGTCATAGACCTGCAACAGCCGCCAGAAACCGACGCGGTTGCCATATTCGTGCCAGCACCAGTTCGGGATATCGGGCATCGGCGAGCCGCCCGCCGGCGGCGTCAGCACCGTGCGCGGCATGGTCTGTGTCGGGTCCCATTCTTCCACATTGGTGATGGTCCAAACCACCATGCGGGCGCCTTTTGGCAGCTTCAGCGGCTTGCGGCTGGGGATCGAGGAATAGGAAAGGCGGTCGTTCGGCAGCATGCCGACGGAAGGCTTGGGAAAATTCATGAGACGGCGTTCCTCGCTTTCTTGATTGACTGGCAGTTTTGCAGCTAGGCCGGTTATTGTACAGGCCATGAAACTTGTGCGTTACAGCTCGGCAACCGGCGAGAGGCCGGGCCTCTTTCTGGATGGTGAAATCTTCGATCTCGGCGGCAGCTTCGACGCGCTCACTCCGCGTGCGCCGACGCTGGACGACGTCGAGGCGATCGCCGCGATCCCGGTGAAATCGCTTGCGCGTGCGGAGAAGGGCGCGGCGCTTGGCCCACCCTTGCGCGGCATCGGCAAGATCATCGGCGTGGGATTGAATTACCGCGATCATGCCGAGGAAACGGGTCTGGCCCTTCCGAACGAGCCGACACTGTTTCTCAAGGCCACCAGCGCGCTGTGCGGGCCGAATGACGATGTCGTGATTCCGCGCGATTCAAAGGGCATCGACTGGGAAGTCGAGTTTGCCGCAGTGATCGGCAAGCCCGGCGTCTATATTCCCGAGCGCGATGCACTCGACCACGTGCTCGGCTACTGCGTCGGGGTCGATTTTTCCGAGCGTGATTTCCAGTTCAACCGCGGCGGCCAGGGATTCAAGGGCAAGAGCGCCGATACATTCGCGCCGCTCGGGCCTTATCTCGCCACGCGCGACGAAATAGCCGACCCGCAGAAACTGTCGCTGCGGCTTGCTGTCAACGGTGCCGGCCGGCAAAACGGCAATACGCGCGAGATGATCTTCCCGGTGGCGGAGCTTGTCTCCTATATCAGCCGCTTCATGAGCCTGCAGCCGGGCGATGTCATCCTCACCGGCACGCCGGCCGGCGTGGGTCTTGGACAGAAGCCGCCGGTCTATTTGCAGCCGGGCGATGTGGTGACGGCATCGATCGAATGCCTTGGCGAACAGACGCACAAGGTGGTCGGGGCGGCCGAGTAGCGTTCCACTCGCTTCTCTCTCTCTCTCTCTCTCTCCGCTCATGATCTCACTGTCGTTCGTCATTCCGGGGCGCGCGAAAGCGCGCAAACTTGAAATGATGGCGGAAGATCGCCTCAGACTTTGCGCAATACGCATAATCCAAACCATGAAATCTCCGCATCCTATCGCAGCTTTTTGCCGATTTCTCATCCGAATGAATGATGCGTCACGCGACAAAATAAATTTTATGGAATCGCATCCGCGCGACAAATCTGCACGCACCATTTAGACGCGGTTCATGCGCGCGCATCTAGCCTTCACGCGATTGATGTCATTTACCGGAAACAGGAAACGGCAATGCGCAAAATTCTCACCATCGCTCTCGGTCTCATTGCAGTCGGCGCACTCGTCGCTGCGCAGCCCGCCGACGCGAAAAGGAAGGGGCCACCCGTCGGAATCGGACCCAAGCCTCCGGTCTTCAACGGCTACTCATGGAGCAATCCGCAGCCACCGACTGATACGCTCGGGGTGCGACGACATCCGCAACCGACCGATCGGGTTCGGAGGTGAGTGGATCTGAAAGCGAGATCAATCGAACGCGATTGAACAACAAACCAGGCGTAGGTTCCGGCGAGGCAACGCCTCCATCCCCACTACCGGAACCGAACCAGACTCCCGGCGCGTGTGGCTCGCGCCGGGAGTTTTGGCTTTGCGGGTCGACAACCTGTGTCCGCGCGACCTGTTGAAGGCACGGCTTCCCTTTTGTCACGCCGGGCTTGTCCGGGCGTCCCCGCTTATGAGGGCAAATTTAGCTTCCCTTCTGGTCGTAGATCTCCGGGAAGAAGTAATCCTTCCACACCGCCGGCTTGTTCTTCAGCGTGCCGACGCTCGACATGAAGTCGGCATATTTCATCGTGTTCTCCGGCGTCATCGTCCAGTGCACCTGCGGGCCGGCGACGATCTTGCCGACCATGTCGATGGACAGCTTCGATTTCGAATCCTCGATCCAGAGTGCCGCCGCTGCTTTCCTGTCCTTGTTGACGATGTCTGTTGCCTCCTTCAGCGCGGCCACCAAGGCCTTGTAGAGCACAGGATTGCCGTCGCGGAATTTCGCCGACGTCCAGGCAGCCGTGAATGTATGCGAACCGCCCATGACATCGAACGAATTGAGAACGGTGTGGATGGATGGGTCCTCCAGCTGCTGGTACTGGAACGGCGGCACGCTGAAGGCCGCCGCGATCTGGCCGCCGCCCTTGAGCAGGGCAACCGTGGCGTCCGGCGGCGTCATCGATACGGTGAGCGGATCGAGCTTGTTGAATTCCTTCTGGCCATAGGCCTTGGCCGCGGCAATCTGCAGCGTGATTGCCTGCACCGAAGAACGCACGGCCGGAACGGCGATGCGGTCATTATCCTTGAAATCCTTGATGGTCTTGATCGCCGGATCGCGGCTGTTGAGCAGGAAAGGCTGCGAGCTGAGCGCCGAGATGCCGCGCACCTCCTGCGGCGTGCCCTTGGTGCGTGACCACAGCACAAGCAGGCCGGGGACGCCACCCGAGCCGACATCAATATTGCCGGAAATCAATGCTTCGTTGACGGCGGTCGGCCCGTTGAAGGTGAACCACGACACCTTCACATCGTTGAGGCCCAGGGCCCTGGCGTGCTTCTCGATGAGCTGCTGATGCTCCATCACATTGAGCTGCAGGTAGCCCATCGAAAACTGCCGCGCGAGACGGATTTCCGCGGCGGAGACCGGAGCGATGGCCTGCAGCGCCAGCGCGCCCGCAAGAGCGCTCACGATCAACTTGCCGTGCATGTGGTTCCTCCCTGCCGCATCTTGTTGTTATGGGCGGCGGCCCACACGCTATGCGGCGGTTTCGCCGTTGGCAATGCCAAGGTTTCTCCCGCTCATTCCCGCGACCCGGCCTCCGCTCGCTACGCGAGCTTCGGCGGGTTTGAGTCCGCCGTAGCGCGGGGCGCGAAGGCGGAAAGCGGGGACGCGGAGTTGGCGTCGCCGACTACGCCGCCGCCTCGATCTTGGTTGTGCTGCGGTACCAGTCGAGGATCTGTTCGCCGTTCCAGTGCAGCACGCCCTCATGCCTGTTCACGTAGTCGTAGACCTGCTCAAGATATTTGATCCGGTGCGGCTGGCCGCTGATGTAGGGGTGAATGGCGAGCGTGCAGAATTTCGCGCGCTTCGCGCTTTCGGCGTAGAGCCGGTCGAACTGGTCCTTCACCATCTGGAACAGATAGTCGCTGTTGTGGTGCTGGACGATCATCACCGGGATGTCGTTGCACTCGATCGTGTAGGGCAGGGTGACCAGCGGGCCGTTGGTGGTGCGGATCACCGTCGGTTCGTCGTCATAGACCCAATCGCCGATATATTTCACGCCCGCGGCGGCCAGCAGATCGGGAGTTTCCAGCGTCTGCGTCAGGCCTGGCCCGAGCCATCCGACCGGCTTCTTGCCGGCGAATTTGGTCAGGATATCCATCGTCCGCTTGATCATGCCGGCCTGGTCGGTCTCCTTGTGGATCGGCCCCTGTTCATAGGCGTGGCCCATGAATTCCCACCCGTCACTGCGCGCCTGTTCGGCAACGCGCGGATAGTCCTCGCAGATGCGTGCATTAGCCGCGAGCGTCGGCTTGATGCCGAGTTTCCTGAACAGCTCGTGAAATCGCCAGCAGCCGACGCGCATGCCGTATTCATGGAAAGCCCAGTGCACCACGTCCGGCATCAGCGGAACGCCGGTCGGGGCCGGCAGCAGCTGCCGCGCCATCGGCTTGTGAATGTCCCACACTTCGTAATTGACGATGGTCCAGAACACGATGCGAGCGTTGCCGGGCAATTTAAGCGGCGGACGATCCACAATCGCGGAGTATTCTGCGCGCTCGCGGGGAATCATGGGATTGGACATTGGGTACCTCGGCTGAAACGTTCGTTCAGGCGCGCCAGCACGGGTTGCGAGCTGAACGGCGAGAAGCTTCTCACACCACCGCCGCGACGCGCAACCCGACCAGCCGTTCGAGGGTAGCGTTGTCCTGCCGCAGCTGTGCCGATGGCGCACGGTGCGCAATTTCGCCGCGTTCCAGCACGATCGCCTCGGCCGTCAATTCGAGCGCAAGGTCGGTATGCTGCTCTACCAGGATGATGGCGATCCGTCTGTCCGCAAGCATGAGCTTCATTGCCGCGGCGAGTTCGTCGACGATCACCGGCGCCAGGCCTTCGAATGGCTCATCGAGGAGCATCAGCGACGGATTGGTCATGAGCGCGCGCGCAACGGCGAGCATTTGCTGCTCGCCGCCGGAGAGCTGGTTGCCCATGTTGCCGCGCCGCTCGTTCAGACGCGGAAACAGCTTGTAGACGGCCGCAAGATCCCAGGCGCCGCGCCGTGCCGCGACAGTGAGGTTTTCCTCAACTGAAAGCGACGGAAAGATCTCACGCTCCTGCGCGACCCAGCCGATCCCGTCGGCGGCGCGCCGATGCGGAGCAATACGTGAGACGTCCTTGCCCTGCCAATAAATGCGGCCGCCGCGTTGCTGCGTGTAGCCCATGATGGTGAGCAGCAATGTCGACTTGCCGACACCGTTGCGGCCAAGCAGCGCCAGGCTGCCGTGCTGTGCGATTTCGAATGAAATCCCCTGCAGCACGACGGCGTCGCCATAGCCCGCCGTCACCTTGTCCAGCTTGAGCAGGGCCTCAGCCATGTTTGCGCTTGCCCAGATAGACCTCGCGGACGCCGGGGTCGGCGGAGATTTCCGCCGGCGAGCCTGCCGTGAAGATTGCGCCACCCACCAGCACAATGATGTGGCTGGCGAAACGGAAGACGACATGCATGTCATGCTCGATGAAGAGCAGTGTGAGATCGTCGGAAAGACCGGCGACTGCTTCGAAAACCTCGCCGCTCTCTTCCTGCGGCACACCTGCCGCCGGCTCGTCCAGCAGCAGCACTTTCGGCCTTGTCGCCAGAGCCAGCGCAATCTCGAGCAGGCGTTGCCGGCCGTAAGGCAATTCGCGTGTGATCTGGTAGCAGCTGTCGCCGAGCTTCAGCTTGCGAAGCACTTCGTAAGCTTCGTCGATTGCTTCCGAATGCGATCCGACGCCGCGCCAGAACTGTCCGGACAGGCCGCGGCGCTCGGCCACGACCAGGGTTACCGCCTCAAGCGCATTGAGGCCGGCGAACAGGGTATTGATCTGGAAAGTGCGTGCGAGCCCGCGCCGGACGCGATCCTGCGGGCCGAGCGCGGTAATGTCTTCGCCGGCGAGCATGATCTGTCCGGCATTGGGCGCGAGCAGCCCGGTCATGAGATTGATCAGCGTCGTCTTGCCGGCGCCGTTTGGTCCGATCAGTGCATAACGGGCGCCGACCGGCAGGCTGATCGCGATGTCGCGCGCAACTGGCAGCGAGCCGAAAGCCTTCGACAGTCCGCGCGTCTCGAGGGCCGGCACGCTCATGTGCGGCGTCTCCACCGCGCGACGATCAGCGAGAGGCCGCCGAGTATGCCGTTGGGCAACACCATGACGACCGTCACCAGCAGCA
>DATEKG010000238.1:0-2330 GCA_035277565.1 Pseudolabrys sp.
GTGCTCGACACCAGCTCAAGCCGCGCCGCACCCTCCCAGGCGATGGCAAGCAGAAGCAAAGGAAGATAGCGGACAATAAATTGTTTCATCGCTCCGTCACGTTCGCCGGCCTTGCGCCTTGATTGCCTCTTCCTTCACCAAATTCCAGATCTCGTCGACCTTCTCGACGAATTGCTTATTCTTGAAGATGTCGGGATCGTTTTTGTCGAAGCGCGTGTCAACGATTGTCTTGACGCGACCTGGACGCGCAGACATGACCGCGACGCGGTCGGCCAAAAAGACCGCCTCCTGCACATCGTGTGTTACGAAGATCACGGTTTTCGGCGTGCGCTGCCAGATGCGGAGTAGTTCGACCTGCATCAGGCCACGCGTCTGTGCATCGAGCGCACCGAAGGGTTCGTCCATCAATAGAATCTTGGGGTCGAATGCGAGCGTGCGGGCAATCGCCGTGCGCTGCTTCATGCCCCCCGACAGCTGGGAGGGATAACTGTCCTCGAATCCGGCGAGCCCGACGAGTTCAATGAAATCCATGGCGCGTTTTTCGCGCTCGCCTTTCGGCATGCCCTGGCGTTCGAGCCCGTAAAGAATATTGCCGCGCACTGTCTTCCAGGGAAAAAGCGCGAAGTGCTGAAAGACGATTCCGCGGTCGGGACCGGGACTGACAACCTTCTGGCCGTCGACCGTGATGGTGCCAGTCTCCACCGGCAGAAAGCCGCCAATGAGGTAAAGCAGCGTCGACTTGCCGCAACCGGATGGGCCGAGCAACGCGACGAATTCGCGATTGGCGACCTCGAGCGAAACCTGATCGAGCGCCAGCACCTCCCGGCCGCGCGGCGGCCGGTAGAGATGATTGACGCTGTCGATGACGATTTGCGGTGCTGCCGTCATGTCGGCTCAAAGCGTCCCCAACCGGCACATTCTGTCAAGCTCCGTCACGCTGGTTCGAAGCGGGCCATGTCCTATAATGCGGGACATAGATCCATCTGCGCTTTCAAAAGGAAACTCCAGTGGCCAATACGCTTCTTGAAGCCCGCCGCGAGCTTGCGCTCGCCAACCGCATTGTTGCCAACGAGGGCGTGATCGATGCCTTCGGTCATGTCAGCATGCGACATCCCGAGAATCCCGATCGCTATCTTTTGTCCCGCTCGCGCGCGCCGGAATTAGTGACGCCGGAAGATTTCATCGAATACGACCTCGACTCGACCCCGGATCGCGATCCGGGCGTCGGGCAGTATTCGGAGCGCGTGATTCACGGCGAGATATACAAGGCAAGGCCCGAGGTGAACTCGGTTTGTCATCATCATTGCCCGGCTTTCATGCCGTTGCTGTCGACCGGCACGGACTACATGCCCGTCTTTCACCTGGGCGCCGTCGGCGGAATCCGGCCGCCGTTCTGGGATCAGCGCGACGAATTCGGCGACACGAACATGCTGGTCATCAAGCCGGAAGAGGGGGCGTCACTTGCGCGGGCGCTCGGCAATCACTGGATGGTGCTGATGATGCGCCACGGCGTGACGGTCGCCGGCACGAGCGTGCGCGACTGCGTTTTTCGTTCGGTGTTTTCCGCACGCAACGCGGAATATCAGGTGCGGGCCTTGAGCATCGGCTCAGATATCGCCACGCTTTCACCCGGCGAAACGAAACTGGCGGGCCAGATCAGCTCAAAGACCACCGGACTCGTGCGCTCCTGGGAATACTGGTCAATGCGGATCGCCAATAAAGCCGGTGCCGCCTCGCCGGCTCCAGCGCGCCCGGCAAAGGCCAAGGCCTCGCCACCACGTGCAAAGGCGGCGCGCCCGAAGGCGAAGCCAGGCTCAACGCGGAAAAAGCGCCGATAAATTAACCTTTCCTGTCAGGCGCGGGGGGTGTTGAATGCTGCCGATCACAAGGCCGCAATCGACGGTCACGATTCCAGAGGGAGGACACGCATGAAAGCGCTCAAGATATTGGTCGGCGCGCTTGGTCTTGTCTTGCTGCCGATGCTCGGCGCGGTGCCGGCTTCCGCGGAAGACATGCTCAAGGTCGTCATCGGACAAATCAACAATTGGGAAAACCAGGCTCCCACGCTCGGGCAGGACGCCGGCATTTTCAAGAAGCACGGCCTGGTTCTTGAGAACACCGGCACGCAGGGCGCCGGCGAGACAATTCAGGCCGTCATATCGGGCAGCGCCGATATCGGTGCCGGCGTCGGCGCCGCAGGCGTCATGCGCGCCTTCTCGAAAGGCGCGCCGGTGCGAATTCTGTCGCCCGCATTCACCGGAACCGGCGATCTTTACTGGTATGTCAAAGGCGATTCCAAGATCAAAAGTCTCAAGGACGCGACGGCTGAA
>DATEKG010000239.1:0-2528 GCA_035277565.1 Pseudolabrys sp.
GCCGAGGCCAAAACGTTGCGGCCGGGCACTTTGCCGGCCTGCCCGATGATGACAATAAATCGTCCAGCTCCTTGCCGCCGCATGTGCGGCACGGCGTGGCGAGCCAACTCCCAGGCGCCGAGGACCTTCGTTCGAAAATGAGTGTCTACCTGCTCGGTGGTGAGCTCGTCGAGGCTCCCGCGCAGATGCGTTCCTGCGTTGCTCACGACGATATCGAGCCGACCGGCCCCCTTTACCGCTTCCTCGACCACTCGCGCGACATCGGTCGACTTTTCGATCCTTGCCGTTACGCCGCTGACGACTCCGGCGCCAGAGAGCTCGGCGATACTCTGTGTCAGCTTTTCCTTATCGCGGCCGGTGATGAAGACCTTTGCCCCTTCGGCCAGTAGCCGCCGCGCGATCGCTAAACCGATCCCGCTAGTGCCACCTGTCACAATTGCAGCCTTTCCGTTGATTCCGAGATCCATGGCGCTGCCTCCTATCCGAAGACGTAGCGGCCATAACCGCCGTCAATGGAGATGGAACTTCCGGTGACGAAATCCGCCCGGTCCGAGGCGACCCACGCAATCAGATCGGCAATCTCCTCTGGCTGACCAAGCCGGCCGAGAACGTTGGCCCGCGTAAAACCGGCGGCTGCTTCCTCCCTCGTGACCCCACGTTCACGCATCTCTTTATTGATCATCGTCGAGATGATCTCGGTTTCCACATACTGCGGACATACCGTGTTCACCCGGATGTTTTCACGCGCGACAGCATCGGCCACAGCCTTCGACATGGCCTGCGCCGCCGCATTTGTGATGCCGCTGGGAAGACGATCGGGGTGCGGGTGGCGAACGGCCTGTCCGATAATGTTGACGATACGGCCGCTTCCCAGCCGGCGCATATGCGGCAAGACCGCGCGTATCATGCCGAAGAATCCAAAGACTTTGTCTTCGAGCTGGCGACGAAGCTGGTCATCGGTCATGTCGTCGACGGTCGCACGCACGTGCGTTCCCGCGTTGTTGACCAGGATCTGCGGCGGCCCGAGCTGATCGGCCACGGCCGCAACGAAAGCTTCGCGTTGCTCTGGCTTGGTAGTATCGGCAACGATGCCGACGACCTTCGCACTCGATTGTCGAAGCCGACCGACGGCAGCTTCGAGCCGCACCGAATCGCGTCCGCAAATGCCGACGGCGGCCCCCTCAGCGGCGAGCCGCTGCGCTGTCGCAAAGCCGATGCCGCGTGACCCGCCGGTCACGATGGCTGTTTTACCGGCGAGCCCCAAATCCATAGCCGCCGACTCCTTACCAAAGGCCCTTCAACCGACCGCCGTCCAGATTGAGCGAGACGCCGGTGATGTAGCTCGCACGTTCAGAGCAGAGAAAGACGATCGCGTTAGCCAATTCCTCCGGGCGACCAAATCGGCCGAGCGCGTTTTTCTTCGCCGCCAATTTCCGTGCCTCCTCTTCCGATTGCACGCCAAGCTCTTTCTGCAGACCGGCCGCCTTACGGCGCCACATATCCGTTGCGACCCAGCCCGGACACACGGCGTTCACCAGCACGTTATGGGGTGCAAATTCGGTCGAAAGCGATTTCGTCAAATTCAGCAGGGCGCTGTTGGTCATTCCGGAACCGAACATGTAGGGATCAGGCTCCTTGCCTGCGCCACCGACAAGATTGACGATGCGGCCCCAGTTCTTATCGCGCATGATCGGCCACACGGCCCGGATCACACGCATCCAACCGAACAGCTTGGTATCGAGCTGATTGCGCAGGCCGTCTTCGGTCAATTCCTCGAAACGCCCGGAATACATCTCACCGGCATTATTGACGAGAATGTCCACAGTGCCGAACGCGCGAACAGTTTCGTCTACCAATCGCTTCGCGTCCTCAGGCTTGCGCATGTCTGCGGCGATCGAACGGATCTCTCCGCCGGTTTTCTGGGCCAGCTCCCTGGCCGTGTTCGCAACAGCATCCCCATCGCGAGCACAGGTCATCACCTTGACGCCGGCCTGGAGAAACTCGCGCGCCGTTTCCCGGCCGATACCGCGGCTGCTGCCACTGACAATCGCTACGCGGCCCTTTATTCCGAGATCCATCCTTCTGCCTTTCTCAATGAATTGAATGAGGGGTGGACGCTCCCAAGAGAAAGATCCCGGGAAGTTTCAGCCCCTATTACTTTTTATCGTGTCGTTCTGGCATATCCAGGAAACTGTATAGGATGTGGTAGAATCGATGAGCGTTTAGACCGAACGGGGCAATATGCGCCGAACCCTGTAGGACCGAAAATTGCTTATCTGCGTTGGGAAGTTTCGTGAAGAAACCAGTGAGATCCTCCATCGTGGCGATACCATCATGCTCGCCACGTGTAATAAGAGTGGGGGCATTGATTTTTGTGGGGTCAACGACGGGCAAATTCGCGCACATGTCGAGATAGGTTCCCGTTGGGATCATCTCGCCATAGGACAACTGCGCGTCGGCAACCGCATCGGCTATTGCGGGATCGGACGTTCCGGGCTTGTCGCGCGTAAATATGCTTCGAATCATGT
>DATEKG010000240.1:0-20718 GCA_035277565.1 Pseudolabrys sp.
GTCGACCGTGAAGGCCCCGTCTTTTGTCGTAAAGGCATAGTACACGAGCCATCCGAGAGGCATCGCGATCAGTGCGAACAGAATAAACGAAAATACAAACAGGACCGGCTTCGACATGTCGATGCCGAACCCGCGGCGCAACACAGATGAAGTCGGCAGCGCAATCGTCATGCTTGGCTACTTCTGCTTGGCGCCTCGATTGTCTTGCCCGCGACCGCCGCGGGCATTCCCGACCCAAAAACCACGAAACCGGAGAGACGCGCATGGCCGGGTCATACCCGGCCATGACGCTGCTGGACCACGCGATCACACGTGGAAGATCTTCACATAGTGCGCCTTGATCTGCTCGCTGTTCTTGAGCACAGCCGCGGGATCATCCTTCATCAGTTTGATCTGGCTGAGCGGCGTGCGGCCCGCATGCTCCTTCGCCTGCGGATGGACCGAGCGCAAGCCGCCGACATCGATGCACAACTGCTGGCACTCGGGCGTAAAGCAGAAATTCTGGAATAGACGCGCGGCGTTGGGGTTTGGCGCCGCCTTGAACATCCCGTTCGGGCCAACGATGATCGGCGTGCCTTCGGTGGCATAGACTGGTTCCACGGGCTGGCCGGATTCCTTTTCGTGCAGGATCAGATATTCGACTCCGTCGGCCTGGATCGCGCGTTCACCGAGCGCGATTTTCTTCGGCGGGTCGGCCGCTGACTGCACTTGCAGCACGTTCTGCTGGGCAAGCTTCTCAAAGTAGCTCCAGCCGAGATCCCGCGAGCACTGATAGGTGGCCGTCATGATCGTGCCGCTGTAGCCCGGATGCGCCTTGACGATCTTGCCCTTCCATTTCGGATCCAGAAGATCGGCGAAGCTTTTCGGCGCCTCTTCCTTTTTCACCAGATTGGTATTGTAGGCGATGACACACAGGAATACCCGGAAGCTGGCATAGGTGCCGTCGGGGTCCTTGTGCGCGGCCGGATAAAATTTGGCGACGTCTTCGGGCACATAGGGCTCCAGCATCCCTTGCTGCTTCCAGTAGACGAGCAACGAAGCGTCGGATGAATTGACGACGTCAACAGCATGGACGTTCGCGGCATATTCCTGCCCGATGCGCTGTAACAGCCGCTCCGCGCCACTACGCTCCACCTTGCATTGGACGCCTGGATATTTTGCTTCGAATGCCTTACCGATCGTTTCGGAAAGCTTGAGATCGATCGACGTATACCAAACCACTTTTCCTTCCTTCTTCGCCGCCTCGATAAGAGCCGGCGTTGTCGTACCCGCAGCTGGCGCAGCCGACACGACTCGTGTCGAGAGCGCCGCCCCCGCGGCGAACGCGCTCGATCCGATCAGCACGTCGCGCCGTGAGAATTTTGAGCCTTTCATCGACGTATCCTCCATAATCTTCTTGTCGTCTCGCCCCGACTTTATTATCCGCTCAGCGCGCGGCAGCGCTCCGGCGGCAGTTGCAGCCAAACCGCGCTGCCTTGCGCGATGTTCTCGTCAGCACGGGTCAGGACGCGCAGTTGCGTGCCGTCCTTTGCCTCAACCATATAATCCCGATTGCCTCCGAGAAAGACCTGCCGGACAACAGTGGCCGGCACCACGTTCTCGCCCTGAAAACGCGACGCTGAAATCGCGACGTCGTGCGGCCGGATCGATACCGGGATCTCGGCGCCGGCATTGATCTTTTCCCCGCTGCAGCGCAGCGGGGTTCCGGCGAAATCGACCCGTGAAGCATCGAGGCCCTTGCCCTTGATGACATTGCTCGATCCGATGAATCGCGCGACGAATTCCGACCGCGGGCGGTCGTAGATTTCCTCCGGTGAGCCGGCCTGTTCGACCTTCCCGGCATTCATGACGGCAATCAGATCGGCGGTTGTCATCGCCTCGGATTGGTCGTGCGTGACATAGACCGTGGTGTATCGATAGGCGTCGTGCAGCCGGCGTACTTCGAACCGCATTTCCTCGCGCAGGTTTGCGTCGAGATTGGACAGCGGCTCGTCGAGCAAGAGCGTCTCCGGTTCGACGATCAGCGCGCGCGCCAGCGCAACGCGCTGCTGCTGTCCTCCCGACAGTTCGCCGGGATAGCGTTCCGCGAGCGGCGCAAGTTTCGTGGTCGCCAGGATGGAATCGAGCTTCTTGCCGATCGTACCGCGGTCCAACTTTCTGATCCTGAGCCCATAGACGATGTTCTCGGCCACCGTCATATGCGGCCAGAGCGCATAACTCTGGAAGATCATCGACATGTTGCGTCGCTCCGGCGGCAACGAATGCGCCGGCGAGGATACGAGTTTTTCACCAACCCGGATTTCGCCCTCGCTCGGCTCGACGAAGCCGGCGATCAGACGCAGTGTGGTGGTCTTGCCGCAACCTGAAGGTCCGAGCAGGCAGACCAGATGGCCATGCGCGATTGTGAGCGACACATTGTCGACCACGGCCGCACTGCCGTATCGCTTGGTCAGTCCCCGCAACTCCACAGACGCCACGCGCTCCTCCCCTTAGCCCGCCGCTGATCGCGGCTTGTCGTTTGTATCTTCCTTATCAACGCCTCCGGCGGTTATTCCACCGCCGCCAGCCGCCTAAGACCCGGTGAATGCCGGCCGGCGCTTCTCCATGAACGCCTTTCGCCCTTCGATATAGTCATTGCTTGCGAAGCACTGAGCTACCAGATCGGCGCACTTCTTGAGGTTGCGCTCGTTTTCGTCCTTCACGACCTCGCCAACAATATACTTGACCGAGTTGACCGTAAGCGGGGCATTGCCGCTGATCGTGTCGGCATAGTCTTTCACATATTTCTCGACCTCCGCGTCCGGCAAAACGCGGTTGACCAGCGCCATCTGCAGAGCCTCGGCCGCCGTGAATTGACGTGCCGTGAAGAAGATTTCTTTTGCGAAGGAAGGCCCCACGACGTCGACGAGCTTCTTTATGCCCTTGAAACCGTAGCCGAGGCCGAGCTTGGCGGCCGGCACACCGAACTTCGAATTGTCCGAGCAGATGCGCAGATCGCAGCAAAGCGCAAGACCGACGCCGCCGCCGATGCAGTAGCCGCGGATCATCGCGATTGTGGGCTTGGGAAATTCGTAGACCGCGGTATTGGCCTTGTCGACCGCGACATTATAGCGATCGATCGCATCCTTGCTCGAGCGCTCACTCTCGAATTTGGAAATATCGGCACCCGACACAAAGGCCTTGCCCCCTGCTCCGGTCAGGACAACGACACGGATCGACTTGTCGGCGGCAAAATCCGCCAGAAAGCCGGACGCGGCCTCCCACATCTCCAGCGAAACGGCATTGTGCCGCTCCGGATTGTTGAAAATCAGATAGCCGACGCCGCCCTCCTTGCGAGACAGCATTTTGTCGGTCTGGCTCATTCCTCTGCTCCTTCGTCTCTCTTTGTCATGGCCGGGCTTGTCCCGGCCATCTCGCCTGGAAAGGCAATGTGTTCCCAAGCTCGATGCCCGGCACAAGGCTTGTGCTCGGGCCGGCCGAAGGCCGGGGCCGGGTGCCGGGCATGACAGTAATTTTACACCGCCTGCGCCTTGTGCAGCTCGGCAATTTCATTTTCGGCAAAGCCGAATTCCTTGAGCACTTCGTCCGTATGTTGGCCCTGCGTAGGCGGTGTCGCCACGATCCTGCTCGGCGTACGCGAGAGCTTCACCGGCTGGCCCACAAAGGTCTGATCATTGCCATTGGGACGTCTGGCGCTCTGGGCAATGCCGACATGCTTGACCTGCTCGTCGGCGAATACCTGATCGATCGAATAGATCGGGCCACAGGGCACGCCGATCCGGTTGAAGATCTCGATCCACTCCGCGCTCGTCTTCTGCGCGGTGCGTTTGTCGATCTCGGCATTGATCGCGTCCCGGTTCTTCGAGCGCAGCGCGCCGGTTGCGAAATCGGGATGCTTGATCAGCTCGGGCGCCTGCAGGGCATTGCAGAGCCGCTCCCACATGACCTGGCCGGTGGATGCGATATTGATATGCCCGTCCCTGGTCTTGAACACGCCGGTCGGAATGCTGGTGGGATGATTATTGCCGGCCTGCTTGGCGACTTCATGCATTTGCAGCCAGCGTGCCGCCTGAAAGTCGAGCATGAAGATCTGCGCCTGCAGCAGCGACGTGTTGACCCACTGGCCCTCGCCGGAAACCTCGCGCTCAAGAAGTGCAACCAGGATCCCGAGCGCACAGAACAGCCCGGCGGAAAGATCCGCGATCGGAATGCCCACGCGAACCGGCCCCTGCCCCGGCAATCCGGTGATTGACATGAGGCCGCCCATGCCTTGCGCAATCTGGTCGAAGCCCGGACGGTCGCGATATGGCCCGTCCTGACCAAAGCCCGAAATGCTGCCGAGCACGATGCGCTTGTTGATCTTCTTCAGCGACTCGTAGTCGATGCCGAGCCGGTCTTTCACGTCAGGACGAAAATTCTCGACCACCACGTCGGCCTTTTCGACCATCCGCCTGAAGGCGGCGAGCCCCTGCGGCGACTTGAGGTCGAGCGTCATGCTTCGCTTGTTGCGATGAAGATTCTGGAAGTCCGCATTCTCCCGCGGGCCACCCGGCCCCTCGCCTTTTTCCAGATGCGGCGGCGTTTCGATCTTGATGACATTGGCGCCCCAGTCCGCGAGCTGGCGGACACAGGTCGGCCCGGACCGCACGCGGGTCAGGTCGAGGACGGTAAAGCGGGAAAGGGCCGTAGAGGCCCTGGGAAACGGCATTACATGAACTCCGGAGTGTCTTTCTGGCCCAGGACGGTAGTTTGGCCGCTCGACATTCCCCGATCTGCGCGGGCTTGTCTATTGCGTCCGCGGCCCCTCCCATTGCGGGCTCGCGCACCCCAACCGGCCGTTTAAAGGCTTTTGTTCATCATATGACACCGCAATTCGGCCTTCCGCCTTGAAAAGGACACCCGCACCTGTCATATGACCGGCAACGGATGAACGACCCGGTTTCGGGTTTGCGGGCTGCGTGCACGAAGCTCACTGATACGAATTTCGCCCCGCCTCCTCCGGTTTCCATAAGCCGACAACCCTGGCCACGCGGGATGTCCTGAAGAACCCGCGATTCTGCCGGCCGCGACAGCGGCTTGGCGGCTTCGCCATACAGAAAAGAGACTCTTTGACGTCATTTAACGAGTTCGGCCTCGCAGAGCCGATCCTGAATGCTCTCAAGCAGGAACAATACGTCACCCCCACCCCGATCCAGGCGCAGACCATTCCGCTCGCAGGCCAAGGCCGCGACGTCATCGGGATCGCACAAACCGGAACGGGGAAAACCGCGGCCTTCGCGCTGCCGATTCTCAACCACCTCTACAACAAGCGCATCCGTCCACGGCAGAAGTCGTGCCGGGTGCTGGTGCTCTCCCCGACACGCGAATTGTCCGGACAAATTGCCGACAGTTTTCGCGCCTATGGCCGCCATATCCGTCCACTGGATATTGCGCTCGCCATTGGCGGCGTGCCGATCAACCGTCAGATCCGCGCATTGTCGCGCGGCGCCGATGTTCTCGTCGCAACGCCGGGGCGTCTGCTCGATCTCGTGAATGGGCGCGCACTGCGATTGGACCAAATTGAGGTGCTGGTGCTCGACGAAGCTGACCGCATGCTCGACATGGGCTTCATTCACGACATCAGGAAGATTGTCGCCATGCTGCCGAAAGCACGGCAGACCCTGTTCTTCTCCGCGACCATGCCGCAGCAGATCACGCAGCTCGCTGCACAAATGCTCCGAGATCCGGCACGCGTCGCTGTCACGCCGCAGGCGACGACGGCGGAACGTATCGCACAGCGCGTGATCCTGACGGAGAAGGCATCGAAACCGGCGCTGCTCGCGGAAATCATCAAAACTGAAACGATCGACCGTGTGCTCGTCTTCACCCGTACCAAGCACGGGGCGGACAAAGTCGTTCGCGTCCTTGACAAGGCGGGCATCCCGGCCGAGGCGATCCACGGCAACAAGTCGCAGGGCCAGCGCGAACGCGTTCTATCCGCTTTCCGCAAAGGAGCGCTGCGGACGCTCATTGCCACCGACATTGCCGCGCGCGGCATCGACGTCGATGGCGTCAGCCACGTCGTCAACTACGATCTCCCCAACATCCCGGAAAGTTACGTCCACCGCATCGGGCGCACCGCGCGCGCCGGCGCCGAGGGCGTCGCAATTTCGTTCTGTGACCACGAAGAGCGGGCCTATCTGCGGGATATTGAGCGGCTCATCCGCATGGCGATCCCGGCCGTCGACCGGCGTACCGGCAGGACCGAAGGCCAACCGGGAGCGCGCCACGCCGCCGGACGCAACAATGGCCGTCCGCATCCGCGCGGAAATCATCAGCCTCGCGGCCAGAGCAAGGGAAAAAGCCAGCATGGCGGCCAAAGACCGTCCCATCACGAACGCGGGAAAGGCGAGCCAAACGATTTGAGAAATGTTAAATTTATGCAACATCCGGGCGAGCCGCGCCGTAATGCCGGCCACCGCCCAAATTGAGGCAACCGGAGACGAATGGATGGCGAAAGAAGAACTGCTTGAGTTCGACGGCACGGTCACCGAGGTTCTTCCCGACGGCAATTTTCGGGTGAAGCTTGATAATGATCACGAGGTGCTGGCTTACACTGCGGGCAAGATGCGCAAATTTCGCATCCGGACCGGCGTCGGCGACCGCGTGATCGTTGAAATGTCACCTTACGACCTGCAACGCGGACGCATCAGTTTCCGTCACAAGGGCGACGCTCCGTCCGCGGCCCCACAGCAACGCCGGCCGAATTTCCGCGGCAGAAGGTAAGGCTTCGCCCGGCCGGGCTGGCCGGGCGATCGGCACTCGGGGCGTGCCGTAGCTGGAGACGCGCGTGCCGATGAAATTCTCCTTGCTGATGCGTTTTACCCTGGTTTTGCTTGTCGCCGTCAGCGTCAGCGCCGCCGGCGCGCAGGAGCCCGAGAAAGGGCGCCCTCACGCCGCTCCCGCCGAGCGCCATGAGCCAGGCAAAGGTGTCCTTCGCCTGTTGCCCGCCGACGCCGTCACGCAACATTCGATCGATACGCCACGCGGCAAGCTCGCCTATACGGCGACCGCCGGCACGCTCGCCTTCTACGATCAATCCGGCGACCAGAGCGCCGCGGTATTCTATGTGGCCTATGTAGCCAAGGACGCCGGCGCCGCCCGCCCGATCACATTCGTTTTCAACGGCGGGCCCGGAGCGGCTTCCGCTTTTCTGCATCTCGGCCTGGTCGGTCCCCGCATCCTTGATTTCGGGCCAGATGCACGCGATGCCGCGCGCGCAACCCTGCGCGACAATCCGGATACATGGCTCGCCTTCACCGACCTGGTGCTGATCGATCCGATCGGCACCGGATGGAGCCGCGCGGTCAAGCCTGACGATTCCAAGCACTTCTGGAACGTCAAAAGCGACGCGGAGGCGATGGCGAAAGCCGTCGCTCTTTACGTTGCCAAAAACGACCGTGCCGCCTCTCCGAAATATCTGTTTGGCGAGAGCTACGGGGGTTTCCGTGCTGCAAAGACGGCACGTGCGCTCCAGCGCGATCAGGGCATCGCGATCAACGGTATCGTCATGTTGTCGCCGTTGCTGGAGGGCTGGCTGACATTCGGCGATGACAGCTCGGCCCTGCATTCCGCGCTGCAGCTGCCGTCATTGGCCGCGGCTGAGCTCGAACGCAAGCACAAATTCAGCGCCGACGCACTTGCGGCCGCTGAGAAATTCGCATCGACCGACTACCTGGTCACATTGGCCGGTCCGCCGCCGAAGGGTGAGGCGGCGGGTGCGTTCTATGAGCGCGTGGCCCAGGTCAGCGGCATGCCGCTCGATGCGGTCACACAAGCGCGCGGCTTTGCCGGAAATGCCTATGTGAAGAACCTGCGTGCCTCCGAAAGCAAAATCGTCAGTCACTACGATGCCAACTTCGCTGTCGACGATCCCTATCCGGAATTGCGTTCATCGCGCGGGCCCGATCCAATCCTCGACGCGGTGACCCGCGCCTACGGCGGCGCCATGGCGAGCTACGCGCGTAACGAGCTCGGCTTCAAGACCGAAATGACCTACGCGCTGCTCTCCGGCGATGTCACCAGCCACTGGGACTGGCAAGGTGGCCGGACCCAGGCGGGTGTCGAAGACGATCTCCGCATTCTTCTCGCCTTCGGACCTTCTTTCCGGCTGCTCGTCGCGCACGGCTATTCCGACATGGTCACGCCTTATGCGATGACACGATACATTCTCGACCATATGCCGGCATTCGATCCGCCGGGGCGCGTCCAGCTGAAACTGTATCGCGGCGGTCACATGCTTTATCTCGACCCGCAGTCGCGCAGCGCGTTTACCGCCGACGTCGGCGCATTCTTCAGGGACAAGGAATAGCCTGTCACACCGTGCGCCCGCCGTCGAATTCGAGCACATCAAAACCGACGTGCCGATCGACGACATAGATCAGTCCGCGCCCATCGAGAATGACGTCGTTGCTCTGGGGTGCGGCACGGCCGCCAACAGGATCCGGAATGAAATAGCCCACCTCATGCGGTGCCGATGGATCGGCGACGTCGATCACACGCAGACCGGCGCTGAACCAGACGGCGAACACAAGCGTACCGGCCATGCGTTCATGACATTGGTGCGCGCCGAACCGCGTCCCGGGCGTGCGGGCAAACGGTGAATCAAGTTCGCTGACTTCGAACAGCGACAGCGGCCTGATGTCGGCATAGTTGCTCACATCAAACACCGACATGCCCGCATGCGGCCGGCCGCGCCGCGCCTCTTCTTCATGTGCGCTCTGCGCCTGGTCTTCTTCATCAATGGCAAGCGCGATACGGCGACCGCCCAGCCGGATTGGCACCGGCATAACCGTATGCGTGGGCTCGGGAAACGGCGGATGATAGTTGTACGACGCGACGGTCCGCGGCGTTTGCATGCTTGCAATATCGACAATGCGGAAGCCGCCATGCCAGCAGCTCGCCCACATTTCGTTTCCGAAGCGCAGCGCGTGGTGCAACCGGTGGCGCTTGCCGGACCAGTCGGGCTTTTCACCGCCCGCGATGTGCTGCCCCGGCATCCACCAACGTGAGACCTCGAGGGGCTTACCCGGATCGCGAATATCGTAGATCACCAGGATATTTCCGACAAAACCGTCCATCTCGGTCGAGATGTAGGCGTAGCGCTCGTCCATATCGAAGCGGTGTACGCCGATACCACCGGTCAGGTGGTGATGGATCAGTCTCGGCGCCTTCGGCTTTGACACGTCGTAAAGCCGAAATCCGCCGTTGCGGTAAGGCTGCTTTTCCGCCGCCTCGACGGCGGCAAGATCGGCCTCCGTGATATTCAGTTTTCTCGCAAGCTCGGCACGAGTAGGCTCGCGGCCATGTTCTTCGAGCAGCGACCGCCGCACGCCCGGCAGCTGTTCGGCGCGGCGCCCGACCGGTGTCGGGTTGCGTTCGTGATTGACGACCATCAGATCGCCGGCAACGCGAACCTTGTGACTGTGCGAGGCCGGATCGTCGAGCGTGATGGCGGCGACAAGGCGCGGATTTTTCGGATCAGAAATGTCGACGACTGACGTGCCAAGGTTTTCCTTGTTGGGGATATGTCCAACATAGGCGTGGCTGCCGCTTACGGTGACCTGCCCCGCGCCCGGCAAATCGAGATGCCCGATCCGGCGGACATTGCGCGCGAGCGCACCTTCGGGGCGGGCCACTTTAGTCATCGACTATTTGTCCAGTGTCGCGCCGGAAGCCTTGACGATCGCCGTCCATTTGGGAATTTCGCTCTTGATATAGGCCTCGAATTCCTCAGGTGTATCGCCGACAATATCGACACCGAGCTTGCCCAGCGATGCCCGCACATCGGGGTCGTGCAGCGCCTTCACCGCGGCGTCGTGCAACATGGCGATGACCTGTTTCGGGGTTCCGGCGGGAGCCACCAGCCCGTGCCACGTGCTCGCCTCGAAGCCTTTCAACCCGGCCTCATCCATGGTCGGCAAATCGGGCAGAATCTGTGTACGCTTGAGCGTCGTCACAGCCAATGCGCGCACGCGACCGCCCTGTATGTGTCCGATGACTGATGCCGCGGTCGCAAACATCATCTGATCATGGCCGGCGATCACGTCCTGTAACGCCGGTGCAGCGCCTTTGTAGGGAACGTGCACAATATCGATCTTCGCTTCGGATTTGAACAACTCGCCGGCAAGGTGCGCCGCTGCGCCGTAGCCTGACGATGCGAAGTTGATCTTGCCCGGCTGTTCCTTGGCGAGCGCAATAAGCTCCTTCAGCGAGTGAGCCGGCACCGCCGGATTGACCACCAGAATATTGGCCTGCGTCCCCACCAGCGTGATTGGGATGAAGTCCTTACCGGGACTGTAATTGAGGTGCTTATAGAGCGCCTCATTGGTGGCAAGGATGCTGTTATTGCCCATGAGCAGCGTGTAGCCATCCGGCGCGGCACGCGCGACAAAATCCGCCGCTACGTTGCCGCCTGCGCCGGGACGATTTTCAATGACGAAAGGCTGCCCAAGCAACTGCTCCATCTTCTTTCCGACAATCCTGGCCAGCACATCGCTCGGTCCGCCGGGGGTGAAAGCGACGACCAATGTGACCGGCCGGCTCGGGTAATCGGCCGCATGCGCAGGGACTGCCGCAAATGCAACGAGGATGCAGCAGAAAAATGCAATACGGATTTGGGCAAGAAACGGCATAAGGTTGCGGCTCCAACTGATCACGGCGGCGGCCCCGCACCAGCGATATCACGTGCATGCCTGACCGGCAAAATCACCGCGCCGCTGCTTGCAACATTGGCTGCACCATTGCAGTACAAAGTCGTAAACGGACAACGGAACGGGTGTGACGATGCCTGAAGCGCTGGTTCGCGGCGTCGCTATCAACTACGACGTCATTGGAGACCGCGGCCCCTGGATCGCTTTCACGCCCGGGAGCCGCAGGCCTTATGCCGAACTGGTCAATCTGTCGAAGACAATCGCCGCGTCCGGTTTTCGCGTGCTGCTGCACGACCGTCGCAATTGCGGCGCTTCCGGCGTCGCGTTCGACGGCTCAGGGTCAGAACATGAAATCTGGGCCGACGATCTCCATGCGCTCGGCAAGAGTTTAGACGCCTTGCCGATGTATGCCGGCGGTTCCTCAGCGGGCGCACGACTGGCGATCCTCTATGCCATGCGGCACCCGAGCGGACTGCGCGGCCTCTTGCTCTGGCGCCTCACCGGCGGCCAGGAAGCCGTCGATCGCCTGGCCGAAAATTACTACGGGCAATACATCAAGCTGGCGAAGGCCGGCGGCATGCAGGCGGTGAGCGAAAGCGAGCATTTCGGCGAATGCATCAGGGCGCGCCCTGCCAACCGGGAGCGGCTCCTGAACACCGCACCCGGCGACTTCATCGCGGTAATGACGCGCTGGCGGGATGGCTTTCTTCAATCGGCAAACTTGCCGGTCGTCGGCGCGGCCGAGGCGGACCTGCGGGCGATCAAGGCGCCGGCCTGCCTGATCGCCGGGAATGACGTCATCCACACGCCGGCGACCGCCCGCAAGGTGAGCTCGTTCATTCGCAACAGCGAATTGCATGACGACGTGGTTGCAAGGCGCGCCGACAACGATCTCCTCAAGGAATGGGACCGCAAGGAATGGCGGGACGCCGAACCGCGCCTGGCCGCCATATTCACTGCCTTCCTCAAGCGGAATGAAGGCAAATAACTTTCGATCGGAAAGGGTCGTTCATGAGTCTGAAAATACGTCGCGTCGTGACGGGGCATACGGCCGACGGCCGCGCCAGGATTGAAATCGATGAAGTCGCGAAGAACGTCATCTCCAACCGGCAAGGCGCGTCATCGTGCGTTGTCTGGTCGACGAAAGGCTTTCCAGTCGACAATGATAGCTTTCACGACCCGACATCCGGCACGTTCAAGACCACCGTCGAAGGCGGAACGGTGTTTCGCATTGTTCGCTATGAGCCGGGCGTCGCTCCACGCAATCACCGCACGGATTCTGTCGACTACGCGGTCGTCATCTCCGGCTCGATCGACATGGAACTCGACGACGGTACGGTCGTAAAATTGAACGCCGGCGATGTGCTGGTGCAGCGCGGCACGATGCACAATTGGGTCAATCGCGGCAGCGAAGTTTGTGTTATCGCATTCGTGCTCATCAGCGCGAAGCCGGTGACGGCCTCGGGCAAACGCCTGGATGCGATCGGTTGACCCAGTTCAGTTCGGTTCAATTCCGGCTGCCTTGACCGCATCGCCCATCAGTTTGACTTCCTGACGGAAGTAGGCCGTCGTTTCGGCGACGCCTCTATTGTCGGGCATGTAACCATCGCGCTGCATGATCGAAGCAACCGCCGGCGCCTGCAGCGCCGCCCGTATGGCCGCATTCAGTTTCTCGACGATTTCCCGCGGCGTCTTTGCCGGCGCAAAAAACATGGCCCAAGAGCCGATCGGGTCAAAACCCGGCAGCATATCCTTCATAAGAGGCACATTGGGAAAAGCCGGAAACGGCTTGCTTCCGGTAAAGGCGAGTGCGCGGACACGGCCTTCCTTGAGCAGCCCCATGACTGACGGCGGCGTAACGAACATCGTCTCCACGCTGCCGCTGAGCATTCCCGTCATGACCTCCGATGCACCTTTATAGGGGATGTGCTGCATCTTTATGCCGGCCTTTTTGCTGAAAATCTCGGCAGCGAGATGCAGGCCATTGCCTACACCGGGAGAACCGTAGGTGGCGCGGTCTTTCCTGGCGTGGTCGATGAACTCCGCCAGAGTCTTGTATGGCGATTTGGCGTCGACAAGCATGAACAGACCGTCGAGGATCCCGACCGTCGCAATCGGCTGAAGATCAGTGAAGATGTCGTAGCCGAGATTCTTATAGACAAACGGTGTAGGAGCGATTCCGTTCGACGAGAACAGCAGCGTATAGCCGTCGGGCTTCGCCTGCACGACAGAACGTGTGCCGATCGTGCCATTGGCGCCGAGCCGGTTTTCAACGAAAAACTGCTGACCGAGATCGCGGCTGAGCTGCTGTGCCACCGTACGCGCCTGAAGGTCGGGGCCGCTGCCCGCCGCGTAGCCGACGACGATCTTCACGGGATGATCGGGATATTGCTGCGCCTGCGCCGCCCCCGGCAGCGAAGCCAGCGCGAGATTGAAGAGAACAAGTAACCGAAGCATGAGACATCCACCCCGTTCGAACTTCCGAAGCCGAATGGAAGCGCTAATCGCAAGCACTTACAAGCCTGCGCGCCTCATGTCCTCGCCTTGCCGCAAAGATGCTCAGCAAACTAAAAGGTGACTATTTTTCCGTCTGCGGCGGTTTCGAATTCAATTTCCTGGCCGCGTGACAGCATGTCGTCACTCATATGAGTGAGAATAACCTTCCTGGCGCCGATTGCCGGCAGCTTTTCGCGCAGTATCGACAGCGACAGGTGGGCGCGAACCGCCTTCTCGAACATGTAGCATTCGCAGATAAACAGGTCAGCGCCTCTTGCTGCCTCATGCAAGGTATCGGTCCACTCGGTGTCGCCCGAATAGCAAAGTATCTTTCCTTCGAGCTCGATGCGGTAGGCAAGACATGGGCCTGCCTTGTCGTCGTGGCGGACGTGGAACGGCGCGACTTCAAGTCCGGGGAACCCGGAAAGCGCGCCGATTTCGACTTCGCGCAGATTGAGCTCGAATGGCAGCTTTCGCTCGCCGGGGAACGTTGCGGCGAACAGGCGATGATACCAATCAGTCAAACCGGGCGGCCCGATAATTGTCAGCGGCCGCTCTCTTTTGGCAAC
The DNA here is from genome assembly GCA_035277565.1 of Pseudolabrys sp. Taxonomy (GTDB): domain Bacteria; phylum Pseudomonadota; class Alphaproteobacteria; order Rhizobiales; family Xanthobacteraceae; genus Pseudolabrys. The sequence continues at coordinate 13,757 of DATEKG010000240.1, forward strand.
GAGCTGAGCGTCCAGAATAAAGAACGGCACGCCGCCGAAATGGTCCAGGTGAAAATGCGTGAGCAGGATGAGATCAATCGCGTTGCGGTCGATGTTCAGCCGCTTCAGTGCGACAAGCGAGGAGGCCCCGCAATCGATCAGAAAATTCGTGAGGCCGCCGGTTACATGGAAGCAGGTATTGAAGCGGCCCCCTGAGCCAAACGCATCTCCGCAGCCGACAAATTGCAAGCGCAGATTTGGCAACGTCCTGCTACCCTATTCGGTTCGAGCGCGTCCGTTTTCTTTGCCCACATACTCGAACCGAAACGGCTCCGCGATAGCGCTATTATAACCTGCCCGACACGCATGCCACTAGACCGCCATGCTGAGAAATTCCTGCCGCGTCAGCGGATTATCGCGGAAGCAGCCAAGCATGCGGCTGGTGACGAGATCGGACTCAGGCTTGTGGACGCCGCGGGTCGCCATGCAATGATGCGACGCCTTGATGATGACGCCGACCCCTTGCGGCTTGAGCACATCGTTGATCGTATTCGCAATCTGCGCCGTCAGCTTTTCCTGAATCTGCAGCCGCCTGGCGTAAACTTCGACGACGCGTGCAAGCTTGCTGATGCCGACGACACGCCCGCTCGGCACATAGGCGACCCAGGCCTGACCAATGATCGGTGCCATGTGGTGTTCGCAATGGCTTTCAAAGCGAATGCCGCGCAGCGCAATCATTTCGTCATAACCTTCAATTTCCTCGAAGGTCTTCTGCAGAATCTCCGCCGGATCCTGGCTGTAACCGGAGAAGAACTCCTCGAAGGCCCTCACCACGCGGTTGGGCGTCTCACGCAATCCGTCGCGCTTCGGATCCTCGCCGATCCAGCGCAACAAGGTACGGACTGCGGCTTCGGCGTCGCCGCGCTCCGGCTGCGGTTTATCGACTGGCGATAAGGCGGCTCGATCGAGGGCATGGATCGTGGACGTCATGTGCGCTCCTTTAACCAATGTCACGAGCCGTTAGATGACCGCACGGAACAAAGGTTCCCGGCGCTGCCTGCGCCGGCAGCCAATGGCGGCTCAACCTCGTCAGCATCAGGACCCGTCGATAGATGCATGGATGCGGTGCGCCGGGCGCAACCTCACGCAACCGTGAGAAGCCTTTGGCAAATCTCGCTGCAAGGATCGGCACGGAAAACGTTTCTGATTTGCATTTGGGAGCTCTGATGTCTGATCAAATTGTCATGCCGATTGGCCGCCGCACGCTCCTGCGCGCCGGCGGCCTCGCGATGTTAGGTTTGGTTTTCGAGCCGGCCCGGCTTTGGGCCCAAGGCCAGTCTCCCTCAAAAATCGGCATCATCGGCTCGGGCCATATCGGCGGGACAATCGGCGGCTTGTGGGTCAAGAGCGGCCATCCGGTAATGTTCTCGTCGCGTCATCCCGACGAACTGAAAGACATGGTTGCGAAGCTCGGCAGCCTCGCGCAGGCCGGGACGGTCGAACAAGCGGTCGCTTTTGGCGACGTTCTTTTTATTGCGGTGCCCTATGGAGCAATTCCGCAAATCGGCAAGGACTATTCGGCGGCAATGAAAAACAAGGTCATGCTCGACGCCTGCAATGCCGTGCAGGCGCGCGACGGCGCCGTGGCCGACGAAGTCGAGCAAAACGGCATCGGCGTGACCTCGCAAAAATATCTTGCCGGTGCACGCGTCGTGCGCGCCTTCAACACGATGTCTTACGCGATATTTGCGCGCGAAGCACATCGGCCCGATCCGAAGCTTGCGATACCGATCGCGGGCGACGACCCCCAGGCCGTGCAAGTTGCGGCCGGCCTTGTGCACGATGCAGGCTTTGATCCGGTCGTTGTCGGCAAGCTGGCTGATGCGCGCCGCTTTCAGCGCGGGCAACCAGGCTACGGCCAGCCGGTGTCGGCCGCCGAACTGAAGAAAAAACTCTCGTTGCCATGAATTCATTTGAGCGCTGGCTGAGCCGCTTCGTGCCGGCGACGCCGCAAGAGCGCATCGCGGCACTTTGGTCTTTCGCCTATTTTTTTTCGCTCCTTGCCGGCTACTACGTCCTGAGGCCGTTGCGTGACCAGATGGGGCTCGCGGGAGGGGTGAAAAACCTGCCGTGGTTGTTCACAGCGACCTTCGTTACCCTGCTCGTGGCACAGCCGCTCTATGGCGCCCTGGTGGCGCGGCTGCCGCGCGCTCGCTTTATCCCGATCGTCTACCAGTTTTTTGTCATCAACCTTGTTCTGTTCTGGCTGCTGCTGACCTTCAACATAGAGACAGTCATTGTAGCGCGCGTATTTTTTGTGTGGGTCAGCGTGTTCAACCTGTTTGCCGTGGCGGTGTTCTGGTCGTTCATGGCCGATTTGTTCACGTCCGAACAAGGCAAGCGGTTGTTCGGCTTCATCGGCGCCGGCGGCACTGCGGGCGCCTTGCTGGGGCCAATCATCACGATCTGGCTGTCGGTCCCGCTCGGTCCCGTGAACCTGATGATTGCGGCCGCGATTTTCCTTGAGGTTGCGATATTTTGCGTCTACCGCCTTGAACGTGCCGCCGCCGTGCACCGCGGACCCGGCCAGACGAAGAACAATATTGGCGGCAGCGCGTTTGCCGCGATCCCCGAAGTGGTACGGTCGCCCTACATGCTCGGCGTCGCTGCATGGGTCGCGCTGCTGTCCTATGCCGCGACCATCATCTATTTCGAGCAGGCAAACATCGTTGCCGCGGCGGTCAAGACCGCGGGCCTGCAGACACGCATCTTCGCCAGCATCGATCTTGCCGTAAGCATACTCGCACTGATCACTCAATTGCTGCTCACCGGCCAGCTGCTCAAACGCATCGGTACCGGCGTTGCGGCGGCGGCGCTGCCGGCAGTCTACATCATCGGGTTCGCGGTTCTGGCGGCAATGCCGACACTCATCGTCGTCGTCACCATTCAGGTCGTACAACGCTGGATGAATTTTGCGATTGCAAACCCCGCCCGCCAGATCTTTTTCACCGTCGTGACGCGTGAAGAGAAGTACAAGGCGAAGAACCTGATTGATGTTGTCGTTTACCGCGGCGCGGATGCAGTGTCCGGGTGGATCTTCGACAGCATGCAAGCGTTCTCGCTCAAGCTGGGAACCATTGCTCTCTGTTCGCTGCCGGTGGTCGCCGGCTGGTTTATCCTCTCTGTGGGCCTGGGCCGCGCGCAGGAATCGCGGTCCGCACAACGCCGTCGCACATCCGCTACGGAGGGTGCTCATGACTACAGCTTTGACACGGCGTGAATTCGCGGCTTTCGCCGGGGCAAGCCTGTTGCCGGTGCCGGCTTTCGCGCAGGCCGGCGAACTGTTCCTGCGGGCCATCCCGCGCAGCGGTGAGAAAATCCCGCCTGTCGGCCTGGGCACCGCCTACATCTTCGATTCGGCGAATGAAGAAGCCCGCGGCAAGGCGAAAGCAGTCATGCAGGCGCTGGTTGCCAATGGCGGGCGCCTGATCGACACCGCATCGACCTATGGCGACGCGGAAATCGTCATGGGCGATGAAATCGCAGGCGCCGGCCTGCGCGACAGATTATTCATCGCCACAAAGCTTGAGAGTCCGAATGCCGCAGAGCTGAAACGTTCGATCAGCCGCCTCAAGACCGCAAAGATCGACCTGTTGCAACTGCACAATGTACGAAACCGCAACCAGTCGTTGGCGATGTTCCGGGAATGGAAGGCGCAAGGCATATGCCGATACATCGGTGTGACATCGACATTTCATGGAGACTTTCCAGCAGTCGAGGCGGTGCTCCAACGCGAGAAGCCTGAATTCGTGCAGATCGATTATTCCCTTGATGTTCGTCTCGCCGAGAAACGCATTCTGCCGCTGGCCGCCGACGTCAAGGCAGGTGTGCTGACGGCGCTGCCTTTCGGACGTGGCCGCCTGTTTTCGGCGGTACGCGGCCGCACCATACCCGACTGGGCACGCGATTTTGCCGGCAGTTGGGCGCAGTTCTTCCTGAAATACCTGCTTGGTGATCCGAGGGTGACTACGGTCATCCCGGGCACCGGGGATCCGAAGCATATGATCGATAATCTTGGCGCGATGCGCGGCCGTCTTCCGGATGCGGCTGAGCGGGCAAAAATGGTCTCGTTTATCGAGACGTTGTGACGGCTCTCACAGCGACGATCCCCAATGGGCCCGAGATGCACGCTTGTATTGCGCGCCATCGCGGCGCGAGTAGAACTGGTCGGCGGCCGATCCGTCGGACCTGCACAGTTTCAGCGTGACGCGGCCGCTGCCTTTTCGCGGACGGGCGATGACGCGTGCCCGGGCGGCCTTTGCCGCCCGCCGCGAGACTGCGACATAGCTGAACTTCTCGTCTTCCCAGGGAACCTCGCCGCCCTTGGCCTGCCGGTGCAGCCGCGAGCGCGCAACCCGCTCCGCGAAATGACACCAGTCCGGAGCTTGCAGCGGGCAGTCATGCGCGTGAGGACATGGCGCGACGATACAGGCGCCGGCGCTGATCAGCTGGCGGCGCGCCGCGAGAATACGCTGCCACCCGGCCGGCGTTCCCGGTTCAACGATGACAAGAATGTCTGCTGTAACGTCCCACAGCCGTTGCACCAGTGGCGGCTGTGTCTCCGGCGCCAGCTCGTTCAGCACATAGGCCAGGGTGACAAGATCGCGCGGCGCGCTGCCGATCGAATCGGCGGTGATGTCCGTCGTGCGCCAGACCGTGTGCGGGAGATCTGCCTCCGACGCGAGCTGTTCCCCGAGTCTTCGGAAGATCGTACTCCCTTCCACCAGCATTGCGTCGGCGATCGTCGGCCACGCATCCACCGCGCTCCAAAGACCGGTGCCTGGGCCGGCGCCGGCATCGAGCAGTGTTTTGGGCAAGAAATCCGGGCGCGCTTCGGCAACCGCAGCAAGGCTCGCGCGGACCGCCGCGTAAGTCGCGGGCAGACGGACCGCAAGATACGCAAGTGCGTCACGCTCGGTAGCAACGTGAAACCCGTTTTCCCGCCGCTCTTCGCGGTAGCGATGCGAGAGATCACCCGCTGCCGCAGCGATGTCGGAAAGCGCCGCGCCGGTGAGCGCACGGTCGACAGCGCGGCGCAGCGGTGGCGGCAATTCCATCGGTCAAAAATTATCGCGCATTGAGCACTTGTGGTGCGTACGGGCCATTCGACGGGATAGATCACACGACGTTAAAGAGCTTCATGAAGCCGTAACTCATGTGAAGTTCCTGGTGGCAGTGGAATAGCGTCAGTCCCGGCTGATCGGCAGTGAAGTCTGCATCGATACGCCCAAAGCCCTTTATCAAAACGACGTCCTTCATGATGCCGCCCGTCGGCTTTCCATCAATGTTTGTCAATTCAAATATATTGCGATGCAGATGCAGGGGGTGGGCATCGTCGGTTCGATTTTCAAAAGCGAGGCGGTATCTCAGTCCTTTCTCAAGTCTCGTCGGGGCGCCCTGATCCTCATAAGCCTTGCCGTTGACGGTCCATCTGTTGAAGCCGCCTTTGCCGCCGTTGATCTTACCGATAATCATCGGAATGACATGGTCCGGCTTTCGTGTCTGGCCGCCTGCGCCAAAAATCGTGTAGTCCCACTCCGACTTGGCCGGTGCGATCCACCGCGCTTCCCCGACGCTGCCTGCATACTCGATAACAATTCCCATACCGTCCTTGCGATCGTCATCCTTTGGCGTGCCAAGAATCCAGATACCGGGATTATTCATTTCAACAATCGCGTCGATGCGCTCGGCAGTGCCGAGTTCGAGGACATCGACAAGCTTCGGCGCCGGTACCGGATTTCCATCGAGGGCAACGACGAGAAAGCGATGACCAGATAGCGCGAGTTTAATGTTTTCAGTCGCGCTCGCATTGAGTACGTGAAATAAAACACGCTGACCTTGACGAACGCGGACAGGTTCGCCGTGGCCGAGGGCCCGTCCGTTGATCGAGAACAAACGGTACCCGACCTCCCATCCATTCGGCTTTTGCTCGCCCTTTGCGGCAGCCCGGACGCTTTCCTCCACCCTCTTTTGCGTCTCGTCCTTCTCTTCCTCGTCCTCCATTTCCTCGGTCGTGAAGAACGGCTCCCATTCATGGGTCGTCAGAAAAACTTCCTGGTCGTGGCGTCCCGCCTCATCGGCCGGCTCGATGTAGACCGGTGCGTGTTGGCCCGTATAGGTGCCGCGATGCAGATCGGATTCCGCCATGACATGGGTGTGCACGAACCTCAGGCCTCTTGGCCCAGGCGTGAACCGGTACCGAAGCGCGCCCCGTGCCGGAACAACCAGGCTTTGCTCTTCGGCTGCGCCGTCGACCGCGGCCGGAATGAGTTGACCGTGCCAATGAACAAACTCGGGCGTGTCAGTGTCGTTGATAATCTCAACGGCGACGGGCTTGCCTTCCTTGAGCCTGATCAGCGGGCCGGGCGAACCGCTATTGTAACCGATCGTGCTTATGGTGCGATCTTCGGCGACATCCACGAGGACCGGTCCGATCCTCAGGGTGAGGTCGGCCGGTGCCTTTGCCGCGTTCTGCTCGTGACTATTCGACGCTGCCAGACCCGGCGCATCCAGCAGGAGGGACGCACCTCCTGCTATGCTGGCCTGTAGAAGTGTTCGGCGGTTGAAGGGATAAATCATGGCGGCAATCCTCGATTGGATTGAAGAGAGATTGTCGCCCCAACTGCTGGCGCTATTATCGGTTCCCCGGTCCGAAAGTCGATTCACATGAAAGTGCGCAAATCGTCAATGACCCCCGGGGCATCGTCGGCAAGTCAATCGGCAAGTCAATCGGCAGGTCAGCGATGGCTCGAAGTCCTGGGTGTTTCACTCAGACTCGGCCTCACATCGTTCGGCGGACCGGTCGCCCATCTTGGCTATTTTCGCGCCGAATACGTCGTGCGCCGCCGATGGCTTGACGAGAGCACCTATGCCGACCTGGTCGCCCTTTGCCAGTTTTTGCCGGGGCCTGCCAGCAGTCAGGT
>DATEKG010000241.1:0-6711 GCA_035277565.1 Pseudolabrys sp.
CGGTAATGAAGGTGCCGGATGGCGGTCTCGGCGAGGCGATCAATGACCGGCTCCGCCGCGCCGCCGCACCGAAACAGGAAATTGCTGAATGAACGAACAGCTTCGCCGCGGCCCTTCGCCCGATCTGCTGCCGCGTTTTGCATCCATCGTCGGTGAAAAATACGCCATCACCGATCAGGCTGCGCTTGCGCCGTTCCTCATCGAGGGCCGCGGCATCTTCCATGGCCGCACGTCGATGATGCTGCGGCCGGGTTCGGTGCAGGAAGTCCAGGCGATCCTCAAACTCGCCAACGAGACACGGACTCCGCTGGTGCCGCAGGGCGGCAATACCGGGCTTGTCGGCGGGCAAATTCCCTTCGACGGCGAACTGATCCTGTCGCTGACACGGCTCGACAGGATCCGCGAGGTTGACGCCGCCTCAAGCACGATGACGTGTGAAGCGGGCGTTGTTCTCGCCAAGGCCCAGGATGCGGCCGCGGCGGTCGACAGACTGTTCCCGCTGTCGCTCGGCGCGGAAGGCAGCTGCACCATCGGCGGCAATCTCTCGACCAATGCCGGCGGCACCGGCGCGGTCGCCTATGGCATTACGCGTGATCTCGTGATGGGTCTCGAAGTCGTGCTGGCGGATGGCCGCGTCATGAACCTCCTTTCAAAATTGAAGAAGAACAACACCGGCTACGATCTGCGCCATATTTTTGTAGGCGCCGAAGGAACCCTTGGAATTATCACCGCAGCGGTCGTGAAGCTGTTCCCACGCCCGCGCGCGGTGGAAACCGCATTCATCGGCGTGCCTTCGCCCGCGGCCGCCGTAAAACTGCTCAATCAGGCGCAGGCGCGCGTCGGCGGCACGGTCACGAGCTTTGAGCTGATCGTGCGCGATGTGATCGAGTTTGCCGTCAGGCACGCGCACGGCGTGCGCGATCCGATCGCCGGCAAGCATCCATGGTATGTGCTCATGGAAGTATCATCGCAGCATGGCGAGGGCTTGCGCGACAGCGTGGAGCAGCTGCTCGCCGACGCAATCGCACAAGGGCTGGTGGGGGATGCAACCATCGCCGCCAGCCTCGAGCAGGCCAGGGCCTTCTGGCATCTGCGCCATGTGCTGCCGGAGGTTCAGAAGCCGGAAGGCGGCTCGATCAAGGCCGATGTGTCCGTTCCTGTCGCAGCCGTTCCCCGGTTCCTGGAGGAAGCAAGCGCCGCGGCCAAGGCCCTCATTCCCGGCAGCCGGCCTGTCCCCTTTGGTCATCTCGGCGACGGCAATGTGCATTTCAATGTCAGCCAGCCGGTAGGTGCCGACAGCGCGCAATTCCTCGCTCGCTGGAGCGAGGTCAATGACGCGATCAACAAGATCGTCCTGAAATATGGCGGGTCGATTTCCGCCGAGCATGGCATCGGCAAGCTCAAGCGAGATTCCCTTCCGAAAGTGAAGGATCCGGTCGCGCTCGAGCTCATGCGCGGGCTCAAGCGCATGCTTGACCCCAACGGCATTCTCAACCCCGGCAAGGTGCTCTAACTAGGGCGCCACCACCACGCGTCCCTTCATGTTGGGATGGTATTTGCAGAAATAGTCGGCCGCACCGGCCTTCTTCAGGACCACGCGGCCGCTCTGGTGCGGCCCCAGCACTACATTCCAGTCGCCGTTCGTCGCCGTTGCCGTGTGGGCCAACGGGTCCTTGTTGACCCACTCGATCGTGTCACCGACCTTGGCGCTCACTTCGGCCGGCGTGAACACGAGCTTGTCGATCGTGACCTGAATCGTTTCCGCCCGAACCGGAACGGTCAGCACCGCATACGCAACGACTGCAGCGATGCCGATCCGTCCCGGTCTCACGGTGGGGGACACCGATCTACTTGAGGTCAGCCGCGACATGTTCGGCGTGCTGCTCGTGGCCCTGGAAGATTTTCAGACCGGTCTGGAGCAGGCTCTTGAGTTCGGCATTATTGGCCGACGGAATGAGCGTGCTCTCAAGCGCACCATCGACGGTCTTGTGATAGGCGACTTCATTCGCGACGTAAGCCTTGTCGAAGGCGGCGCCGCTGAGCTTGGCCAATTCGGCACGCTTGGCGTTGGCTTGCTTGGTCAGCGCGCGGCTGGTGGCGTTGTCCTCGGGCTTGACCTTCAGTTTCTTGACCAGCGCGAGCGCCTGCTTGTTCACCTCACTGTGGTCACGCACCATGTCGTCGGCGAATTCGCGGACTTCCTTGTTCTTCGACTTCTTGAGCGCCTGTTTGGCCGCTTCGATATCGAGCTGGCCCGCGGTGTAGGCGATGTGCGCGATCTGCGGATCCGTGGGTTTTGCACCCTGCGCGAATGCGGGCGCCGAGAGCAGGCAAAGCGCCGCGACGCTCGCCATCAATCTGGCAATCATGGAAACCTCCGTTTCGCACGGCCGCAAGGCCGTGCCGTGCATCAACACGTAGTTTGATGCAGCAGTGCGCCGGAGGTTCCCGGTTATTGCTCGGCGCAGACGCGAGCGACAACAATGTCGGTCATGCGCTCGCAACGCCGGCCGTCGAAGGGAAAGCTGCTGGTGAGCGCCGGACCGAGTTGCCTGTCGAGCTCCGTGCGCAGGAGCACACGTGCACGATGCAATCGCGTCTTCACCGTCTCCGGCTGCAGGCCAAACAGATCGGCCGTCTCCTCCACGCTCATGCCTTCGACAATGCGCGCAACGAACACCGAGCGAAATGCATCGGGAAGTTCGTCGATCGCCTGTTCCAGCACGGCACGGATCTCGCTTTGCGCCATGGTCTTCTCCGGATCGCTGCTGGCCGCGGAGGCCGGGAAATGAATGATCTCAGCCTGATTGCGATTCATCCCATAACTATCCCAGTCGACGGTGGGCCGCCTTCGCCGCAGCCGCCCCAAGGCTTCATTCATTGCTATACGCGTGATCCAGGTTCCGAACGCCGCATCACCGCGAAACATGTCGAGGCCGGTGAACGCGCGGACGTAAGTCTCCTGCACCACATCCTCCGCCTCCGCGTCATTGCGCAGAATGCTGCGAGCAATGCGAAACAGGCGACGATTGTATCTCGTGGTGATGACACGCACTGCGGCCTCATTACGCTCTCGCGCCTGGCGCACCAGTTCGTCATCACTCAGCGCTTCTGCGGCGGTCTGACGGGCCTGATTCAATGGCATGGGCAATATCCTTGGTTTCGATGCATTGGATGCAGCGGCGCCAAAAAGGTTCCCGGCGGAGTATGGTTCAAAACAGCGCGCCCTGCCCGTCGTCACTGTTGCCGCCGGCGGCCGCACGGGCCCTTGATTTCAGCGGCCGTTGCCCGGCCGGTTCCACCTCGGCTGACCCCGGCCAACGCTCCAGCAGTTTGGGACTGTCGTTGGCGGTCCGGTTGACGGCGCTGGACACCGCGTAGGCTTCGAGCAACGAATTCGGCGCCGGCTCAATCAGCGCGGTCGCGGTCTCGACGTCGACATTCACGCAGTCGAGCCACAGATCGTAGGCATCCGGCGGAATGATCACCGGCATGCGCTCGTGGATTTCGGCAAGGCTCTGATTGGCGCGCGTGGTCACGATCGTGGTGGTTTCGAGCTCTTCCCCGTTCGGACCTGTCCAAGTCTCCCACAAACCGGCAAAGGCAAACGGCTTGCCCGTTGTCGAGCGTACAAAGTATGGCTGCTTGCGCGCCCCGTTCGCCTTCCATTCATAGAATCCGTCGGCGGGAATGAGGCAGCGGCGATGCTTCAAAGCGGCACGGAAAGCGGGCTTCTCGCCCAGGGATTCCCCGCGCGCGTTGCCAAGGAGCGTAAAGCTCCGCGGATCCTTGACCCACGACGGCAGCAGACCCCATCGCACCAGGGCAAACTGCCGCCGGCCGTCCTGCATTCTCACAATGGCGATTGGCTGTGACGGCGCAATGTTATAGCGCGGCGGAAAATCGGGCCGTTCGGGATAACCGAACAGGGCCCTGATCGCCTCCGGCGCAGACGTCACGACATAGCGGCCACACATCGCAAATACCCTAAATATCGGATGCTTAAGCGCAATTTAACCCCGCGCCCGGAAACTACGGCCGGTTTCGGGGGACTTCGCAGCATGGAATATCAGGATTGCGTCCGCGCTGCGCAAGCTGCCGGGGACCCGCTCGACATCGGCGCCGGTCTGCACCCCTTTGATGCCAACATCAATCCGGAGACCGGCCTTGCGACCGATTATCTCAACCGCTTCAACGAAGCGATCATGCTGCTCGACATGATGTCGGCTTGCCCGGAATTTCGTGACGACTTTCTGGCCTGGAAGCCGATGAGCTATCGCGAACACTTTCGCTCGTCGCACTCCGCAACCCGCGAACTCGCTATTGCCGCCTATGAAACCGCGGATCCAAATGTCCGCAGCAGTCTTGATACGCTGGCGGTGACAATGACCGTCGTGCTAGAGGCAACGCGAGCGGCCATGGCTGGTAATCTAAAGCCGGAAACAATGTCGACCCTGGCCACGAAAGCAGTCGGGTGGCTCAAACCGCTGATTGCGCGTGCCGGCGCGATCATCAACGGGGATGAAGAGGTGACGCATGCTCCGTCACCGCAAGCCGTAGTCGACAAACTGATGAGACGATAGATCGCGTGCCCGACGAGCGAACCTATCCGCAGCGCCCTTATCTCGCGGTGAGTGCCGCAATATTTCGTGACGGCAAGGTCCTGATCGTCCGCCGTGCAAGAAAACCGGCGCTCAACCTGTACACCTTGCCCGGCGGCGCGGTCGAAATCGGCGAGACCCTCAAGGACGCGCTCATCCGCGAGGTGCAGGAAGAAACGTCGCTGTCCATCGAGCCGATTACGCTGGCTGGCCATCGCGAGGTGATCATGCGCGACGACCAGGGATTGACCGAGCGGCACTTCGTTATTCTTTGCTTTGCGGCGCGATGGCTCAAGGGCGATCCGATATTGAATGCAGAACTCGATGACGCGCGTTGGGTCGGCCCGCCGGACCTTTCGAGCTTCAAGACAACGGATGGCCTTGCCGATATTGTCAATGCTGCCGCCAAAGTCATGTCGAAAGCTCGCTGAAACGCCGCCTTGCGAATGCCGCGAAGCCGGCGCATATGTCAGCGAACGAAAACCGGCCTCATATCTTGAACAAGCTTCTCGCCACTGCATTGATCCTGCTTTGTATCGTGCTGCCGGCACGCGCTCAAAACGACGCGCCCGCGCCTTTCGACAATGACCTGCAGAGGCTCGGAGAAATTCTCGGAGCGCTGCACTATTTGCGCGCAGTTTGCGGAGCCAATGAGGGCTCCAAATGGCGCAATGAAATGCAAGCACTGATCGATGCCGAGGCTCCCAGCGGGGAGCGCCGCCGCAAAATCGTGGCAAGTTTCAACCGCGGTTACCGAGGCTTCCAGCAGACCTATCGAACCTGCACGCCCGCCGCAGATATCGCCATCAGGCGATATCTGGACGAAGGCGCCAGGATCGCCCGCGATATCACGGCGCGGTATGCGAACTAGTCGGCGCGGTTAACCTTTTCTTTATTGTACCGTGTTGCCCGGCAATCCCCGTGCTAACGTCGAAATTGCGACGGGATCGGCGTCCGCCAGGGCGCTCGGGGACACTTAAAAAATGCCGGGACTTGTGAGTTCTATCGACGCAAGCGATTCCAAAACGGACCGCGAGCAAAAACTCGTTGCATTGGGCTATCTCCACGAAGCCTGGGCGGAAGCACGCCATGATGGCGTTGACGGCGATTGCCTCGCGCAGGCCTGCCTGTTTGCTGCGCTGGCCGAATTTGTAAGCACCTATGGCGAGGATGCCGCGGCGACCTTCGCCGATGGGCTGAGTGCGCGCATCCGCAATGGCGAATTTACGCTCGAGCAGCCGCGGCAGTAGTAGCGCCCTCAGGCCGACAGCGTTTCAAGGAATCTGACGCGCTCGCCCTGCGCAGGCCGCGTGAGCGCGCCCTCCCACATCACCTTGTGCCCGCGAACGAAAGTGCCGACCGGCCAGCCCGTGACGGTGACGCCGTCATAAGGCGTCCAGCCGGCGCGTGAGGCGACCCACTTGTCGGTAATTGTCTGCCGCCTCTTGAGATCGACGATCGTGAGATCGGCGTCGTAGCCGACGGCGATACGCCCCTTCGCGGCAATGCCGAACAGGCGCGCCGGGCCCGCGCTGGTGAGATCGACGAGCCGCAGCAGCGACAGTCGCCCGGCATTGACATGGTCGAGCATGATGGGAACGAGTGTCTGCACGCCGGTCATGCCCGAAGGGCTCGAGGGATAGGTCTTTTCTTTTTCTTCGCGGGTATGCGGCGCGTGGTCGGAGCCGAGGACGTCGACCACTGCGTTCCGGACGCCCTTCCATATGCCCGCGCGGTGTGCAGCATCGCGGACCGGAGGGTTCATCTGTGCACGGGCGCCCAATTGCTCGTAACAGGCGGGTGCTTCCAGCGTGAGATGATGCGGTGTCGTTTCGACCGATGCGACATCCTTGTGTTGTGCGAGAAAATCAATCTCCTGCATTGTCGAGACATGCAGCACATGCACCCGCGCGCCGGTCTCGTGGGCGATGCTGACAAGACGTTGAGTCGCCTTGAGCGCGGCAAGTTCATCACGCCACACCGGATGCGAACGGGCGTCGCCTTCGACCCGCAGATGTTTGCGTTCGTTAAGACGCGGCTCGTCTTCGGAGTGGAATGATGCGCGGCGCCTGATCACTTCAAGAACCGCGCGCAGGCCTGCATCATCTGC
>DATEKG010000242.1:0-2274 GCA_035277565.1 Pseudolabrys sp.
GGGCTGCCCGCCTGATCTTTATCCGGCCGCGCTCGAGCTCGTCATGAACGGCCGGGTGAAGGTCAGCCCGTTCGTCGAGAAACATCCGCTGAGCGAGATCAATCAAGTGTTCGAAGCAGCCCATGTCGGCGCGCTGAAGCGTCGCGCCGTACTCGTTCCTGCACTCTGAGGATTCTCCATGACTGCCGAAGCAGCCCGCATCGTCACCGCGCAAAGGTCAGAGGCCAAGGACCACAATCTCGTGTCGGAGGCCGCACGCGAGGCAGTTTCAAAGGGCGTGCGGTACGAGAAGCGCCCCGTCAAGGGAACGGACGGAAAACCCGTGGCCGGTTTGTTCAACGCCTGGGTCACGCTCGACAACCAGAGTCAGTTCAACTCCTACACCACGGACATGGTGAAGGCGACGATCCTGGCCTTTCGCGCCGCAAGCGCTGCCCGCGACGTTGTCGCCGTGGTGTTCACCGGCGCCGGCGACAGGGCTTTTTGCACCGGAGGCAACACCAAGGAATACGCCGAATATTACGCCGGCAATCCCCAGGAATACCGGGGGTACATGCGGCTCTTCAATGACATGGTGTCGGCGATTCTTGCTTGCGACAAGCCCGTGGTCTGCCGCGTGAACGGCATGCGCATCGGCGGCGGCCAGGAAATCGGAATGGCCTGCGATTTTTCGATTGCACAGGATCTTGCCCGTTTCGGACAAGCCGGTCCCAAGCATGGCTCGGCCCCGATCGGCGGCGCGACCGATTTTCTTCCCACCATGATCGGCTGCGAGCAGGCGATGGTGTCGGGCCTGCTTTGCGAACCCTTTTCAGCGCACAAGGCCTATCGTCTTGGCGTCGTCAGCGAGATCGTGCCGGCACTGAAAGTGGACGGAAAGTTCGTCGCCAACCCGACCGTATGGACGGATCGATTCCTCGATGACTATGGACGGGTCATTCACGGCGAGCCCAAGACGGGCGCGGCGGCCGCCGAAGGCCAGGCACTGCTGAAGCGCGGTACGGTCGATCTCAGCCTCCTCGACGAGCGGGTGGAAGCGCTTTGCACGAAGCTCCTCTATACATTCCCCGAATGCACGACGAAGACAGTTGAGGAACTCCGCAAGCCGAAACTCAACGCCTGGAACAATAACAAGGAAAATGCGCGTGACTGGCTTGCCCTCAACATGATGACCGAAGCCCGGGCCGGCTTCCGCGCTTTCAACGAGGGCACCCGTGAGACCGGTCGCGAAGTCGACTTCGTCGCGCTGCGCCGCGCACTCGCAGCCAATACGCCCTGGTCGGACCAGCTCACCGACAGCATTCAGCCGCGTGCGAGGACATCGTCGTGACGCAACCCGTCAAAATCTGGTTTGAAGGGCAGGGCCGGCTGCTGCGGCTTCGATTGAGCCGTCCCAAGGCCAATCTCATCGATGCCGCCATGATCAGCGCGCTCGATTTGGCGCTGTCGGAACACATCAGGAATCATCAGATCAGCGCGGTGCTGCTCGACGCCGAAGGGCCTCACTTCAGTTTCGGCGCCAGCGTTGAAGAACATTTGCCGAAACAATGTGCGGCCATGCTCGAAGGGTTGCACCGCCTGTTGCTGCGCATGATCGAGTGCCCGATACCGGTGCTGACCGCGATACGCGGCCAATGTCTCGGCGGCGGCCTGGAGGTCGCGCTTGCCGGCCACCTCATCTTCGTGGCGCCCGATGCCATGCTTGGGCAGCCGGAAATGAAGCTTGGTGTGTTTGCCCCGGCCGCCTCGTGTCTGTTGCCCGAAATGATCGGGCCGGTGCGCTCCCTGGACCTTCTTGTGTCCGGCCGCAGCATTTCAGGCCATGAAGCGGCGGCCATTGGCATCGCCCATGCCGTCGCTGACGATCCGGAACGCGCCGCTCTCGCCTATTTCGACGAACATCTCAAGCCGAAGAGCGCGAGTTCACTGCGATATGCCGTGACGGCCGCGCGCGTTGATTACATCGCCCGCGTCAGGGACAAAATTCGCACCGTCGAACGACTGTACCTCGATGAACTCATGGTTACTCATGACGCAATGGCTGGTCTTGAAGCTTTCATCGCGAAGAGGACACCGCAATGGCAACACCGGTAAACCCTTCGCCGACTGCGGAAATAGTTGCGCGCGCCAGCAAGCTGTTCGAGGATTTGTCGTTCACTTCCGCGCGCGACTGGAAGGCGGCAAAACCCGGCCGCAAGGTGATCGGCTACATGCCGATCTACGTGCCTCGCGAGATCATCCACGCTGCCGGCATGCTGCCGCTGGGTATCGTCG
>DATEKG010000243.1:0-2857 GCA_035277565.1 Pseudolabrys sp.
CATTGGCGAAACCGTGCGCGTCATCATACACGCGCTCATCATCGCCCTCGTGATCAGGACCTTTCTCTTTCAGCCGTTCAATATTCCGTCCGGCTCGATGAAGGCAACGCTCCTGGTCGGCGACTATCTCTTCGTTTCCAAATACACCTATGGTTACAGCAAGTACTCCTTCCCTCTGTCGCCCCCGCTCTTTTCGGGGCGCATCCCGGCCGATTGGTTGCCGCAGCGCGGCGATGTGGTCGTATTCCGGCTTCCCAAGGACCCATCGACCGATTACATCAAGCGGGTTATTGGATTACCTGGTGACAAGATCCAGGTCATCGACGGCGTTGTGAACATCAACGGGGTGCCGGTGAAGCACGAGCACGCGCCGGACTTCGTCGAATCCGAGGAGGGAACCCGCGAAGCCCCCGTCAAGCGTTGGAAAGACACGCTTCCGAACGGAGTCAGTTTCTACACGCTGGATCTTGTCGAAAACGGCTTTGCGGACAATACACAGATCTACACGGTTCCACCCGGTCACTATTTCATGATGGGCGACAACCGGGACAATTCGACCGACAGCCGTTTCAGTCAGGTAGGCATGGTCCCGCTCGAGAATATCGTCGGCAAAGCGCAGATCATCTTCTTCTCGGTCTACGAGGGCGAGCGGGCCTGGCAGTTCTGGCGGTGGCCGATATCGGTGCGCTGGAGCAGGCTTTTCACGATCGTCAAATGAGCCGCAAGGCCAAGGACAGGACCGGGCTCGAGGGCAGGATCGGCTATAAATTTGCCGACAAGGATCTGCTCGAGCGCGCACTGACGCACATTTCGGCGCTTTCCGGCGGAAACCGCGCCGCGAGCTATCAACGGCTTGAGTTTCTCGGCGATCATGTGCTTGGACTCGTCATTTCCGACATGCTCTATCGCGCCTTCCCAAAGGCGAATGAGGGCGAGCTGTCGCGCAGACTTGCCGATCTGGTACGCAAGGAAACCTGCGCGGAGGTTGCACGCGCGATGGACCTTGGACCGGTCCTCAAGCTGGGTAATTCCGAGTCGCATGCGGGGGGGCGACGCCGTACGACGATCCTTGCAGATGTGTGCGAGGCCCTGGTCGGGGCTGTTTTCATTGATGGCGGCTACCAAGCGGCCGACGAATTGGTCGCGCGATTCTGGAAGGAGCGGATGCTGAAACCGCTGCGGCCCTTGCGCGATCCGAAGACGATTTTACAGGAATGGGCCCAGGCACGGGGTCTCCCGACGCCGGCCTACCGTGAGCTGGCGCGCACGGGACCGCACCACGATCCGGAATTTCGTGTCGCCGTCGTGTTGCCCGATCGTCCACCCGCCGAGGGGTTGGGGAGTTCGAAAAGGGCCGCCGAGCAGGCCGCTGCTGCCGAGATGCTCACGCGTGTCGGCGTATCGGCGGATAAGCTTGATGCCTGAGCCGGGCCGGGACGCTAACACGCGCTGCGGCTTTATCGCCCTTATTGGTGCGCCAAATGCCGGCAAGTCTACGCTTGTCAATTCACTGGTTGGCTCCAAGGTCAGCATCGTGTCGCGCAAGGTTCAGACGACACGAGCGTTGATCCGCGGAATAGCGATCGAAAAGCAGTCGCAGCTGATCTTTGTTGACACGCCGGGCATCTTTTCGCCACGGCGACGGCTCGACCGCGCCATGGTCAGCACCGCCTGGAGCGGCGCGCACGAAGCGGATCTGGTGGGCGTACTTGTCGACGCTCGCGCCGGCGTTGAAGAAGAGGCTGAAGCGATCTTCGGGACACTTGGCGAGGTCAGGCCGCCGAAACTGCTCATCCTCAACAAGATCGACATCGTCTCCAAAGAGACACTTTTGGAACTCGCTAAGGCCGCCAACGAGAAAGCCGAATTTGAATCCACCTTAATGATCTCGGCTCTGACCGGCGATGGCGTGGTCGACCTCAAGTCATGGCTGGCTGACCATGTGCCGCCTGGGCCCTGGCTCTATCCCGAAGATCAGATTTCGGATGCGCCGATGCGGCAGCGTGCGGCCGAGATCACGCGCGAGAAGCTTTTCGAGCGGCTACATCAGGAGCTGCCCTACCATTCGACGGTCGAAACCGAGCTGTGGAAGGAACTGCGGGCGGGCGATATCAGAGTCGAGCAGACGATCTACGTGGAACGGGAAAGCCAGCGAAAAATCGTGCTTGGAAAGGGCGGCCAGACGATCAAAGCCATCGGTGAATCCGCCCGAAAGGAAATTTCCGAAATCGCGGATGCGAAAGTGCATTTATTCCTGTTCGTAAAGGTGCGCGAAGGCTGGGGTGAGGATCCTGAGCGCTACCGCGCCATGGGACTGGAGTTTCCCAAGGAGTGACTTAGAAATAGCCTGATCGCGAGTCTGGCAAATGCAATGGACCGATGAAGGCATCGTGGTTGGCGTCAAACGTCACGGGGAATCCAACGCAATCCTCGAATTGATGACGCGCGAGCATGGCCGGCATCTGGGCTTGGTGCGAGGCGGCTTCGGCAGCCGGCTCAAGCCGGTCCTCCAGCCGGGTAACGGCGTGAGTGCGGCATGGCGCGCGCGTCTCGACGAACACCTTGGCAGCTATTCCGTCGAAGGCCTGCGATTGCGCGCCGCCAATTATTTTTTCGCTCCGCACGCGATTTACGGCGTCAGTCATCTTGCTGCGCTCATGCGGCTCTTGCCCGAACGGGACCCGCACGCGAATCTCTATGAATCTCTTGATGATCTGCTCGAGCATCTCGACAACGCTGCGGTCGCCGCGCCGATGGTCGTCCGTTTCGAGTTCCAGTTGCTGTCCGAGCTCGGCTTCGGACTGGATCTCGATCGGTGCGTAGCGACAGGCTCGTCCGACAATCTCGTTTATGTTTC
>DATEKG010000244.1:0-5641 GCA_035277565.1 Pseudolabrys sp.
GAGTGCACCAATTGCAACCTGTGCACCCTTGCAGCGATGGACGAATATGTCGGCAACGAATTCCCCGGCTATTCGGCGCCCATGCCAAAACACGGTCACAAGTGGATCAACATCCTTCAGAAGGAGCGAGGCCAGGTACCGGCAATCGACATCGCCTACGTGCCTACGATGTGCAATCACTGCGACGATGCACCCTGCGTCGCCAGAGGTGACGGAGCCGTGAAAAAGCGGAGCGATGGCATCGTCCTTATCGATCCTGTCAAGGCTAAGGGCCGCCAGGACCTTGTCGGCGCGTGCCCCTACGGCCACATCTGGTGGAACGAGGAACTGCAGCTGCCGCAGGCCTGGACCTTCGACGCCCATCTCATCGATGGTGGATGGCAACAGACGCGAGGCCAGCAATCATGCCCGACAGGCGCCATGCGCGCTGTGTGCGTGAGCGATGATGAAATGACGAAGATTGCGCGCGAGCAGGAGCTCGAGGTTCTCAAGCCGGAGCTCGGAACCAGGCCGCGTGTTTACTACAAGAATCTGTGGCGCTACTCGACCTGCTTTGTCGCTGGCTCGGTATCGATGGAAACGGAAGGCGCCGTCGATTGCGTGGAGGGCGCGACCGTCCGGTTGCTGAAGAATGGCGCGGCAGTCGCGGAGGCCACGACCGACAACTACGGTGACTTCAAGTTTGACAAGCTGGGCGCTAACTCGGGTGAGTATAGTGTCGAGATCGGGTTCGGTAAGAAGAAGCGGGCCGTCAGCGCGAGACTTGGCGAAAGCATCAATCTCGGCGAAATCAGGCTGTGAGCGGCGGCCATGTCGCTGCAGCTTGCGGACCTCTGCCGGACGTTTGCCTTGCTCAGCGAGGCCTTGTTGCGTATCTGTGTCGGGCTGGCGCTCGTGCCGCACGGGCTGCGCATGACTTTTGGATTTTTCCCAAGCACGGGGCAGCCTCTGCAAAATTTGCGCATGCTTGCCGACCATCTGGACAAACAGGGATATCGTCCGGGTGCGATCTGGGCGCCGGCAATATCCGCGACCCAGCTCGTCTGTGGCCCGCTGGTCGCTCTCGGATTGTTCACGAGGCTTGCTGTTCTGCCGGTCGTACTTTTCCTGCTGGTGACGAATATCGAACGCTGGCGGGTTGGGAAGTATTTTTGGAACCAGCTCGGCCTTGAATATACGATGATGTGGACGGTCGCCGCGCTTTACGTCCTGGCGCATGGCGGCGGGCGCTACTCGCTGGACCGGCTTTTCGGACTGTGACCTCCCATCTCGCTTGACTTCGGTCAAAACGGGCCGCGCTGGATCCGGCTAGGTTGACACAATGCCGGGATCCTCTCGCCGTGCGGGGCCGTCCGCCGCGGCAGCGCACGGGCCGCTGTCAAATCTTCCAGGATTGCTGCTGACATTCGCGCCGCTGGCGATTGTTCAGCCGATCCTTGGCCGCATTGCCGCGCATGTGGCCAAAGACCGCCCGGAGCTGTATGCGCGCCTTGGTGCGCACGCGCGCAAGAAATTCCTCATCGATCCGGTCGATTTTCCTTTTGTGCTTATCCTTGCGCCGGAAGTTGACCGCCCGAATTTGCGGGCCTACCGCCGCACCGAAAATCCCCGTCACGATGCAGCGATCTCCGGCACATTTTTTAATCTTCTCGGCTTGATCGACGGCTCCCAGGACGGCGATGCCTTGTTTTTCAGCCGCAACCTGAAAGTGACCGGCGACACGGAGGCCGTTGTGGCGTTACGTAATGCTCTCGACGATTTCGAAGGCAGTGCGCTCGACAGCGTCCTCGGCTCTTTCGGCCCGCTGGCAAAGCCCGCCGCGCTTATCGTCTCCGGGCTGCGAGCTCTCGACCCGGGACCTCGCCATGTCTAGCGGCTATGTCCGTCCCGAGCTTGTCTGCCCGGCCGGAACGCCGGCGGCGCTGAAGACAGCGGTCGACGCCGGCGCCGACACCGTCTATTGCGGCCTGCAAAACGCAACAAACGCGCGAAACTTTCCCGGTCTGAACTTTACGCCCGCCGAACTCGAACAGTCGCTCGGTTATGCTCACAGCCGGCAGGCGAGAGTGCTGCTGGCAGTCAATACTTTTCCCCCGGCCGGGCAGTTCCAGCCTTGGCGTGACGCGATCGATCTGGCGGCCAAACTCGGTGTTGATGCCGTTATTGTCGGCGATATCGGCGTGGCCGATTACGCCGCCACGACATATCCAAACCTGCGGCTGCACCTTTCGGTTCAGGCCGGGGCTTCATCGCCGGAGGCAATTCAATTCTATTGCGAGGCGTTCGCCGTCAAGCGAGTCGTCCTGCCGAGAATTCTGACAGTCAGCGAGATTGCAGAAATCCACCGCGAAATTCCTTGCGAAATTGAAGCCTTTGTCTTCGGCAATATCGGCATGATGGCGGAAGGGCGTTGCAGCCTCAGCAATTACGTTACCGGCGTCTCGACAAATATGGATGGGGTCTGCTCTCCGGCCGCTGATGTGCACTACGAGGAAGACGAGGACAGCACCCTCACCACGAAGCTCGGACCGTTCATCATTGATCGTTTCGCGTGCGGCGAGAACGCCGGCTATCCGACCATCTGCAAGGGCCGTTACCTCTGCAGCACCAACCGCGGCGGCTATTATGCATTCGAGGAGCCGGTCAGCCTGAATTTGTCGGCGCTGCTGCCCGATCTCATGCGTGCGGGGGTAACCGCGCTCAAGATCGAAGGCCGGCAACGGAGCCGAGCCTACGTCAGGTCTGTGGTGTCCGCATATCGCAAAGCCGTTGATGACATATTGGCCGGCCATGAGCCGGCGCTCGCCAATCTGTTGGCGCTGACTGAAGGTCACCGCGAGACGCAAGGGGCCTATCGCAGCAAAGCCTGGAGATAAGCGTGGTCGAGCTTGCTGCCGGCGTTACCCTTGGACCGGTGCTGTTCAATTGGCAGCCGGAAAAATGGCGCGACTTTTATTTTCGTATTGCCGACGAAGCACCGGTGTCGACTGTCTATCTTGGAGAAACGGTCTGCTCAAAAAGGGCGCCGCTGCCCGAGCCATATTTTGACGCGGTAGTCAAACGTTTGATATCTGGCAAAAAGACGGTGGTCTATTCCACGCTCTCCGAAGTCGTAAACAGGATCGATCGCAGGCTCGTCGAGCAGATTTGTGGAATCGAAGACTTCCTGGTCGAAGTCAACGATGCTTCCGCACTCCCAAGGTTGCAGGGGCGGCCCCACCACATTGGCCCGCTGATGAATGTGTACAACGAGCGGACAGCGGCATTCCTGGGGCGCAAGGGAGCGAAAAATATCTGCCTTCCCGTTGAAATGCCGGCGACAGCGGTGGCGACGCTGTGCCAAAGCCTGCTTGCCCTGGATACAACGGTCGAAGTGCAGGTCTTCGGACGTCAATCATTGGCTCTATCGGCTCGCTGCTATCATGCACGTGCTCACGGCCGCACCAAGGATACATGCCGCTTTGTATGTGAGAACGATCCTGACGGCCTGGAATTGACCACGCTCGATAATCGGCCGTTTCTTGCGATCAATGGCGTTCAGACGCTCTCATATGAATATCTCAATCTGATCGCTGAAATCCCCGCGCTGCGCGCGATGGGGGTTTCGCGCTTTCGGCTGTCGTCGCACACGCTCGACATGGTCAGGATCGGATCGATCTTTTGTGACACCATAGACGGACGGATTGATACGGACGAAGCGGCGGCTCGCCTCGAGGCGATCAGGCCTGATGCGCCGTTCAGTAACGGCTTCTATCACGGCAAGCCCGGTTTTACCTGGAACAAGATAAGCGGCCCCGGCGAAATTCGCGCGCCGTAAGGCTCTGGAAGGAGGCAGGTCATGTCACAGGCAGCGGAGAAACGCGGTGGCATACCGGCGTGTCTTACCCATCGATAAGCGTATTGGGCTTTGCAAATCGTTTCAGTGCGAATGAATCTTCAATAACGATCGCGCGTCCGGAGCTCCTGACTCCGTACTTGGACAGGCGTGCGAGGCTCCGCGACAGATTCTCCGGCGTCATTCCCAGGCTTGATGCGAGCGTACGTTTCTCGAGGGTCAATTCAATTGTCCGCTGGTTGCCCTGCATTGCGCCTGTTCGCAGTATCCAGTTTGCCAGCCTCTTTGTGCCCGTACGCAGTTTCTTGTCCATGAGCGCCCGAACGGCGCTGCGATGATGTTCGCTCAATTCCAGCGCGATCGCCCGTGCGAATGTCGGATCGCGGTCAAAGACGTCCCGGATTTGCTTCGCCGGTATCAGAAGGATTTGCGATGGCGCAAGCGTCCGGGCCGAACTCAGATAAACGTCGTTGCGGATGACTGCCGCCAGAATAAACGCGGACGACGGCTGCATTATGTCTATTGTCGTTTCGTGTCCGTCGTGCGTGCAGAAGATCGCGACAGAGCCATCGACAACGGTGTGCAGAAAATCGGGCAGCGTACCTTCGCGGATCAATGTCACATGATCAGGAACCTGTTGCAGGTCAGCTGCTGTCATCAATCTGTCGAAATTGTTTGCCTCCACATCACGGAACAGCGGCAGCGCACGGATGGTGTCATGATCGGATTGAAGCACGGCTCTTCTCCGGGAGAAGCCTGGAAACATCTTTCCGTTTAAGCCAATGCCGCGATTGGCGGCTTGATTGATATCAAGCGTGGCGATGATCCGGTTCGGAGCCGGAACGGCGGGGGGCGATTACAAGAATCGCCGCGTAGGATGCAAGCGCGATGATGGTCACCGGGCCGCTGACGGTGCGGACGTCCATCCAGCCGGAAAGATCAGCGATGATTCGCAGCAATATCGAAAGGTGCAACAATGCAAGGGGGACATAGGCGGCAGCACTGAATTGAACGCGGAATGCGATCACTGCCGGGAGAATAATAGGCGCATGCCCGAATATCATCGACAGGACAAAACCGATCGTCACGGCATGGACAGCGGCGTCATAGGAAAACGTGGTTGAATTGGGTGGAACAAGAAGCAGCAGCAGTCCCGCGATGCCGAGCCAAAAATATCCCGCCAGAAGACAGGCTGCGGAAAATCGAGGCTGCCCCGACAATCGGATTGTCCGGAGTGCAACGTCATGCCGCAGGAGCCAGGCGGTCATCAGCAGCAAGCCTGCCCCGCTGAGTGGCGCTGCCTGGGCGCTGAGTTCTCCGCGGACCAGCCCGGTGAAGAAGAGCGCGCAGGCGAAGGTAAAAATCAGTCGACTGGAGCGGGGAGGCGACAGCAACCGCCTCAGTTGAAGCCGTTCGGCGGCAATGGTGAGAATGAGGAATGCAAGCCACCATCCGGTGACATCGGCATTATTTCCTCCGTCGATCCACACCAACGTTCCGCCGGTCCAGCACGCGGCCGCAATCGCCAGTATGAACGTAAACAGCGCCGGTTGCCGCGCGATGACGACACTCGAATTGACGATCAAGGCGACGCCGGCAAACAAAAGAAAGTAGCCGGCGAGAATTGGTCTTCCGGCAATAAGGGCAATCGCGCCGGTGGCGGACAGGGCGGGCGCGATGTATGCCCACCATCGTCCGATCGCCACGGACCGCTCGAGGCTGATCACGGTCCCGAGAAATCCGCCGATCATCAGGGCGCCATGGAATTCCACAAGCCTGGTCGCGCCGGGCAGCGCCAGGCCCAGC
>DATEKG010000245.1:0-5083 GCA_035277565.1 Pseudolabrys sp.
GAAGGAAACTGCATGTCGGGCGTGGTCGTCGCGCAAATCAGCAGGTCGACTTCGCCGGGCTGCGTTCCTGTTTTCTGCAACAAGCCTCGCACGGCCTCAGCCGCCATGTGCGAAGTCCCGAGGCCCTCCCCCTTCAGAATACGGCGTTCCTTGATGCCGGTGCGCTCGGTGATCCATGCGTCACTGGTGTCCACCATGCGAGCAAGCTCCGCATTGGTGAGCAGGTCGGGCGGCAGATAGCCGTGAACGGCAGTGATTGAGGCGCGCGGTGTGAGGCCCAAGGGGTGGAATCCGGTTACTTGGAGTGACTTACGCACAGTCTCGGATGACTAGCAAGCTAACCGGGCGGCATGGCAGCAACGGCAATTTCCAATGGTGCTCCATTCCGGTGCACCAGACAGGCCAGGACAGCTTCCGCAGCCCGATCGCTCGGTCGCTCTTTACCGATCTCCATGACGCCGTCGAGACGGGCAAACGCATTGAGTTGCCGTTGCCGCTCCGCCGACTCCTTGAGAAGAGGCAATAATCCGCCGGCGAGCTTTCGTGGCGTGCAGTCGCGTTGCAGAAATTCCGGCACGACGGATTCTCCCAGCACCAAATTTGCGAGTATCACGGTCGGCACATTAATCAGCAGCCGCGCTGCAATTTCCTCGATCAGGGGAACCCTGTAGGCCGCAACCATCGGCACGCCGGCAAGTGCAAGCTCGAGAGTTGAAGTGCCCGATTTTGTGATCGCCGCCCTCGCCGTTCGAAACGCTTCCTCCTTTTCAGCCAGGTCCGTGACCACGCGTGCGGCAACCGACCATTTGCCGACTTGCCGACGGACCAAGTCTGCAAGCCGCGGTACAGCCGGAACGATGACTTCGACCGGCCCATACTGTTCTGCAATGCGCGCGACGGCCGCGCCGAAAACCGGCGCCATGCGCCGGATTTCACCGGAACGACTTCCAGGAAGCACCAACACCATCGGAGGATCGGCGCGGCGCAGCCGCCCTTCGAGCTCGTTCGGCCGCAGCGCGTCCAACTGCTCTGCCAGGGGATGGCCAACATAGTGGCACGGCGGCCCGCCCAGCTTCTCCAGGGCCACCGGTTCGAATGGAAGCAGGGCAAGCACCTGATCAACATAGCCACGCATCGCGCGCGCGCGGCCGGGCCGCCAGGCCCAAACCGAGGGGCACACATAGTCGACGACAGGAATTTCGGGTGCTCGCTGACGAACGCGACGCGCGACACGGTGCGTAAATTCCGGACTGTCGATGATCACGAGAGCGTCCGGCCGTGCCGCGACGATTGCATCTGCTGTTTCACGTATGCGGCGGAGGATCCTGGGCAGGGCGGCCGGAATAGCGGCGAAGCCCATTAACGCCAGATCACCCGGCGGAAACAGGCTCGGCACCCCCTCAGCAGCCATTGCCGCGCCCCCGACACAGGAAAATTGGGCGCGGCCATTGGTTTTCCGTCGGATTGCCGCGATCAATGCACCCCCGAGCCGGTCGCCCGACTCTTCACCTGCGACCAGAAAGATATGCGGGGTCATTGCGCCGTATCCGGAGAAATGCCGACGATAAATATCCTCGCGCTGTCTGCATCGTGCACGGTACGCTCCGGGTCAGCGATAACGGTTGTGCCGCTGACGACCCCGATACCTGCCATCCCGGCGTTCGCGACGCCGGCAACGGTATTCGGTCCAATCGAGGGAAGATCGAAACGCTTGTCCTGTCCGGGTTTGGCTGCCTTCACCAGCACGCCCTCGCCGGCCGCAGTGGCAAGGCGGCCGGTTGCCCGCAATTCCTTGATGCGCCTGAGCATCTGGTCCGTGCCTTCGGCCGCTTCCACGGCCAAAATACGATTGCGGGCCACGACAACAGCCTGCCCGATATCAAACGCACCGCTTGCGCGTAGATAAGAAAGGCCGAAGGCAATGTCGCCCCGCTGGTCGGCTGAGGCATCGAAACGACCGAGCGCGCCCTCCGGTACAAGGATCTCCGGTGCGACCTCATGCGCACCGAGCATCCGAAAGCCATGGCCTTCAAAAATCCTTGCAACGCCGGACAACAGATGGTTGTCGCCGCCCCGGTAGGCACGCATGATGTGCGGCAACGCCAACAGGGCACCAAAGTCTGGACGCAGCGCCCATAGACCTGGACGCACGAGCGACCCTATCAGGACGACGTCACGGCAGCCCGCCAGCTTCGCCAGGCGTGCGAAGGCTCCGAATTGCCCAACACGAAGCCAGTGATGCGGGTAGCGCGCAACCAGCGTCGCATCGGCGTGGCCGCGAAGCGCGAACATGACAACCGGCCGGCCCCGCCTCGAAACAGAGTCGGCGATCGTTAGAGGCAATGTGCCGCCACCGCATATGATTGCGAGCGGGCCGTCGGTATCAACGGCGGCAGCCGAACTCATGCCTCCTCATCCTCCTCATTGCGTTTGACCGCCATGGTGAGCGGCCGCTTTCCGGTACGAATAAATTCAACGACCCGGCCAACGAGCGCATCCTTCGAATACTCCGCCGCGACACGATCGAGGCGCGCCCGAAATTCTCCATCACCGAAGAATAAAGTCTGATACGCGTCGCGAATGCGATGGATGTCGAATTTAGACAGGCCGCGCCGCCGCATCCCTATGACGTTAAGCCCGATGAGATTCGCCAACGGACCATGCGCCATTCCAAACGGGATGACATCGGCGCGCACACCGCTCAAGCCGACAATCATTGCCCCTTCACCGATGCGCACGAATTGCCGCACTGCCACGCCGCCGCCGAACACGACATGATCGCCGACCGCGACGTGACCTCCCAATACCGTATTGTTTGCGAACACGACGTGACTGCCGACCTTGCAATCATGCCCTACATGCGATCCCACCATGAAAAAACAGTGGTCGCCGACCTCCGTTACACCGCCGCCATCCTCTGTGCCGGTGCTCATGGTCACGCCTTCGCGGATGTCGCAGTCCGCTCCGACGGCGAGCCGCGTGGCCCCGCCGCGATAGCTGTAAGATTGCGGAGGCGATCCCAACGACGCAAACGGACGTATGACCGTGCGCGCGCCGATCGTCGTATGGCCCGTCAGGTTGACATGCGCAAGGAGCCGGCAGCCGTCGCCAATCTGCACATTGGCCCCGATTGTGCAGTAGGGCCCGATCAGGACTTCCTTGCCAATGACCGCCCCTGCCTCGATACGAGCCGAGGCATCGACCAAATGCGCGCTCATTCGGTGGACAACATGGCGCCGACCTGCGCCTCCGCGACGACCTGGCCCGCCACCTTGGCTTCGCCCTGGTACCACCACATCGACTTGCGCCGTGCGATCCGGTTCATATGGTATTCGATCGTATCGCCGGGCAGTACTGGCTTTCGGAATTTGGCCTTGTCGATCGTGAGAAAAAATACTGAGCGCGCTTTCGAACCGGTCGCCGCGATGCAGAGCACGCCCGCCGTCTGCGCCATTCCCTCGATCATCAGAACGCCGGGAAAAACCGGATTGCCGGGAAAGTGCCCCTGAAAATGCGGCTCGTTAATCGTAACATTCTTGATGCCGATTCCGTGCTCATCGCCGCGGATATCGATGACACGATCGACCATCAAGAACGGATAGCGGTGCGGCAACATCTTGAGCACGGCAGCGATGTCAGCGGCTTCGAGATTTGTCACGACCTTGTTCATGACAAAAGACTCACTCGGTTTCCGCCGTATCCGATCCGCCCTTTTGACGGGCGAGCCGTTGAAGGGCCATCATCTCCCGGAACCATTGCTTTATGGGCTTGGCCGGCGTGCCGCCCCAACGCGCGCCCGGAGGCACGTCACCGTGGACGCCGCTTACGGCGGCGATCTGCGCGCCCTCGCCGATCGTCACATTATTGTTCAAGCCAACACGCGCGCCCAGCACGACAAAGTCCTCGAGGGTAGAACTGCCAGAAATTCCGGTCTGCGCAACGACAACACAATGACGGCCAATGCTGACATTGTGGCCTACCTGAACAAGGTTGTCGATCTTGGTACCCTCGCCGATGACGGTATCCCTGATAGCGCCGCGATCGATCGTCGTTCCCGCGCCGATTTCAACGTCATCCTGGATAATGACGCGGCCGACTTGCGGCACCTTCAGGTGGCCTTTGCCGCCCATCACAAAGCCAAATCCATCCTGACCAATCTTGCAGCCGGGATGAATGATCACCCGGTCGCCGATCAGCGTATTGCTGATCGCCGCACCTGCGCCGATCGAGCACTCACGGCCAATCCGCACGTCGACGCCGATCACCGCATTGGCGCCGATTACAGTGCCGCTCCCGAGCTCGGCACCGGCGGCAACGACAGCACCAGGCTCGACGGTGACGCCATCCTCCATGCGCGCATTTGGGTCGATATAGGCGCCGGCCAACTCTCCGGGTGCCCGCAAGGATGACGGCCGCAACGCCTGCGGGAACATTGCGCGCGCTGCAATAACAAAGGCCCGGTACGGCTCGCGCACCGTCAGGACAGCAACCCCGGCGGGCAGATCCTTTGCGAGTGCCGGAGTGCACAGACAAGCGCCGGCGTGTGTTGCCGCGGCCGCCGATGCAAAACTTCGGCTTTCGAAGAATGCAAGATCTGCCGGCCCGGCGCGGTCGAGCGGTGCAATATTGGTTATCCGCCGTCGCGGTCCCGTCGTCACGAGGGTCGCTTCAGTCAAACCGGCGATCTCATCCAGCGAGAGCCCGGGCGACCGGCGAAGGAAAATCGGCTCGCTCATCCTGCTGGCGTCCGATACTGGGTGCCGCGAAATACAACCAAGGTCAGAACTTGGTGCCGCCGCTGAACCGGAAGACTTGCGTATGGTCGCAGATTTGCCCGCCGCCGCCGACCGGGGTCGCGCAATATTTCGTAATCGGATAGGCGAGATCAAACCGCAGCGGGCCAAGCGGAGAGTCCCACAGAAGCCCGACACCAACCGATGAACGGATCATCGATGGACTATCGAGTCCGACTTGCAAGACTTCACCGGTCACGTTCCAGCTCGTCGGTCCTTGATAGCTCCACAAGTTCCCGGCATCGGCAAAGGCGGCAATCTTGATGCCAACGTCCTTCGGCAGGAAATAC
>DATEKG010000246.1:0-8996 GCA_035277565.1 Pseudolabrys sp.
GGTCGCCTTGGTCTTGCTCTTGACGTAGACCTGGCTTGCCGGATCGTCGCCGACCAGAACCGCGGCAAGGCCGGGCACGACGCCGTGCGCTGCCTTGAGCGCCGCGGCGGCTGTCGCAACCGTCGCGCGCAATCGGGCCGCGACGGCCTTGCCATCGATCAATCGAGCTTCGGACATGACTTCAATCCTTGTTCAAGCCGCGCCGCAAGCGCAGCGGGATCACCCTCGAAGTGAAGAAGCTTGCGGCATCCGGCGCAGCCGCGCTCGGACGGAAGCGCTACGCTGGGCTTAGCCGTAACTCAGATGGATGGCAACCTTCCCAAGTTCCATTTCGACTAACTTGAGGATCACCAGCAGAATCACTGGCGAAATGTCGATGCCGCCGAAGCTGGGCAGGATGCGTTGAATCGGCCGCAAAGCGGGCTCAGTCACGCGGTAGAGGAAGCCCGCGACCGTGCGCACCGCGTGGTTGCGCGTATCGATGATGCCGAATCCCATGAGCCACGAGAACACGGCGGCGACGATGACGACCCACCAGTAAATATCGATCAGATCAATGATGATAACGATAACGGGCACTACGAAATCGCCCATCGCCGGATTCCTCCCCACGCTGCGACGTTCGCGAACCCTAGCCACCGGCACCGACCGGTGCAAGGAGAGCGGATGTCGCGGGTGGTCAGTCAATTTGAATTAACAGCTACCCCCACAGAGACTTTGCCGCACCCATTTGTTTGAGGTCGGGATTCGCGGCTACACAGTGGTACAAACGCAGAGCTTTTCGCTCCTGTTATTGCTATGTGTTCAAGGAATTACGGGTTACGGATGCTTGAATGGCCTCTAACTTGTCTAACACGGCGAAGACAATTTTGAATGAGGCGTAGATGAAGAAGAAAAAGTTGACGAACGGAATGAAGCTGAGAATCACCCAAAGCCATCTATTAGCGCCAATTCTGGGCGCAAGGAAATACATTCCAATTGCCCATCCGATTCCGATGATTGTTAATGGCAGTAACTGTAGGATTGCTTCCATCGTCATTCCCCCGGTTTCCATGTCCTGCCGCGTTGATTGTGGCGACGCGGCTCTATTTTCTAATGTAGCTCACATAGCCACTAAATTTCCTTCCGGCGATTCAAGCGCAGCGTCAAGCCCAAAGCCGCCTTTCTAAGAGGCCGCCTTGACAGTCCGCGCGGCCGCGACCCATATTCCGCGCCACGCGGGCGGGGCAGTAGCTCAGTTGGGAGAGCGCGACGTTCGCAATGTCGAGGTCAGGGGTTCGATCCCCCTCTGCTCCACCAGCGCTTGCCCGGCGCCAAGTTCTACAAATTCTAGGCGTTTTCCCGCCGCAGGCGACGGCATTGATCGTCGCAATCGCATCAAATTTTGTGCCCGCTCGTCATCCGACGGTGGCCTCGGGCACCGCGGTTGTCGGCGCGTGGTTGATAACCGACCGCCGCCACGAACCGCTGCGGTGAAGGCACGACTCGCGCGACAACCAATACGTAGAACCACTTAGGGACTAATCCGAATTTTCGGCCTGGCGCCGATTTTCATATAACCGGACCGTCGCTCGAATTTTTGCAAAGCGGTTAGGAGGGCGGTCCATGTTCGCGAAATCCGACGATCTGCGGCGGTCGCTATGCGAAATTGATCAACTGCTTCACGCGTTACGCGCGAACAGCGTCGGTCAGGCCATCGATCTCGACGAGATTGATATTCTCGAGAACAGTCGGCGCTCGATCGTGAACCTGCTCGAAGCGCGCCGGCGCCAGAATTCGGGCACGATCGTCAGCTTGCAGGCCTGGCGCAGTGGCGATCTTTCGATGCTGCCATTGTCAGCCGAACGGTTTGCTTCGATGGCGCACGTCTCGCATCCGCAACCCGGCAAGCCGCGTCTCCGCTGCGTTTCCTGATATCCGAAAATCGCCGCCATAAAATGCGCCAAACGTTTTGATCCAGATCAATGCCTAAGGGGTCACCAATCGGGCCTTTTATCCGATAGATATGATCCAGCGCGTCGTGTTAGGCGGGATCAATTCGACTCGGGGATATGGGGTTGAATGATCGTCAAACTAAAATTTCTCCGAAGCACGGTGGCACCGGCGGCGCTCGGCTTGCTTGCCCTGGTCCTCGTGGCGCCCGGCGCCAATGCGCTGCCGAGTTATGCGCGCCAAACCGGACAACAATGCGCCGCCTGCCATAACGGCTTTCCCGAGCTGACACCCTATGGACGGCTCTTCAAGCTGAACGGCTACGTCTTCGGCGGCGGCCAGTCGGACCTGCCGCCGCTCGCCGCGATGATCGTCGAAGATTACACCCACACGCAGGCCGGCCAGTCGGGCGGCGCGGCGGCGCATTACGGGCCCAACAATAATTTTTCGCTGAACACCGTCAGCGTGTTCTACGGCGGCCGCATCCTCGGCGATTACGGCCTCGGCGCGTTCGCGCAAGCGACTTATAACGATCCCAGCCGCAGCTTCCATTGGGACAACACCGACATCCGCTGGGCGCACGCGACCACGATCGACGATCACGAGACAGTCTTCGGCGTGAGCGTCAACAACAACCCGTCGGTCACCGACGTCTGGAACACGATGCCTGCTTGGCGCTATCCCTTCCAGGCGTCGTCCCTCGTGCCGACGCCCGCGACGTCAACGATGATCGAGGGCAGCTTCGCCCAGCAGGTCCTCGGCATCAACGCCTATACATTCTGGAACCGCCTGGTTTATGGCGAGGTCGGCGTCTACGGCACACTGACCAAGGGCGCGGATCAGGCGCTCGGCGAAGGCATCGGCAGCGATTCATTTAAGGGCATTGCGCCTTACTGGCGCCTGGCGCTGCAACCGCAATGGGGCCCGAATTCGATCGAAGTCGGAACCTTCGGCATGGCGGCCAAGGTCAATCCGAGCCGGGTCACCGGTTTCGGCACGGACGACAAGACCGATCTGGGATTCGATGTCCAATACCAGTATCTCACCGACGACCACAGCGCTTCCGCCCAGGCCTCCTGGATCAGCGAGCACCAGAATCTCAATTCGAGTCTAGCCCAGGGGCTCGCGACCAACCTGAACGATCAGCTGCACAGTTTCAACGCGAAGGCGACGTATTCCTACCAGCAGACCTATTACGGGACGCTGGCCTATAACCGCCTCATGGGATCAGGCGACCCGGGCCTCTATGGCTCTGCCTCGCCGATCGCCAACAGCCCGAACACCGACAGCTGGACGATCGAGGCCGACTACATGCCGTTTAACCACGGCGGTCCCAGCTTCTGGCCGTGGCTTAACATGAAACTCGGTCTGCAATATGTTTGGTACACGAAGTTCAATGGCGCGGCGAGCAACTACAATGGTAGCGGCCGCAATGCGAGCGACAACAACACCCTCTACGCATTCATTTGGCTGGCGTTCTGAGCGGGGAGAGCACGCGATGGCGCAAGCATCGAATCAAGGACACGCTATGCGAGCCGGATTCCGCCACGCTCTGGCGCTGCCGCTCGCGCTGGCGCTCGTCGCGTGTAACGCCGGCAAGCCGGGCGCACCGCCAACCGCCGCCCAGGAACAGTCGGTCATCGAAGGCACCGTCCATGTGTGCACGTCGTGTCACGGCTTCCATGGAAGGAGCACATCGCCCACCTTCCCGAACCTGGCCGGCCAGCAGAAGGATTACATCGTCGCCCAGCTCAAGGCGTTTCGTGATCACACACGCGCCGATCCGCATGCGCACACCTACATGTGGGGCATGGCGGCGACATTGAGCGACGCGACCATCGCAGGCGTTGCACAATTTTTTTCGTCTCAGGAAGCGGCGCCGGGGACGCCGGGCGATCCGACGCTCGTCGCCGAGGGCCAGAAAATCTACAAGAGCGGCATTCCGGACCGCAAAGTGCCGGCATGCCAGACGTGCCATGGCGCCAACGGCCAAGGCAACGCGATCATTCCGCGACTTGCTGGCCAGCATCCCGGCTACATCGCGGACCAACTGGAAAACTTCGCGTCCGGATCGCGCGCCAACGACATCATGCATCAAAATGCGAGGAACTTGACGCAACAGGAAGCGTTGCAACTCGCAGCCTATGTAGGGTCGCTGTAGCAGCCACGCTCGGATCGAGACGGCCGGCGTCGCGGAGACAGAGGTCAACCGGTATCAGAGCAGGAGGACAGAAGTGATTTCACGTCGGGAATGCATCAGGCGCGCCTTGGTGGTGTTTGGGACGTTTGGGTTTGCGCGCGGCGCCATGGCGCAAGCCGCTCCCAAGGTCCCGCAAAAGGATGCGCAATATCAGGATACGCCGAAGAACGACCAGAAATGCGATATATGCCAGTATTTCATCGCCGGCACCCAGCCGAACGCGCCTGGCACCTGCCAACTTGTTGAGGGCAGCATCAGCCCCAATGGCTGGTGCGCACTCTTCGCTAAGAAAGCCGGTTAAGCCATCGTTGGCGCTGCTCCGATCCTGACAAGGTTGAGGCGTGGCAGCGCCGCGCCAGCGTGGTTGCGCGAAGCGGCGGTTCCGGCGCCCGACCAGGTGGCATTGACGCAGATCATGGGCCAACGACGGAAGCGGCCGGAGAATTCGATCGCCAGCATGCAGGCGGGAGGGCGAAGTGGTGAGCTGGATCGCGCGCATCGTTCTGATCGTCGCCGGCATTGTCGCAAGCTGGCTGGTGGCGAAGGACGCGCCGTATTTCCCGACACTGCAACTGGCGACGGCCGTTCTGCTTGTCGTGCTGATCGTATTCGTGGTCGCGTTCTGGCCGGCGCGGTGGACGGCGAAATTCAACCGGCTGTTCAAACGCTAAGGTGCGCGACGCCCGACCCCGCCGGCAGCGGTCAGCGATTCGCCTTACGCGGATCAGTTCAGCAAGGAGAAATGCTTTTATTGACTTGGCGTCAGCCGACGATCGGCGTCATGACGACGATGTCGCGGCGCTAGCCCAGGCCGATTGGCTGGTTTCCATCGCCGACACGGCCGGTAACGGCCTTGATTCAATTCACGCCGATATCGTTTTGACCTAGATCAAAGCGTGGCCCGTCGACTTTCGCATCATATGAAAGGTAGTGAAGGATTCGGGCAATGTTGACCTTGGAGGATTGTCTCGGCCTGTCCGACCTCAGTCGCGCGGAAATCGACGCGATCGCCGAACATGAGCACCTGCCGGAGTTAATCGCGGCGGAACTCGACAACTACCTGGTTCATACCGCCAGCGGCCAACGCGCGATCAAGGATATCATCCGAAACGACATCCTGGCGGCGCAGTCGCGCGGCGATTTTTACCACTCGGCGAAGCTCAAGCTCGTGTTGCGTCATTTTATCGAACGCTGCCACACTGAACTTGCGCTCAATTGCCGCTGAGCACCGGCGCGGCCAAGTGGATTATCTCGAAGAGGGGCGCGGTGCGCTGACCCATTCCCATAAGCGAACGAAGAACTCCATGCCATGATCCGCAAGCTGCCATCCGGGAAATACCGCCTCTATTCCCGCAAGCGCGATCCACGCACCGGCAAACGACGCAACCTCGGTACCTTTCCGACACGCGCGGCCGCCATGAAACACGAACGCGCAGTTCAATTTTTCAAACGCCATGGGGGCTGAACGCGTCGCATGACAGCGACCAGGTGAGTCGGCCGATTTTCTGGTCAGGTCCGTCGCGGATGCACCTGCTCAATCCCGATATTAGTTCGTCCGGACGGGCTTCTAGAAGGCTTGCATTCGCCCAGAGCGCATTCAACAAGCCAGCTTTCGCAGGGAATTCTTGGGAGTTATTGTTATCCTAGATACTGATCTAGGTAGATCGGCGTCCGCCGACCGCCATGAAACATGAAGGTGATGACGCAAAATTCGAAAGAGTCAGTCGCCAAGCGCGTGCCATCTGATGACCCTTATCGCTTGCTATTCGAGGCGGCGGCGATCGGCATCAACTGGAGCGAGCCCGACGGCCGATTGGTCGAGGCCAATCGCCATTTTTGTGCGCTCGTCGGCTACGAGCGCGACGAATTGGTGGCGCGACGCATCGAGGACATCACCCATCCGGATGACGTGGCCGAGGATCGTCGGCAAATCGCGCGGCTGATAACCGGCGAGATTTCGAGCTATTCGGTCCAAAAGCGTTACGTACACAAGACTGGAACAGTGATTCCTGCGCGCGTGACATCCTCCTTGATGCGCGGGCGTCACCCCTATCGCATTGCGATCGTCGAGGATTTGCGGCCCCAGCAGAGGGCGGCCCACGAACTGCGCGAAAGCGCCGCGCGCCTCAAAAGCATTCTCGATGCGATACCCGACGCCATGATCGTCATCGACGAGCGCGGGATCATCGAATCGTTCAGCCCATCCGCCGAAGCGATGTTCGGATATTCCGCCGCCGAGGCCATCGGCCGGAACGTCAAGATCCTCATGCCGTCGCCCTATCGCGAACAGCACGACGGCCATCTTGAGCGCTATCGCACCACCGGCGAACGACACATCATCGGCATCGGCCGCGTCGTAACCGGCCAACGCAAGGACGGCACGATGTTTCCGATGGAATTGTCGGTCGGCGAGGCGATCGCCGGTGATACACGGCGCTTTACCGGCTTCGTCAGGGACCTTACCGAGCGTGAACGATCGGAGCGCCGTATCGACCAACTTCAAGCGGAGCTCATGCATGTGGCCCGATTGGGCGAACTCGGGCAAATGGGCGCCGCTTTGGCGCACGAGCTCAATCAGCCGCTAGCCGCAATCGTCAACTATCTCTTGGCCGCGCGGCGGTTGCTCCAGTCCGTGCCGGAGGCGCCGGCGCGCATCGGCGAGGCGATGGAAAAGGCGGCGGCGCAAGCCGACCGCGCCGGCCAAGTGATCCGCCGCTTGCGCGAATTCGTCGCCCGCGGCGAAACTGATCGGCGCCAAGAGAACGTCAATGCGTTGATCGAGGAAGCGGAGGCCTTGGCGCTCGTCGGCGCGAAAAGCGCCGGCGTGACGACGCGGCTCATGCTGCAGCCGAACCTGCCGCTGGTCATGGTCGACAAGGTGCAGATCCAGCAGGTTCTCCTCAATCTGATCCGCAACGCCATCGAGGCGATGGACGCAAGCCAGGAGCGCGTCTTGACCGTTGAAGCCGCGGCTGCCGATGGAATGGTGACCGTGACGGTTGCTGACACCGGGCCGGGGTTGTCGGCCGAGGTCGCGCAGAATCTGTTCCAGCCGTTTGTCACCACCAAGGCACGCGGCATGGGCGTCGGGCTGTCGATCTGTCGGTCGATCATCGAAGCGCATGGCGGTCGAATCTGGGCATCGCCGCGCGCCGGCGGTGGCACGATTTTCGCCTTCACCGTACCGTCCGAGACATGAGAGCAACCGTGGCTGATGACCCGACGATCTTCATTCTAGACGACGACGAGGCCGTTCGCGATTCACTCAGCATGTTGGTCGAAAGCGCCGGCTACAAGGCCGAGACTTTCGCTTCATGCAGCGAATTTTTGGCGCGGCCGCCATTTCCGCCACAGGCTTGCTTGCTGCTTGACATCCATATGCCGGAGATGACCGGTCTCCAACTCCAGGACGAATTGGCGCGGCGCGGCCTCAAGCTGCCGGTGATCGTGATGACGGGGCAGGCCGATGTGCCAGTGGCGGTACGCGCGATGAAGGCGGGAGCGCGCGACTTCATTGAGAAACCATTTTCCGACGAGGTTATTCTTGGGAGTATCCGTAATGCACTGGCGCCGGCCGCCAAAACCGTCGGCGATCCCGCCATCATGAAGCGTATCGCCGTGCTGACGCCGCGTGAACATGACGTGATGCTACAGATGGTCGCCGGCAATCCGAACAAGGTTACGGCCTACAATCTTGGTATCAGCCCGCGCACCGTCGAAATCCACCGCGCCCGCGTGATGGAGAAGATGGCAGCACGCAGCCTGTCAGAGCTCGTGCGGATGGCTCTGGCTTCCGGTATCGATCCGGCGAAGTAGATGCCTGAGAGCGTCGGCTGAGGACCGGCGCTGGCTCAACGCATGAAATCCGTGCAGAAGCGCACGACGGCGTCAACCGGCGATGCTTTGATCTAGATCAAAGCGCTTCCGCTCAAGTGGGCGATGATTTCGAAATTTCGATGGAGGAGGGTGACATGCCGGATGGAGCCAAACCCACGGAGTCCATGGCGCCTGCGTGGAACAATGCGTGGGCTACGGGATTCGAACCGATGCACACGATGAACCTTCGGGTCTTCGAAAGCTGGGCGCGCGGTATGTCGAACTTGTCGCACGAGATGGCGCAGTTCATGCAGTCGCGATTGCTCGAGGATTCGGTGATGTGGGAAAAGCTCGCGACCTGCCGCGACGTCAGGGACGTCGCCGACTGCGAAACCCGCTTTATCGCGAAAGCCAGTATGGATTACGCCGAAGCGGCACAGAAATTCTCGCGGTTGCTCTTCGAAGTCGCCGGCAATTGCAGTAACGGCATGTGCCATGCGCCGAAGGCGGCCGAATAGTTGATGCAGCCCAAGCCTCCGTCCCCGTTGGGATGAATTCCGTGTGCAAAACCAGGAGGGTTAGATGAAAGAGCTTCGCTGTAAAGATTTGAATAAAAGGTGCGGCTATGTCGCGCGAGGTCGGACAACGCAATCGGTCATGTCGAAGGCTGCCAAACACGCCGAAGCGGCGCACGGCGTCAGAAAGATGACCGCCACGATGACGCGCAAAGCGCGCGCAGCCATTCACACGGTCTGACCTCTCGATTTTTCCCCGTAAGCGGCTTTCCTGTTGACGGTTAGCAGTCGCACTGCGTAACGCGTCGCGTCGGGCGGGTGGATACGGGCCGGCTAGGCCGAATGGTTCGCTTATTGCCGGAGATGGCTTCTTGAGATAGCCCGCTCAACGACGCGCCACTGACCGGATGCGTGTTTTAAGCGCGTGCCAGTAATCGGCATTCGGACAGAATTCCTCGTAACCCTCGGTCCGACCATTGTCGAGCCAGTGTTGGCATTCGCGTTGATAGGCGCAGACGGCACACGTGTGCTGG
>DATEKG010000247.1:0-5424 GCA_035277565.1 Pseudolabrys sp.
GGTCGACATGATCGACGGAGCGCCTGGCAATTTCGGGATTTTCCGCACGATCACGGACAAGTCACGTGCGGTTCTGCGTGGTGATCAGGGCTTCGACAAAATTCCGACGCTTCGCGGCACGGCGGCTGAAGGCGCACAGTACATGGTCGTCAACCCCTGCACCGTGATTGGTGGCGACCTCGACTGCATGTGGTTCAAACACATGGTGCCGGAAGGCCCGCATATGGTGCGGAATATCACCGCCTTCTGCTTCCCCAAGGCGTCGCTGGCTCGTCCCGATGCAGAGGCGATCCTGAAGAACTACTTCAAACGCTTCTACATGGTGATCAACGAGGACAGCGCGATCGCCGAGCGGCAATTCGCCGGCATCAACAACCCATTGGCCAAGCCTGGACGGTATTCGGGGTACGAGAAGCTCGTTCATATGTTCGACAATTGGGTTCTCGACCGCGTGGTTGGCCGGGAAGCCGTCGAGAATCGCGTCGCAGCCGAATGACGCGATGCACGAAGCGTGACGGGCGGTCGGCGGATGCATGAAACGCCCCGATGAGAGATGAACGTCCGGCACGCCCATGCGGGCAAAGAACTGGACGGGTTAGGGGAGGAATGTTTGGCGGTGCGATACGAATATTCGCAACTCGTTGAGTTCGCGACTGAGCTTGGGCATAAGGCCGGACTTCCGCGGGATAGAGCCGAGGTTCAGGCCGGAGTTCTGCTCGAAGCGGATTTGATGGGCCATACAACTCATGGCTTGAATCTGCTTCCGGGATTTCTTAAGGAGCTTGAAAGCGGGGCACTAGCGAAGACCGGCGACCCGACCGTGATTTCGGACAAGCAGTCCGCGGTCCTATGGGATGGAAACCGGCTTCCAGGCACCTGGTTGCTGACCCGCGCGATCGCCGAGGCGCGCGAGCGCATCAAAACTTCCCCAATCGTTTCTGTCGTCATCCGCAGAAGCGGGCATATCGCAGCCCTGAGTTCGTACCTCCGGCAAGCGACAGAGCGTGGGCTCATGATCCTTCTCGCTGCAACCAACCCGGCGATGCGGACGGTTGTTCCAGCGGGAGGGATCGAGCCGATGCTGGCGCCGAATCCGATCGCATTTGGATTTCCCACAGACGAGGACCCCATCCTCATCGACATCAGCACGTCGGCGGTGGCCAACGGATGGGTCCGGCGCTGGACGAAAGAAGGCAAGCGGCTTCCCCAGAAATGGCTTCAGGATTCGAATGGAAATTTGACGGACAATCCTGCCGCCTTGTTTGGTCCCCCGCCTGGCGCGCTGCTGCCGCTCGGAGGCGTCGAGCTCGGCCACAAAGGGTTCGCGCTTGGCTTGATCGTCGAGGCCCTGACCGGCGGTCTTTCAGGCGTCGGGCACACGGGGAAGCCCAAGGATGCCGGCAACCTGGTTTATTTTCAGCTTGTTGATCCAAACGCCTTCGCAGGAGCCGCTGAATTCAAACATGACTCAACCGGCCTGGCGCAGGCCTGTCGCGCAAGCAAACCGCGAGAAGGCGTGAAATCCGTGCGCATGCCCGGGGACGGGGCGCTGGCCCTCTGCCGATCCCAACTCCACGACGGTGTTGAGCTGTATCCCTCCATCATGCCCGACCTGCAGCCCTGGGCCGCAAAGTTAGGCGTGACCGCTCCGCGGGCCCTTTCCGAGTAGGCCATGCGCATCACCGCAATCCATGACATCGTTGTCCCGATCAGCTCGAAAATCCGGAATGCCTACATAGACTTCAGCACCATGACCGCAAGCGTCGTTGCGGTCGCGACTGACGCCCGACGTGACGGTCGGCCTGTGGTTGGCTTCGGGTTCAATTCCAACGGACGCTACGCGCCGCAAGGGCTTCTCCGCGAGCGGTTCATCCCCCGGCTTCTGCGTGCCGCGCCCGCGGACCTACAAGACGAGCGTGGGCTGATCGATCCCGGTAAAGCCTGGACAATCATGATGCAGAATGAAAAGCCGGGTGGCCATGGCGAGCGCTCCGTGGCAGTGGGCGTGCTCGACATGGCGATCTGGGACGCGGTCGCCAAGGCCGAGGGGCTGCCGCTTTGGAAGCTGTTGGCTGATCGCTACAACACTGGTCGGTCGGATCCAACGGCGTGGGTCTATGCGGCAGGCGGCTACTACTACCCTGGCAAAGATCTCGACCAGCTCCGAGACGAGATAAAAGGATACCTCGACCGCGGCTATTCCACGGTGAAAATCAAGATTGGCGGCGCCGATCTCGCCGAAGACATGCAGCGCATTGAGGCCGTCCTCAAGCTTGTCAACACGGGCAAGTCGTTATGCGTGGACGTGAACGGACGCTTCGATCTCGATACGGCGCTCGAATACGCCGACGCAATCGCCCCTCTCGATCTGCGTTGGTATGAGGAGCCGCTCGATCCTCTCGATTATCTCCTGCACGCCGCGTTGGCGACCCGCTACTCGGGTCCGCTGGCGACCGGTGAAAACTTGTTTTCGATGCAAGACTGCCGAAATCTTATCCGCCACGGTGGTCTGAGGTCGGACCGAGACGTTTTGCAATTCGACCCCGCGTTGTCCTACGGGCTCGTCGAATACATGCGCACGCTCGACATGCTGCGCATGAACGGTTGGTCGTCGCGCCGTTGCGTTCCACACGGCGGCCACCAGTTTGCATTGAACATTGCCGTCGGCCTTCAGCTCGGCGGGAACGAATCCTATCCGCACGTCTTTGCGCCGTTCGGCGGCTTCGCTGACGATTGCGCCGTGCGCGACAGCCGCGTGGCTCTGCCCGACATTCCCGGAATCGGTTTTGAAGCAAAGGCCGCGCTCTATGCGGTGATGAAGCCAATGATCGAAAGCGTCCCTGCGATCTGAGACCAGTTTGCAGAAAGAGATCCTGCCTTGAAGGAGTCGCGATGATCTGACGAAAGTTGAACAAGAAACCGTGCGATCTGGGTGGTGCTTAAGCCTGGCCCAGTCGCGTTGAGATTTTCTTGCACTTTCGTTCGGAAGGTTGACCTGAAAGGCGAAACCATAAAGGCGGACACAAAAGCGCCCGTCATGCAAATAAAGGGAGGACGTACATGCAATCGCGAATTGATCGTCGGAAGCTCCTAGCCTCCGCGGCGGCAGTAGCGGGCGCTAGCATTCTGCCGCTGCCGGCCATTGCCGAACGAGCACCACTTAAGATCGGCTTTATGACCATCAAGACGGGTCCGTTGGCGCAAGGCGGACTCCAGATGGAGCAGGGGGTCGAGGTTTTCTTCAAGCAGCGCAATTACATGCTCGCGGGACGGAAGGTCGAGTTGTACACAGCGGACACCGGCGGCAATCCAGCCACCGCCAAGACCAAAGTACAGGAACTCATTTCCCGCGACGGCGTCGACCTCATCCTCGGCGTGCTGGCGTCGTTCGAGCTGATCGCCATCGCAGACGACATCGAAAAGGCAAAGGTGCCCCTCTTGGCTCACGCGGGCACGGACGATCAGACCCAGCGGCATCCGAACCCGTATCTCGTTCGGCAGACGCCGACGTCGTCGCAATGCATGTTTCCGCTGGCGGACTACGCCGCGAAGACGATGAATTTGAAGAAGGTAGTTACGATCTCAGAGGACTTCGCCTTCGGCTACGAGCAGATGGGCGGATTCCAGCGCGTGTTCGAGGATGAAGGCGGAAGAATCGAAAAGAAGCTGTGGCCGCCGCTCGTCACGCCGGATTACACACCCTACATCGCACAGATCGATCAGCCTGACGCTGTGGTCGCCGGCTTTGCCGGCTCGAATCCCCTGAGATTCATGAAGCAGTATGCCGATGAGGGAAAGCCGGCGCCGGTTCTTGGCGGACAGGCGATGGGTGACGATGCATTGCTGAAAAGCTTCGGCGACGAGGCGGTCGGAATGGTCAATTCGTGTCCCTACACGATTGATTACAAATCGCCAATCAATGAGAAATTCATCGCGGACATCGTCAAACTATCGGGCAACATTCCGGGGTTTTATGCGGCCGATATGTACACGCACGGCATGGTTGCTGAGGCGGGCCTTAAGGCGCTCAATGGCGACACATCAAACAAGGCAGCGCTGATCGCGGCATTGCGAAAAGTTGAGCTGGCCGACAGTCCACGTGGCCCGGTGAAATTTGACCGCTATGGGCAGGGCATTGGCAACATTTTCATCAGAAAGATCGAGAAACAGGGTGGCAAGCTCGTCAACACGACGCTGAAGACGTACAAAGACGTCAGCCAGTTCTGGACTTATGACCCGCGTCAGTACCTAGCCACGCCGTCATATTCTCGCGATTACCCGCCCCTAAAATCCTGAGCCGACAATCGTGGAGTGGCGAGGCGAAATCAATTTGGTTCGGACCGCTTCGTCATGAATTACTGGTTGTTGCTGTCGACCAATAGCGTGACGTTTGGCGGGCTGTTGTTTTTGCTGTCGGCGGGGTTTGCGCTGATTTTCGGTCTGATGCGGATTCCGAACCTGACGCATGGCTCGTTGTTCATGCTGGGCGGTTATGTCGGCGCTACGGCGACGCTCAACTATGGCTTGCCTTTCTGGGCGGGCGCCGCGCTCGCTGCTCTGACTGTGGCGGGGTTCGGCGGCGTGGTCGAACGTCTGCTGCTGCGGCGCCTGTCGGGCTCGTTACAAGCGCAGGTATTAGTGACGCTCGGCATCGCGTTCATCGTCGCGGATTTCTGCTTGATGGTATGGGGCGGCGACCCGATTTCGGTCCGGACGCCGTCGGCGCTGGCCGGCGCAACGCGGGTCGCCAGATTGTTTTTCCCAACCTACCGGATCGCCATCATCCTGATCGCGGTCGTCGTCGCCGCGATCCTCTGGGCTCTGCTCGATCGCACGCGGCTGGGCGCCATGATCCGTGCCGGCGTCGAAGATCCCGAGATGGCGCGAGCCGTTGGGATCCGTGTCTCGCGCCTGTTCACCATTGTCTTCTGTCTCGGCGCAGCGCTTGCCGGTTTTGGCGGCCTCATTGGTGCGCCCATCTTGACGGTTTATCCCGGCCTCGATTTCGACATGCTGCCGCTGGCGCTGGTGGTGGTGATCCTCGGCGGCACGGGGAGCCTTCTGGGTTCCCTCGTCGGCAGCCTCGTTATCGGCATCCTTTACAATTTCGGCCAGGCAATGCTGCCCGAACTCGCTTACTTCGTGTTGTTCCTGCCGATGGTCGTGGTCCTGGTTGTGCGGCCGCAGGGGCTGTTCGGCAAGCAGGCGCCATGACGGCGACGCGCATCGGGCTCCTGGTCCCGGCCGCAGGGCCTTTTCGGCAGGCATGCGCCATGAAAGCAGCGCGCATCGGGCTCCCGGTGGCTGCCGCTGTTTTGTTGACGGTGCCGCTGTGGGTTCCGGGCGACTACTACATCAGCGTCTGTAGCCAGATCCTGATCTACGCCATTTTTGCGCTCAGCGTCGATGTGCTGCTCGGCTATG
>DATEKG010000248.1:0-3142 GCA_035277565.1 Pseudolabrys sp.
CAGGACTTCGAAGGATTTTTCGAAAGCAACAATGAATTTCACGAGGCTATATTCGTCGGCAGCAAGAACCGCTTTCTCCAGCAGGAAAGCCGCGCTCTGCGCAACCGGGTAAACCCCTATCGGCGCTACATCACTTACCAGCCGGGCCGCATGACCAAATCACAAGCCGAGCATGAGGCCATCATAAAGGCTATCGAAAGTGGCAATGCCGACGAGGCGCAGCGTTTGATGCGCGGCCACGTCAATATGCTTGGTGAGGTGGTCGCCGATTTTATCGCATCGCTCGCCGGCCTCCCCGTTCCGGAAAACCGCGGTGAAAACTGACGTTACGCGTCTTCGTCTATTCCGCCGCCGTCTGATAGGCCTCGATCGGCGGGCATGAGCACATCAGATTGCGGTCACCATACGCATTGTCGATCCTGTTTACCGGCGACCAGTATTTATGTCCCGGTGCTACACCAGCCGGAAAGCAGGCTTGCGATCGCGAATACGGCCTCTGCCAATGATCATCCGCGAGGTCGAGAACCGTATGCGGAGCGTTCTTGAGCAGATTGCTTTCTTTCGGCGCATGACCGTGCTCGATCGCCTCTATCTCCTTCCGAATTGCAATCATGGCGTCGCAGAATCGATCCAGCTCGGCTTTTGATTCCGACTCCGTCGGCTCGATCATCAACGTGCCGGCAACCGGGAAACTCATGGTCGGCGCGTGAAAACCGTAGTCGATAAGACGCTTGGCAATGTCGTCGACGCTGACCCCCGCTGAAGTCTTCAGGGGACGGACATCGATAATGCACTCATGGGCTACGCGTCCATTCGTACCCTTATACAGGAGCGGATAGTACGGCTCGAGACGCTTCGCGATATAGTTCGCATTCAGAATCGCAA
The DNA here is from genome assembly GCA_035277565.1 of Pseudolabrys sp. Taxonomy (GTDB): domain Bacteria; phylum Pseudomonadota; class Alphaproteobacteria; order Rhizobiales; family Xanthobacteraceae; genus Pseudolabrys. The sequence goes on from DATEKG010000248.1 coordinate 886, forward strand.
TCTCGCTCGCCGCGGTCAGGCCTGAGGCACCCATCATCAGGCAATAGAGCCATGGGATGACCAGAATTGATGCCGAGCCATAAGGGGCGGCCGACACCGGCCCGACGACGGATGGCCCATCGCGCCATTCCGGATGGCCCGGCAAGAACGGCGCGAGGTGAGCTTTCACGCCGATCGGTCCCATGCCCGGGCCCCCGCCGCCATGGGGAATGCAGAACGTCTTGTGCAAATTGAGATGGCCGACATCCGCGCCATAATCGCCAGGCCGCGCCAAACCGACCTGTGCGTTCAAATTGGCGCCGTCGAGATAGACCTGGCCGCCGTGGTGATGGACGATGTCGCAAATCGCCCGAATTTCTTCCTCGAATACTCCATGTGTCGACGGATAGGTAATCATGATTGCGGCTAACCGTTTGGCGTGTTCGCCTGCCTTGCGCCGCAGGTCTTCAACGTCGACGTTTCCACTGCTATTGCAGCCGACAACCACGACCTCCATGCCGGCCATATGAGCGGACGCCGGATTCGTTCCGTGAGCGGAGGCGGGAATGAGGCAAACCGTGCGGTCTTCGTCTCCGCGCGAGCGATGATAGGCGCGGATCGCAAGCAGTCCCGCATATTCCCCCTGCGCACCTGAATTCGGCTGCAGCGAAATCGCGTCATAGCCCGTTATTGCCCGTAATGCAGATTCAAGCTCCGTGAAAATCCTCGTAAAGCCCTGAACCTGGGATTTGGGGGCGAATGGATGGGGCTCGGAAAACCCGGGCCATGTCACCGGGATCATCTCGGCAGTGGCATTGAGTTTCATCGTGCATGAGCCAAGCGGGATCATGCTCCGATCAAGGGCGAGGTCTCTGTCCGCGAGCCGACGCATGTAGCGCAACATCTCGGTTTCCGAGCGGTGCTGATGAAACACCGGATGCTCGAGAAACTTTCCCGCACGTCCAAGCGACGACGGTAAGGCACCCGGTGTATCGGCGAAATCGATAGTGCGTCGTCTCGCTGCTTCGGGGGTATCGCCAAACGCGCACCACACCTTCTCGACGACTTCAGTTGTGGTCGTTTCATCGATACTGATGCCAATCGACGAGTCCGAACGGATTTCGCGCAGATTAATTCCCGCTGCGCGTGCTTTTTCCAATATGTCTGCGCGGCGCGCACCAGCTTGGACCGTGATGGTGTCGAAGAAGTTTTCCGGCTGCACCGTATAGCCGAGCGCCCGCAGGCCACGGCACAAAATGGCGGTTGCCCTGTGCACGCGTCTCGCTATGGCTGCAAGTCCTTCCGGCCCGTGATAAACAGCGTACATTGACGCGATGACCGCGAGCAGCACCTGCGCCGTGCAGATATTCGATGTCGCCTTTTCTCGCCGGATATGCTGTTCGCGCGTCTGCAGCGCCAGCCTGAATGCGCGATTTCCGCGGCTGTCGATCGAAACCCCGACAAGACGGCCCGGCAACATGCGCTTGTGGGCGTCGCGGGTCGCAATATAGGCAGCGTGCGGCCCGCCATATCCCATCGGAACGCCGAAACGCTGCATCGAACCAATGGCAATATCGGCACCGAGTTCACCGGGCGGCTTGAGCAGGGTCAGGGCTAACGGATCGGCTGCAACGACCGAAATCGCACCGCCTGCTTTCAGCTTCGCAATCGGCCCCGTCAGATCGTGGACGTGACCGAATGTGCCGGGGTACTGAAAGATCGCGCCGAATACTTTGACCGGATCCAGATCACGCAGGGGATCGCCAGTCTGAATTTGCCAGCCGAGCGCCTCCGCGCGTACAGCCAGGACCGCGAGCGTCTGCGGGTGGCAGTCCCTGTCGGCAAAGAAAACAGTCCGATCCGAAGTCGTGATCCTTTGCGCCATGGCCATCGCTTCCGCCGCAGCCGTCGCTTCGTCCAGCAGCGAGGCATTCGCGATATCCAGCCCGGTCAAATCCGCAACGAGCGTCTGGTAGTTGAGCAGCGCTTCGAGGCGGCCCTGGCTGATCTCGGCCTGGTATGGCGTATACGCCGTATACCAGGCGGGATTTTCAAGAATGTTGCGCTGGATAACCGGCGGCAACACGGTGCCGTAATAGCCCTGCCCGATCAGCGACGTCATTTTGACATTCTGCGACGCAACATCGCGCGCGCGCGCGAATGCCTCCGGCTCGGACAATGCCGCGGGCAAATCGATTTGTCCGTGCAGACGGATCGCCTTCGGAAGCGTTTGCGCGATCAACTCATCAAGACTTGCCGCACCCACCGTTTCGAGCAT
>DATEKG010000249.1:0-17934 GCA_035277565.1 Pseudolabrys sp.
GCAGATCGCCACCGCGGTCGCGGGCTTCACCTGGATGCTGGTCGAGTGGATCTGCCGCGGCAAGCCGACCGTGATCGGCATCTGCTCCGGCGCAGTCGCCGGCCTCGTCGCGATCACTCCGGCTTCCGGCTTTGTCGGCCCCGCCGGCTCGATGGCAATCGGTGTTGCTGCCGGCGTGCTCTGCTACTGGGGCGTGACCGGGCTGAAGCGGATCGTCGGGCAAGATGACGCCCTTGACTGCTTCGGCGTTCACGGCGTCGGTGGAGCCGTCGGCGCTCTTCTGACCGGCGTGTTCGCGATCAGCGAATACGGCGGGACGGCCGGCCTGATCGAAGGCAATGCCGCGCAGATGATCAACCAGATCGAGGGCGTTTGCATCGTGATCATCTATGACGCGATCGTCTCCCTCATCCTCCTCAAGGTCATCGACGCGGTGATTGGCCTGCGCGTCTCCGACGAGGTGGAGCGCGAAGGTCTCGATCTCGCTCTGCACGGGGAGGTCGTGCAGTAGCGCGGCTGAAATGGCGATCTAACGGCAGGGGCGGAAACCCGGCACTGTCCCTTCCGTCGAGGCCCCGGTCCCGCAAGGACCGGGGCCTCTCTGTTTATTCTTAGCGGACGATTTCAACGCAAGTAATCCTAGGAAGGCGGCGGACCGGAAAACGGCAAAGGCAAAGTAGAATTGTCTGACTGCACATACTGAATCATTTTGTCGATATTTTTATTTGTCCCAAACGCGACCAGCTTTATGTCCGGGTGATCCGCTTTAAACACACGAAAAATTTCGTCTGCAAACGGCTGACCAATTTCGGAGACGCCGCGAAAATCCAGCATCACTTCGGAAAAATCGGTAAACCGCGCGAGAATGCGTTTGGCTTGTGATCTCGATACCAATTGTTCTCCTGGATATCTTCCAAGAGATATCGGAACATGTGTCTTACGGAAGTAGATGTCGTCGCCCTGATATTGGTCAAATACGTCTCGGATCGTCCAACCAGCATTGGTACTAATTTCCATAGTTACAAAAGTGCCTTTTGTTTCGTCCTTTTCGTCTTGTGCTTCGATAAGCCAATCATCGTCATCTCTACGTAACCGTGCGTAATAGAGGTGTCCCGAAAGAATCGAGAATTTATTGAACATGCGCGACGTAAAATAAATACCTTCACCCGAGTGACGTCTTCGATCAGATGTTATTTTTCCTTTCGAGAGTTCTAAAAGCGCTGTCCGCGGATCGGCTAGGTGAAAATCACGCTGAATCTTATTAAAGATTCCGATTCCATTATCAGAAACGCAAAGCGTGATCTTCGTATAGGTCCGCGTGTAAGAGACAGCGGCATCCGGACTTTCGGAGTGATCAATCACGTTATTGAGCATTTCCGTAAATCCGTATTGGCAAATATCGATAATGTTCTGAGATACGTTTTTGATCAGTGGGAGAATGCGCTCACGCCATACTGTGTCTTCGGTCCATGGTGGCATTACCCCCCGTTCTAGTGGCAATAGAAAGTCCACGAGCGGTTTTAAGGTGTAGCGCCTCGATCGAGTTTTTCCTTCTGCCGTAATTAAACCGTCCTCGATTAAGCGCCCCATGTATCGGGCGATACCGGTTCGAGAGAGGCCAAATTTCTTTGCCGCCATCCCGGCCACCGAGTCCGGGTGCCCTTCGATATTGGTAAGAATAAATTCCCGTATAACTGGGTCTTGCTTTCGTGCCATTGTACCGGCTGCATCTAAATATTGTAACGGTTAGCGCCATTATTTGTCACACATAGACCGCTCTATTGTCAACTTATTGCGCTTTCTTCGTCGGAAACCGAGCAATTTCCGATGGTTAATCGGGTCTTAACCTCGCCCTCTTTATTGTATGGAAACCCCTGTGCGGCGGGCGGGGCCCGCCTTGTAAACGCATGTCCATGATGACCGCAGAGCGCGAGCCCTCTTCCCCAACCGCTCCGGCGGTCGAGTCCCGGTCGCCCTTTGTGCGGCTGACCGACCTGATCGCGGGCATCGAGCCGGGCAAGCCGGTCATCAATCTCTCGGTCGGCGAGCCGCAACATCCGATCCCTTCATTCGTCGGACCGGTACTCGCCGCTCATCTCAACGAGTTCGGCCGTTACCCCGCCAACAAGGGCATCGAGCCGTTTCGCCGCGCGGTCGCGGCCTGGCTCGGCCGCCGCTATAGGCTCGCGCGCGCCGTCGATCCCGAAAGCGAAGTTCTTGTGCTCAATGGGACGCGCGAAGGTCTCTTCCTTGCAGCCATCGCGGCGAAGCGCTGGGTCACGCGCCGTGCCGGCAGGCCTGCCGTGCTCATTCCTAATCCGTTCTACGCGGCTTATGCCGCCGGCGCGCTGGCTGCCGACTGTGAGCCGGTCTATCTGCCGGCGACGCGCGAAAGCGGGTTCCTTCCCGATCTCGACGCCCTCAATGACGCGTTGCTGGCGCGCACGGTCGCCTGCTACCTCGCTTCGCCATCGAACCCGCAGGGCGCTGTCGCCGATCGTCCCTATCTCGACAGGCTGGTGAAGATTGCGCGCCGCTTCGGCTTTCTCATCTTCGCCGACGAATGCTACTGCGAGATCTACAGCAAGCATGCACCCCCGGGAATGCTTGAGGCGGCGGCGCCCGATTTCGCGAATGTCGTGGTGTTTCACTCACTCTCGAAGCGATCGAACCTGCCCGGCCTGCGGGTAGGCTTTGCCGCCGGCGACCGTCGCTTCCTCGGGCCCTATCTCGAACTGCGCAATGTCGCGGCGCCGCAGGTGCCGGCGCCGGCACAGCATGTCGCCGTCGCTGCCTACGAGGACGAAGCACATGTCGAGAAAAACCGGGAACTCTATTCCGCGAAATTCGATCTTGCGGATCAGATCATCGGCGACCGCTACGGCTACAGGCGACCCGCCGGCGGATTCTTCCTTTGGCTGGACGTGTCGAAACAGGGCGGCAGCGAAATCGTGACGAAGAGACTCTGGAGCGAAGCCGGCGTGCGCGTGGTACCGGGACGCTATCTCGCGCGCATGCAGGCGGACGGCAGCAATCCCGGCGCGGACTATATCCGCGTCGCAATGGTGCAGGACAAGGCGGCGACGGCCGAGGCATTGCATCGCCTCGTCGCCGTACTCGGTTAGGGATGTAAACGCATGCGAGCAGCGGATCGCAGCCTCGACGTCATCGCTTTTCTTTCGGAACATTTCCGCGAGATCATCCGGCGCCGGTTGAGCGAGCTCGCCGGGCTCGCCCTCATCGCACTCGCGGTGCTCGGCGCCCTCGCGCTCGCAACCTGGTCGGTACAGGATCCTTCGCTCAGCCACGCGACGCAGAAGCCTATCCACAACCTGCTCGGCTTCCCCGGCGCGATATTTTCGGATCTGGCGATACAGCTGCTTGGGCTGGCGGCAATCCTGCTTCTGGCTCCGGAGGCGCTGCTCGGCTGGCGCCTGCTTGCGCACAAATCCATGGGCGAAAAGTGGCGCAGCCTGCTGTGGATCCTGGCGACATTTCTCGCTGCCGGATTTGCCTCAACACTCCCGCATATCGGCTCCTGGCCGTTGCCGACCGGTCTCGGCGGCGTGGCGGGAGACGCCGTGCTGCGCCTGCCTTCGTTCCTGATCGGCGCGCCGACCGGATTGAGCCGATTTGTGCTCTGCCTCGTGCTCGGCTTTGCGACCGCGGTCACCCTGCTGGTGGCCGCGGGCGGACGTCCGAAGATGCGGAAGGCGGCCGCCCGCAATACTGTCGAAGAAGAAGACGAAATCGAAGAAGATGAAGAAGCCGACGAGGATCAGGGCTCGCCATGGCTGGGCATGATCGTGCACGCCTTGCTGAGCTGGAAAGCCCGTATCGGCCGCATGATTCGTGGCCGCATGCAGGCGCGTACGCCGCTGCCCGCGGCGCCCGGACCACGGCATGAGCCGCGTTTCGACGGGTCCACCGGCTATGCCGACTATGACGAGGAGTACGAGACCGACGAAGAAGAGGACGCACCCGCGACGCGCCGGCGTGCCGCACAACGCGCTCCCGCCCGCCGCTCCGCGAATGGTTATACGCTGCCTTCGCTGAATCTTCTGGCGGCACAGCGCGCGAGCGAGCGCACGACCCTGTCTCGCGACATCATCGACGGAAATGCCGCCGCGCTGGAAAGTGTGCTGCAGGATTTCGGCGTCCGCGGCGAGATCATCAATGCGCGGCCGGGGCCGGTGGTCACGCTCTACGAGCTCGAGCCCGCACCCGGCATCAAATCGTCGCGGGTCATCGGGCTTGCAGACGACATTGCGCGCTCAATGAGCGCGGTATCAGCGCGTGTCGCTGTCGTCTCCGGCCGCAATGCGATCGGCATCGAATTGCCGAACCCGACGCGCGAAAAGGTCTATCTACGCGAACTGCTGACCGGCATGGATTACAACGAGACCGCGGCGAAATTGCCGCTCTGTCTCGGCAAGACGATTGGCGGCGAATCCGTGATAGTCGACCTTTCGCGCATGCCGCATCTGCTGATCGCCGGCACGACCGGTTCGGGCAAATCGGTGGCGATCAATACGATGATCCTTTCGCTGGTCTACCGGCTGCGCCCCGACCAGTGCCGTCTCATCATGGTCGATCCGAAAATGCTGGAACTGTCCGTCTATGACGGCATTCCACATTTGCTCACGCCCGTGGTTACCGATCCGAAAAAGGCCGTGGTCGCCCTGAAATGGGCGGTGCGCGAAATGGAAGGCCGCTACAAGAAAATGTCCAAGCTCGGCGTGCGCAATATCGACGGCTACAATGCGCGCGTCGCCGAAGCAAAGTCGAAGGGCGAAAGACTCTCGCGCACCGTTCACACCGGTTACGACAAGGAAACCGGCGAGGCGATTTACGAGAAGGAAGAGCTCGAGCTCGAACCGCTGCCTTATCTGGTCGTGATCGTCGACGAAATGGCCGATCTGATGATGGTCGCCGGCAAGGACATCGAAGGCGCGATCCAGCGCCTTGCCCAGATGGCGCGCGCCGCCGGCATCCACGTCATTCTGGCCACGCAACGTCCGTCGGTGGACGTTATCACCGGCACCATCAAGGCGAATTTTCCGACCCGCATTTCGTTCCAGGTCACGTCGAAGATCGACAGCCGCACCATTCTCGGCGAGCAGGGCGCCGAACAGCTGCTCGGCCAGGGCGACATGCTCTACATGGCCGGCGGCGGACGCATCAGCCGCGTACACGGTCCTTTCGTGTCGGACGAGGAAGTCGAGAAAGTCGTGCGTCACCTCAAGTCGCAGGGTACGCCCGAATATCTCGAAGAGGTCACCGAGGGCGGCGACGAGGACGAAGACGGGAACCCGGTCTTCGATGCGACCGGCATGGGGATGTCCGAGGGTGGCGACCTCTATCAACAGGCCGTTGCCATCGTCCGGCGCGACCGCAAGGCGTCGACGTCTTACATCCAGCGGCGCCTGCAGATTGGCTATAACCGCGCCGCCACAATTATGGAACGCATGGAAGAAGAAGGAATCGTCGGCCAGCCGAACCATGCCGGCAAGCGGGAAATCCTCATTGCCGAAAATCCGGCCGACGACCGCTATTGAGAATCGCTTGGTTCGCGATTAAGCCCGGTATGCGGCCGCAGGGCCGCGAAATCGCCACAGCCGGCCCATATAGCACTGTCGAATGACCGCGGGGCACAAGGCGGAGAAGGTGATGGCGGGACAGCACAGGGCGCGAACCGGTCAAACACTGGGGTTTGCCGCGCTTTTGGCCTGCCTTTCAGCTCCCTCCCTGGCCGATTCCGTTCCGCTGCCGGCGCCCCGGCCGCCAACGCTGCAGGCCCAGCAGTCCACCGGCTCGGTTGCCGTGTCGACGCCTCCCGCCGCAATTCCAGACGCAACGCCGAGCCCGGCGCCGGGTGCGCGTGCGCAGGCGCCGCAAAATGCGCCCAGCCCTAGTCCGATCACCAACCCGTTCGCGGCGCTTCTGGGCAAGGCGGCGGGTTCCAGCGGCTCGCTCAGTCCCGAGCAACGGGCGATCGTGGAGCGGGTGAACAATTATTTGTCGGGCGTGCAGACGCTGACAGGCAAATTCGTCCAGGTCGGCCCTGATGGGGGCCGGACACAGGGTGAATTCTATATCTCCAAGCCTGGGCGGGTACGTTTCGAATATGACGATCCAAGCCCCATCGAGTTGATCGCGGACGGCTCCTCGGTCGTAGTCCGCGACCGCCGCCTCGCCACCCAGGATGTCTACCCGCTGTCGCAGACCCCGCTGCGTTTTCTGCTGGCCGACCATGTTGACCTGGCGAAAGACACGCATCTCATATCGGTCTATGCCGACGATACGTTCGTCACTGTGGTCGTTGAGGAGAAAAACGGGATCGTCGGCACGAGCCGGCTGATGATCATGTTCAGCGCGAAGGACATGCAGCTCAAGCAATGGACCGTGACTGACCCGCAGGGCTACGACACGACCGTAGCCGTCTATAATCTCGATACCAGCAAGCGCCCTGATCCGTCGATGTTCAAGATCGACTACACCCGCTACCACAACTAATTCCAGTAATTTTTGCCGCCCGGTTATCCTCCGAAGATGGATATACGGGAGAAGTTAGCGCATGACGGTGACAAAGGTGTGCGCGCGCACTAATTAGTTCGCATGGCCTTCCGGATCACCACCTGGAATATCAACTCGGTTCGCCTGCGGATCGACCTGGTTGCGCGTTTCCTCAAGAGCGCGCAGCCGGACATTCTGTGTCTGCAAGAGACCAAGTGTCCTGACGATGCGTTTCCGCTCAAGCGCTTTCAGCGGCTTGGCTACGAGCACGCAGCCCTGAACGGACAAAAGGGCTATCACGGAGTCGCCGTGCTTTCACGCGTGCCGTTCGACAGCGTCGACATGCAGAGTTTCTGCGGCAAGACCGACTGCCGGCACGTATCCGTTGTGCTGGGCGAGCGCGCGAAGCTCAAAGAGCCTGTTACACTGCACAACTTCTATGTGCCGGCCGGCGGCGACGAGCCGGATCCGGAAATCAACCCGAAATTTCAGCACAAGCTCGCTTTTCTTGATGAAATGCGAGCGCATGCCGGCCTGCGTCCAGAACCGTCGCAGCGCGCCATTCTGGTCGGCGATCTCAATGTCGCGCCGCTTGAGCACGATGTCTGGAGTCACAAGCAGATGATCAAGGTCATTTCGCATACGCCGATCGAGTGCGAAAAGTTCACAGCCGCGCGCAAAGCCGGTAACTGGATCGACACGATGCGCGTGCTCACGCCAGAACCCGAGAAACTTTACACCTGGTGGAGCTACCGCGCGCAGGACTGGCGCGAATCCGACCGTGGCCGCAGGCTCGACCATGTGTGGACGTCGGATGCGCTGGCGGACCGCGTATCCGAAATCAGGATTGCGAAGAACTACCGGGGCGCCGCCCGACCGTCAGACCATGTGCCGGTCACTGCAACGGTGGAGCTGTAGCTCGATTACACGCGCGATTGCTCAGCGCTTGTCGGGCGCCTCGAGGGCGCGTTTCACGTCGGCAAGTTCTCTCGTCCAGGCCTGCAGCCGCCCGGTCATGCTTTCACGCAATTTGTCCGCCGCCGCCGGATAGCCTTCCAGCATTTTCCGGAAAAGATTGCGCGGAATCCTGACGACGACCGTCGGTTCTTTTGCAATTGCTGTCGCCTGGCATACTGTGTTCGTGAGCAACGCAAGTTCTCCGACCAGCGTGCCCGGACCGACCGTGACCTCTTTTCCTTCCGCAAGCGTGCCCGGCTCAAGCAGCAGTGAGCCTTCCTGCACGACATAGCCACCGTCGGCGAGCTCGCCGGCATAAAAGAGCACGGCGCCGCTTTGCAGATGGCGCGTTTCGGCGCCGATCGCCAGGATACGCAATGCCTGCTTCCCGAGCGCGGCCAAGGACGGCACCTGCTCGAAGAAGGCGATGTCGTCTTCGAGGCCCATCGTTATTGCCTCAAATTCAGCAATTGCAGAAGCTGCTTACGGTATCAGCTTATAGCCGCCGGCTTCCGTTACAAGAATGGCCGGGGCTGTGGCATCTTTCTCCACCTTCTGGCGGAGGCGATAAATATGCGTTTCCAGCGTATGTGTGGTGACCCCGGAATTGTAGCCCCATACTTCCTGCAGCAATGTTTCACGCGACACGGGTTTTTGGCCGGCGCGGTAGAGATAACGAAGAATGGCGGTTTCCTTTTCCGTGAGCCGCACCTTGCTGCCCTTCGGACTCAGCAGCAATTTTGAACTGGGCCGGAACGTATAAGGCCCGATAGCGAAGACCGCATCTTCGCTTGCTTCGTGCTGGCGCAATTGCGCCCGGATGCGCGCCAGCAAAACCGCAAACCGAAATGGTTTGGCAATGTAGTCGTTGGCGCCGGACTCAAGACCAAGAATGGTGTCGGAATCCGTATCGTGGCCGGTCAACATGATGATCGGAGCTTTGAAGCCGCTCTTGCGTAAGATACGCACGGCCTCACGGCCATCGACGTCGGGCAGGCCCACATCCATGATAACCAGGTCGACCTGCCCGGTTTTGGCCGTCTGCACCCCTTTGGTGCCGCTGTCGACGGAAATTGCGTCAAATTCCTCGTGCAACGCCAGCTGCTCGACCAGCGCCTCGCGCAACTCGGCATCATCATCGACAATCAAAATGGTCCGTTTACTGGCCATCGCCCCGCAGGACCTCTTCAAAAAATGCCGCCGCAGCCGTCCTTATAGTCGCGAAATAGAACATTCGGGGATAAAAGAGCAAGCGTGAACTCGTATTTGGGGGCGAAACGGCTCGAAGCAAGATGAAAGCCGCCGCACGGAAGCGATCATTGTCAAGAATCACGATACGCCGCAAGCCGGGTAACTCCCGGCGCGGCTGGCTCACGGCCGGACCAGTCGCGCTGCCGGTTGCGCTTGGACGCAGTGGTATCAAGGCCAACAAACGCGAAGGCGATGGCGGCACCCCCCGCGGCACGTTTCGCCCGAGGCGGCTCTGGTGGCGGGCGGACAGGCATGCTCGCCCAATTACCTCTCTGCAGGCGCGCCGTATTCATGCTACCGACGGATGGTGTGAAAATCCGGCCGATCGCCACTACAACCAGCCGATCAAGATTCCTGCGCACGCAGCTGCGGATCGGCTTGCTCGCAAAGATCATCTCTATGACTTCATCGTAGAAATCGATCACAATACGCGGCCACGCGTCGCCGGGCGCGGCAGCGCGGTGTTTATTCACGCGGCGCGCGCAGGCTTCGCGCCAACCGCCGGCTGTGTCGCACTCGAGCTCCGCACATTGCGCCGGCTCCTGCAGAAACTTGGTCCGCACACCAAAATCGTCGTTGAATAATAAGACTCAGGGAGCGGCTGATTTCGGCCGCTCGCCGAAAATAGCCGTACCTACCCTGATATGCGTCGCGCCCAGGGTAATTGCCGCAGGAAAATCCGCGCTCATTCCCATTGAGAGGAACTCGAGGCCGTTACGTCTTGCGATCTTCGCGGTCAGCGCAAAATGTGGCGCGGCTTCCTCCGTCGCAGGCGGAATGCACATGAGGCCCGAAATTCCGAGACCGTACCTGTCGCGGCACATTGCGATAAAAGCATCGGCATCCTGCGGCAGCACGCCCGCCTTCTGTGCCTCGGCGCCGGTGTTGATCTCCACAAACAAAAGTGGATGGCGGTTCTGCCTGGCGATTTCCTTCGCCAGCGCCTCGCACAGGCTTGCGCGATCGACGGAATGGATCGCATCGAACAGGCCGACGGCATCCTTGGCCTTGTTGGACTGCAGAGGGCCAATCAAATGCAGCTTAATGCCGGGGTATTTTTCCACCAAGGGTGGCCATTTTCCTTTCGCTTCCTGTACGCGATTTTCGCCGAAGACACGCTGACCCGCCGTGATCACCGGCGCGATATCCGGCGCGGAAAAGGTTTTTGAAACCGCGATCAGCGTTACGCCAGCCGGGTCACGTCCGGCGTCGCGACATGCGCGGGCGATTTCCTCTCTGACACGATCGAGACCGGGCGATCGGGATGCGGCGACCATAGTCTGCCTATATCGTACCGGCGCGGCAGCCGCTACTTCAAATGAACGGCCGCTGGCGGTGCCGAATGATCTCACTGCCCGCGATCACCGCCAAAGCCTTCCGATCAACCACTTCAAAAATGCGATCTTTCCAGCGCACCGAATTCGAAACGTAAAGGCGTCTCAGCGTCTTGTTGGTGTGAACCAGCGACATTCCGAGCGTGTCCGCGAGATGCTGTTGTGTAAATGGAAACTGGATCGCGCCGTTCTTGACGAGGCCCGCCTCCTCGGCACGAATGAATAGATGCAGCAATAGATATGCGGTCCGCTCCAGTGCGGTGCGGCGTCCAAGGCTCACAAGATTTTCGTCGATAAGCTGCTCCTCGCGCGCGGCGAGCCAGGTAATGTCAAAACCCAGGGACGGCAACCGGCTATAGAGATCCCATAACTTCGCGCGCGGAAATACGCACAGCACAAGCGGCGTGAGCGCTTCCACCGAGTGCTCCATTTCATTCATCAAAGTGCCTTGCAGGCCGACCATGTCCGCAGGCAATGCATAGTTGAGAATCTGACGGCGGCCGTCATCCAGCATCTTGTAACGAAAGGCCCAGCCGTTGAGCACGGTGTAGAGATAATCGCTGCGTGCGCCTTCGGTCAGAAAACTTATTCCTGCTTCGACACGCAATTCGTCGATTTTGAATTCCTTTATGAAGGCCAGTTCTTCGGCATTGAACTCCCGCAGGCACGGCCGTGCACGAAGTGGACAATGATCGCAAGGGGTTAGTTGACCGCCGGACCTTCCGCTTCCAAGGATCATCCGAGCCTCTTCGCGCCGGACATTGCTTCAGATGTCGGGGATACGACAGCGACTGAAAAATCGTCGCCTTGTGTCTTTTTTAAATGCCGCCTGACTCAATTCATACGAAAAGGAAAGGTTCCATATTTGAGAGGGTAAGGGCCTTGTCCGTCCAGTTGCTCGTCGCAGGCAAACGCTGCCTGGTTCTCGACGATGAGTTTTTGATCGCTCTCGACATCCAGCAAATACTTGAAGGTGCAGGTGTGGCGCATGTGGAATGCGTTGCGAACGCTGCCGAGGCCATCAAGATGCTTGGCGTTGCGCGTAAATTCGATTTCGCCGTTCTCGACGTCAAGCTTAACGGCCCCGAAGGCTACAGCCTAGGCATTGCAGCCGCACTCAAGTCGCAAGACACTCCATTTGTCTTCCTCACCGGCATGCGCGCTGACGATGTGCATGCCGAGAAATTTCCCGAGGCGCCAGTTATCCAAAAGCCTTACGACGCCACGGCGCTCCTTGATGCTGTCGCGCGCGCGCTCACCCGCCGCTGACCGGACCTAGAATCCAGGTGAATCAGGCCGCCGTCTGCCATTGCGCCATCGCATCCTTGGCCGACTTCTTGAGTCGAACCTTGTCGTCGATCTTCTCCACCCAATCGAGTGAAATGACGTGATGCGTGCCGCCGGATTTCGGATCGCTTTTGGTCAGCACAATCTTGTCGGATCCCCGGTGCAATCGACCGTCCCGACATGCGCGCGATCCGAGCCGCAGACCTCCCTAGGCTCCTTGACCTGCTGAGCCTGAACCATCTGAATCTCCTGTTTTGTCAGGCCAACCCGCATGGCTCACGGCTGGTTTTCGAGCGGACGGCCGCACGGTGGTTGACCCACTCGCCTGTTTCGTGTCTGTTCCGCGCGCCCCTGAAATGACGTGCAAATGACGACCGATTCGAAAAAGAACGAACGCTACAACGCCCGCGAAGCCGAGATTCGCTGGCAGAAAATCTGGGCCGACCGGGGAATCTTCGCCACCAAGAACGACGACCCGCGCTCGAAATATTATGTGCTCGAGATGTTCCCCTACCCATCGGGGCGCATCCACATGGGCCATGTCCGCAACTACACCTTGGGTGATGTCGTCGCGCGTTACAAACGCGCCATGGGCAATGCCGTGCTGCACCCCATGGGCTGGGATGCATTCGGCATGCCGGCGGAGAATGCGGCCTTCGACCGCAAGGTTCACCCGAAGGCCTGGACCTACGACAACATTGCCGCGATGAAGAAGCAGCTCCAGTCGATGGGCCTGTCACTCGATTGGGCGCGAGAAATCGCCACCTGCGACCCGGCCTACTATAAGCATCAGCAGAAGATGTTTCTCGACTTCCTCAAGGCCGATCTGGTCGAGCGCAAACAGTCGAAGGTAAACTGGGACCCTGTTGACCAGACTGTACTTGCAAATGAGCAGGTCATCGACGGACGCGGCTGGCGCTCAGGGGCGATTGTCGAGCAGCGCGAACTCACACAGTGGTTTTTCAAGATCAGCGACTACTCCGAAGATTTGCTGACCGCGCTCGACAGGTTGGATCGCTGGCCCGACAAGGTCCGGCTCATGCAGAAGAACTGGATCGGCCGTTCCGAAGGTCTGCTGATCCGGTTCATGCTCGATCCGGCAACGGCGCCGAACAGTGAGAGCGAACTGGAAATTTTCACGACGCGCCCGGACACGCTGTTTGGCGCGAAATTCATGGCGCTGTCACCCGATCACCCGCTGGCACAGGCGGCCGCGGCAAGGAACCCGAAGCTTGCCGATTTCATCGAGCAATGCCATCGCCTGGGTACGGCCCAGGCAGAAATAGATACGGCAGAAAAGCTTGGTTTCGATACCGGCATTAAGGCCGTGCACCCGTTCGACGCGAACTGGAAACTGCCGGTCTATGTCGCAAACTTCATTCTCATGGATTACGGGACCGGCGCCATCTTCGGCTGCCCGGCGCATGATCAGCGCGACCTCGACTTTGTCAATAAATACGGACTTGGCAATACGCCGGTGGTTTGTCCGCCGGGCCAGGACCCGAAGACTTTCGTCGTGACAAATGTCGCCTATGACGGCGACGGTCGCATGATCAATTCGCGTTTCCTCGACGGCATGGCAATCGATGAGGCAAAAGAGGAGGTCGCCAAACGCCTCGAAAAAGACACCCGGGGCAATCGGCCGGTCGCTCAGCGGCAGGTGAATTACCGTCTGCGCGACTGGGGAATTTCACGTCAGCGCTATTGGGGCTGCCCGATTCCCATCATCCACTGTCCGAAATGCGGCGTCGTGCCGGTACCCGACAAGGATCTGCCGATCACGCTTCCGGAGGATGTCACCTTCGACAAGCCGGGCAATCCGCTTGATCGCCATCCGACCTGGAAAAACGTCATGTGTCCGAAGTGTTCAGGATCGGCTCGACGGGAATCCGACACCATGGACACCTTTGTCGATTCGTCCTGGTACTTCGCGCGTTTCACGGATCCCTGGAACGCCAATGCGCCGACCACTCCGAAAGTCGCCGACAGGTGGCTGCCGGTCGATCAATATATCGGCGGCATCGAGCATGCCATTCTGCACTTGCTCTATTCGAGATTCTTCACGCGCGCGATGCGCAAATGCGGACTCGTCGGACTCGATGAGCCCTTCGCCGGTCTCTTTACGCAGGGCATGGTGGTGCATGAAACCTATCGTGCCGCCAATGGCGACTGGATCGAGCCCGCGAACGTGAAGATCGAAGGGATGGGTGAAACGCGGCGCGCCGTACTCGTTTCGACGGGCGAACCGATTGAGATCGGGCCGATCGAAAAAATGTCGAAATCAAAGAAAAATACTGTCGATCCCGACGAAATCATCGCGGCATATGGCGCGGATACCGCGCGGTGGTTTGTGCTGTCCGATTCCCCTCCCGATCGCGACGTGATCTGGACCGAAGAAGGCGTGCAAGGCGCCTGGCGTTTCGTGCAGCGTCTGTGGCGGCTCGTCGGCGAGATTGCCGATATCAAGTCTCCTTCCGCGCAGCCGGCAGAATTTGACGAGTCGGCCATCAGGGTACGCAAGGCGGCGCATCGGGCATTGGCGCGCGTTTCAGATGATATAGAGAAACTGCGTTTCAACCGCTGCGTTGCGCATATATACGAGCTGGCCAACGCGCTGGGAGACACACTCGGCAACGCCACGGCGGCGCCGCGTGGCGGGCTCGCCTGGGCGCTGCGCGAAGCCGCGGATATCCTCGTCCGATTATTTCACCCGATGATGCCGCATCTGGCGGAAGAGTGCTGGGCCACACTCGGACACCGGTCTCTCGTCTCCGTTGAAACCTGGCCGATGGTCGAAGCCAGCCTCCTGGTGGAAGACACAATGACCCTGCCAGTCCAAATCAACGGGAAAAAGCGCGCCGACGTGACAGTCGCCCGCAATGCGGAAAAAGGCGATATAGAGACTGCCGTTCTTGCCCTTGATACAGTAAAAAAGGCCCTGGAGGGCAAGAGCCCGAAAAAGGTCATTGTCGTCCCGCAAAGGATCGTCAATGTCGTGGTCTGACACCAAACGCCTGGTCCAGGCTCTTTGCGCCCTCGCCCTGGCGGGGCTCACGGCCGGCTGCTTTCAGCCGCTTTACGCGGAACATCCGACTCCGGCCGGCAGCACCGGCGTAGCCGATCAATTGCGCGGGGTTGATGTCGCCTCAATCGATGCACCGAGTGGAAGCCGGCTGGCGCGCGTCGGCGTCGGCGTGCGCGATGAATTGATCTATGATCTGACCGGCGGTGCCGGCGGCGCTCCGCCAGCCTACCGTCTCAATGTGAGACTGGCGTCGACACAGTTGCAGGTGATCGTCGACATCAACACCGCGCGTCCCGACATCAACAATTATGGAATCGACGCGACCTATACCCTGACTGAAGTTGCGACCGGCAAGACAGTCGTTAGAGGGCAGACCTTCTCGCGGGTCTCGTATAACATTCCCGGCCAGGAGCAGCGCTTCGCAGGCGATCGAGGTCTGCGCGATGCGGAAAACCGCGCGGCTAAAGTTATTGCCGATAATATTCGTTCGCGACTGGCGTCCTATTTCGTCGCCGGCTCATAAGATCGGCCGGACGCCATGACCGCCATGAAGGGTTCGGACGTCGAACGCTTTGTTGCAAGACCCGATCCTGCTAAACCCGTTGTCCTGATATTCGGCCCTGACATTGGCCTGGTGCGCGAACGTACCGACCTGCTCGTGCGAGCCTCGGTCGACGACCCCAATGATCCGTTCATGCTTGCACGGATCGACGGCGATGACCTCGCCGCCAATCCGTCGCGCCTTGTCGAAGAAGCCAACACTGTTCCCTTGTTTGGCGGCCGCCGCGCCGTGCTTGTGAAAGCGGGCACGCGCAATATTGCCGCGGCTGTGGATGCGGTCATCGCCGCGCCCTCAAAAGGCTGCCGCATCATCATTGAAGCCGGTAACCTGACAAAAAGTTCGCCACTGCGCTCGCTTTGCGAGAAGGCGAAAAACGCCGCTGCGCTCCCGTGCTACGCCGACAATGAACGCGCGCTCACGCAGCTCATTGATGACGAAATGCATGAGACAGGCCTTGCGATTACACCTGATGCGCGCTCCGCGCTGATTGCGCTTATCGGAGGAGATCGCCTCTCCTCGCGCAACGAGATCCGCAAGCTTGCGCTCTATGCCCGGGGAAAAAAGAACATCGATCTTTCGGACGTCACCGCGATCGTCGCGGATGCTTCTGATATGGCGCTCGACAACGTGCTCGATGCCGCATTTGCCGGTCACACAGGCGAAGCCGACGCAGAATTCGGAAAGGCGCGCGCCGGCGGATCATCGCCGGCAGCTATCGTATCGGCCGCGATCCGGCATGTTTCGACCCTGCATAAAATGAGGACGGCAATCGAGAGCGGCGATGCACTCGACATGGCCATGAGGCGAGCTGCACCGCCGATTCACTTTACCCGCGAGCGCCGCGTCGGTGAGGCCCTGCGCGCCTGGACTCCCGAGCGTCTGCTGCGGACCATGCAGCAGCTCGCCGAGGCCTCGCTTGATATGCGCCGAAATGCAGCGCTGGCCGAAACGATTGCCCAGCGTACCCTGCTCTCGCTTGCGATGAATGCGAGAAAACGGGCCTGATTGCGGCGGGTCGCTTAAATCGGATTACCCGCGAAATCCCAATCCGAAGCAACGTCTTTAGAACTGGTCAATGCTTTTCCGCTAGATTTTTCAACATGATCACGCCCGACGGCTCAACCGACGGCGTTGGGAATCGGCAAGACGCTGCATCGCGACGCGGCCTGCGTCAGATACATGAAGCGCGCGCGCAGTTCGTGGGAGCAGCAATCCTATCGTCGTTCTTCGTCGTCGCGCTCGGAGCCAGCATTTTCCTCGGCGCCGTCATGGTGGTCGGCACCCTGCGCGAAAGCGGAGGCGGTGGGCTCATGGCGAATGGCCGCACCGGGCGCATTTCCCGTCCTTTGTCCGACGGCACGCTCTGTCACTACATGGTGTTCGACAACAAAACGGCGCAGACGGTTGAGGACCGCATTGGCCGTTGCGACGAGAACAAGCCGAAACCAAAGGTGGAAAAGCCCGCCCCGTTCACCTGGGGCAGCAGATAGCCAGCGTCGAAACTGGCCCGTACGGCCGACCTCATAAATTGAACTGATAACTGTGCGGCACCCAGCGATGACTGGCTTGGTTTTTTTCGATATAACCGACGCCAGGGAACGGCATGTGAAAACTCACAAGGAATAATTTGTCTTTGGTCACCACGTCGAGGAAGCGTTTGCGCGTGGCGGCGGCCTTTTCCTTGTCGTCATCCATCTCGAAGTACCATTCCGGACGCTGCACAGCCATCACATAGTGCGTAAATACGTCGGCGGTGATCATGAGCCGTTTGCCACCGCTCTCCACATGGAATGCAAGCAGTCCCGGCGAATGTCCGGCTGCATCAACCGCGGTGATGCCGCTGACGACCTGATCACCCGGCTTTATGAACGTAGACCGTTCGGCCAGGGGCACGCATATTTTCATAAAGAGTTCGCGGTTGAATTTTCTGGCCTCGCGCACGTTTTCGCCGCGTTTCCAGAAATCGAATTCGGCCGTGCCGAAGACATAACGTGCATTTTGAAAGACCGGCTTGCCGCCCTCGGTCAGCCCGCCAATGTGGTCGGGATGACCGTGGGTGGCAACGACAATATCGACATCACCGGGCTTGTACCCGGCGGACGCAAGTCTCGCTGCCGTCTGCCCCGGCGGAAGTCTCTTGCTCAGCTGCTCATATTCGCGCGGCAAGGCGCCATTGCCGGTATCAAACAGGATAAGCTCCTTGCCGGTGTTCAGGAGCGTTGGGATGTTCGCATGCCCGAAGCGCTGGGTATCGATATTGTTTTCACCCGCGAGCGCATGAACCTCGTCGGCCGAAGCATTTGCGCCATAGTTCGGATACAGGCCCTCGCGTATTGCCTTGGCATCCAGGATGGTGGTGACTTCAAATCCGCCAAGCTTGAAACGATAGACCGTCGGCTGCAATTCGCCCTGAAATGAAGCTGCCACTTTGACCCTCTTGAATTTGCCGCGCCCGCGAAATGCTTAGCAGAGGAAATGCCTCACAATCCAGCGGGCTGACAAATTTCACTGGTCGGCGGCGGCAATCAGGCAAATCGCGGTGCCGCGCGTTCCGCAGCCGGCACTAAATCCTGCCTGGCGGCAGCAATCTGAGAAGAATGATCAGGACAAGACCCAATCCGCCGGAGGGGTAGTAGCCCGAGCCCGCGGACGGACGCATCCTGGCGTCCACGGATGACAGCCGGCACCAACGCCGAATTTTACGCGTTTCCACTACGGCACATCGTGCTTGTTCTCATCAGCCCGGATTTACGGGTTCAAACAGCCGTTTGATCTAGCGCAACGCGGTCGGCCGGCACCTGTGCGAGAATATACAAATATTTGTTTTAGATGGAGGGCGTCATGCCCGAACGTGAGACTCGGCATTCGGACTATCCGTCCGTCGATTTCATTCTTGGAGCAATCGCCAACTGGATCAACAAATACCGAAATCTGGCAGCGCTCCATGACGAATTCCAGCGCTGCAGCCCGGATGAGGTGAGACAGATCGCCAAGGATTTGAG
>DATEKG010000250.1:0-18108 GCA_035277565.1 Pseudolabrys sp.
TCAAGCGCAATACCGATATCGGCCCGCATCTCACGGACCTTGCGCGAAAGAGCCGCGAGGTCGGTGGAACCGCAATCCTTGTTGATATTAAAGCCGTCCGGCTCGACACCGATCGAAATCACGTCGGCGCCAAGCTCCCACAATGTGCCCGGGGCAACCCGATAAGCAGCACCGTTGGCGCAATCTATAACGATGCGCAGGCCGTCAAAGGACACGGCCCTCGGCAGGGTAAGCTTGGCGAATTCGATATATCGGTCCTGAACGCCATCGATACGCTTTGCACGACCAAGGTCGTTGCTCTTGGCAAGCCGCTTGCCGAGGTCGGAATCGACCAGTTCCTCGATCCTGGCTTCGGTCTCGTCACTGAGCTTATAGCCGTCGGGGCCAAACAGCTTGATGCCGTTGTCGTCGAACGGGTTATGCGACGCCGAGATCATGACGCCGAGGTCAGCACGCATGGAGCGCGCCAACATGCCGACCGCAGGCGTCGGAATCGGGCCAGTCAGAAGCACGTCCATACCTACCGACGTAAATCCGGCCACCAGCGCCGTTTCGATCATGTAGCCCGACAGGCGCGTGTCCTTTCCGATCAACACGCGATGCCGATGGTCGCCATTCTTGAATATCAGACCCGCGGCCTGCCCAACCTTGAGCGCGAGCTCGGGAGTGATGACCCGATTGGCGAGGCCGCGAATTCCGTCCGTCCCGAAATAACGACGACCCATGCGACTGACCTTAAACACCTGTGCTGCTGTTGAAACCCCCGGCCAAGGCGCCGGAAGTCTGTTCCGGGCCTCGCCATGGGCGGCATAATAGTGGCAACGCCGTGAAATTGCTTCAAAAATTGTGAGAGATCATTACCGTGCAGGTTAACGGCCGCGGCGGTGGCCGGTGCCGAAAACCCGCCATTTCACGCCAGGTTGGCGCTATGCTAACCGAAGTTTCCACCGCCGGACCTGCAGAATTGCTCCCATGAAAACAATCGCCTGCATCGAGGATCTGCGCGCGCTTGCCCGCCGCAAAGTGCCGAAAGCCTTTTTCGAATATGCCGACAGCGGTTCCTACAACGAGGAAACGCTGCGGGCGAACCGCGCCGATCTCGAAAATATAAAGCTGCGTCAACGCGTGATGGTGGACGTATCCGAGCGCAGTCTCGAAACAACAATCATCGGACAAAAAGTGAGCGCGCCTTTTGCATTGGCGCCCATCGGCCTGTGCGGAATGCAACATGGCGACGGCGAGATCCTGTCGGCGCAGGCGGCGGAAGAGGCGAATATTCCTTTCATCCTGTCCACGATGTCGATCAATTCCATCGAGCAGGTAGCGGAGGCAACCACGAGGCCGTTCTGGTTCCAACTCTACGTCATACGAGACCGCGGATTTTCGCGCGATGTACTGGCTCGCGCAGCGAAGGCCGGTTGCAACGCTCTTGTTCTGACAGTCGATCTACAGGTGCTCGGTCAACGCCATCGCGACATTCGCAATGGCATGACGGTCCCGCCGGAAATTCGATTGAAGAACATCATCGACATGGCCACCAAGCCCGGCTGGGTCTTGAGCATTCTGAAGGGGAAAAGCAAAACATTCGGCAATCTGGCGGGGCATGTGAAGGGTATGGATGACGTCACTTCGCTCGCGCAATGGACAAACAGCCAGTTCGATCCGGCATTGAACTGGAAAGATGTCGAATGGATCAAGAAAACATGGCCGGGCAAGCTCATTATCAAAGGCATACTTGACGTCGACGACGCAAGGACCGCCACCAGGCTTGGCGCCGACGCCATCGTCGTGTCCAACCACGGGGGTCGTCAGCTTGATGGAGCGCCTTCCTCGATTTCGGCATTGCCGGAAATAGCTCAAGCAGTCGGCTCCGATACTGAAGTGCTGTTCGACGGCGGCATACGCACCGGTTCCGACCTGCTGCGCGCGCTCGGCCTGGGCGCGCGCGCCTGCCTGATCGGCCGGGCCTACATCTACGGTCTCGGCGCCGGTGGAAAGCAGGGTGTCGCCAAAGCCATCGACATATTAAAGAAGGAACTCAGCGTAGCGATGGCGCTGACCGGAACGACCCACGTTTCCGACATCGGTCCGCAAGTCATCATCGGCGCTGAAGCAAGAAAAAAACCGGCGCGCAAACGGGGCGGCTGACCTCTATTCCTCCTTCAGGCCGTATGCGAGCGCGTTGCCGGTTGCACCGTAATATTTGTACGGCAGGAATTTTCCCGACAGCGCGATGCTGACACGGTCGCCCTTTGGATCGCTTTTTCGCGTGACATCCATATCGAAATCGATCGCCGACATGATTCCGTCGCCAAATTCTTCCTCGATGAGAGCTTTCAACGCCGGTCCGTTGATCATGACCAATTCATAGAAACGATAAATCAATGGATCGGTCGGAGGCATTGGCGTGCCAGTGCCGCGGAATGGCGTTTCGTTGAGCATCGCCTGCTCATTTTTTGTCAATCCGAACAACTTTGCAGCATTCGCCGCCTGCGGCCTGGTCAGCTTCATCTGCCCAAGAATCGCGCCCGTCACGAGTATTGGCGACATTCCGCCGATCTCCTCGCAGATGTATTTCCAGGTCCAGCCTTTTTCCCGCTTGATATCCAGAAGCTTCTCGGTGAGATCCGCGCGTGTCATTGCCGCCTCCTTCTGCTGCATCGTTGTAATGGTAGCAATTTCTGCACCAGAACTGTCACCATCTTGCCAAAATACCGCCCGCATGCGACCCGGATAGGCCATGACGGCAGATGTAACGATCAAAGGCGGAGAAGAACTCAAACCACATCCGTTGCGTGCGGCCATTCTTGGCGAAGTGCACGCACGCCCGTTTACGCCGATCGAAACGCCGCGGCGCGTGCTCCATTTTGCGTTTGAGACCAATAGCGATGCGGCAAAGCGCGACCGCGCGGCGCTGGCCGATTTGTGCGCACGCCGGCACCTTGAACCGCTGAACCCCTCCGCCAAGCAACATCGCGTCGTTTTCGGCGGAGCCATGCTGCGTTGGGAGCAACACTCGGAGTTCACGACCTACACCTGGGAACTTCCGTCACCCGAAGAGTCGCCGTTCCATCCCGATGCGGCATCGCTCGCAGCGCCGATGATGAGTCTGCCGCAGCCAGGCCCCCTGCTGGTTGCATTGGACCTGCATCTGCTCGCCGGCAGGGACGGAAAATTTTCAATTGAAAAAATCTTCGACCGCGCGAGCCTCGCGGTGGCCGAAAATTCCGACGGTTGCGCGCTGTTTGCGACGGACTTCCAGACCGACACGGCTGGCTTTGTGCGTATTCTGGTGCTCGATCGCGGCCTTGGCAAGGAACGGGCCGGCGCTGTTGTGCAGCGGATCGTCGAGCTTGAAACCTATCGTACACTCGCATTGCTGGGACTGCCGGAGGCCCAGCGTCTGATGCCTTCAATCAACCGTATCGAAAGACGGTTGAGCGAAGTGACCGAAGAGATGCGCCGTACGGATAAGTTGATCGACAACCACCGTTTGCTTGACGAATTGACCGAGCTTGCCGCCGAACTTGAGGCGGGAGCGGCGGCGAGCCTGTTCCGTTTCGGAGCAAGCCGGGCCTATAACGAAATCGTACATTTGCGTCTCCAGACGATAGGCGAGCGAAAATTCGAAGGACTGCCGACATGGTCGTCATTCCTGGCGAGACGCATGGCGCCCGCCATGCGCACCTGCGTGACGACGGAAGAACGCCAGTCAAACCTGTCGGAAAAACTGGCGCGCGCGGCAAACCTGTTACGCACACGGGTCGACGTCGAACTCGAGCAGCAAAACCGCGACCTGCTGCGTTCAATGAACGAACGTACGCGGCTCCAGCTGCGGCTGCAGGCGACCGTAGAGGGATTGTCAGTAGCCGCCATCAGCTATTACGTCGTGGGGCTGTTCGGTTACGTCATAAAAGGCGCACATGACGAAGGCGCCCCTGTAGACGTGTCCCTCTCGACGGCGCTTTTCGTTCCGGCGGCCGTACTGGCGATCTGGTGGATCGTCCGGCGCGTGAGACGTAAACATATCGGCAGCGTCGAATAACCGCACGCAATAGCACGCACGCAATAACAATTGCGTCATGCCTGGATTTGCTGCGGACTTATGTGTCTCCGTCAATGTAAATTAGAGGCAGGCGGCTGGAACGATCCCGCCGAAATTGCGAGGTTTCGACATGCGCACCGAGCAGCTCGTATTTTCCAATAACGAGGGTCATAAGCTTGCGGCGCTGATCGATCTTCCGCTTGGTAAGCCTTCCGCTTTTGCGCTCTTTGCGCACTGCTTCACCTGCGGAAAAGACAATCTTGCAGCCAAGCGAATTTCCGAACGATTGGCGATGTGCGGTATCGGCGTACTGCGGTTCGATTTTACCGGGCTCGGCATGAGCGAAGGCATGTTTGCTGATACCCGTTTTTCTTCAAACATCGATGATTTGGTCGCCGCTGCTGACTATTTGCGCAAAAGCTACGGCGCGCCGGAAATCCTGATCGGACACAGTCTTGGCGGCAGTGCGGCTCTTGCGGTTTCGCACAGAATTCCGGAGGCACGCGCGGTTGTCAGCATTGCCGCACCCTACGACCCCGCTCATGTCGTGGGGCTATTCAAGGACAAGATCGATGAGATCCGGTCGCAAGGGGAAGTCGAAGTGTCGCTCGCGGGACGCCCGTTCAGGATCAAGCGCGAATTTCTCGACGATGTCGCTGAGAAAAAGCTGAGCGAATGTATTGCGACTCTGCACAAGGCCCTGCTTATTTTCCACTCGCCGACCGATGACATCGTCGGCATTGAAAATGCATCGCGCATTTTTACTACAGCCAGGCATCCCAAGAGCTTTGTTTCGCTGGCTGGAGCCGACCACCTGCTCGGCAAAAGAAGTGATGCAGTTTATGTTGCCAATGTGATTGCAGCATGGGTGGAAAGATATCTTGAACAGAAGGTCGAACGAGCTGACGAGCAGATCGAGATCGGTACCGTTCTCGTGCGAGAGACAGGCGGCGGGAAATTTCAACAGGAAGTGCTAAGCGGGCCGCACAGGTTTCTGGCGGACGAACCCGTCAAGGTTGGCGGGCTTGATTCCGGACCGGGACCTTATGACCTTCTGCTCGCAGGACTGGGAGCCTGCACGTCGATGACGCTGCGGCTTTATGCAGATCTGAAAAAGCTGCCGCTCGATCGTGTCAGCGTACGGCTTATGCATAACAAGATTCATGCGGAGGATTGCCTCAATTGCGAGACCAAGGAAGGCATGGTGGATCGCATCGACCGAAACATCACGATGGAAGGCAACCTCGATAAGGATCAGCGCAGGCGATTGCTGGAAATCGCCAACAAATGCCCCGTGCATCGCACACTTGAGTCGGAGATCGATATCAGGACTTTTGAAAAGCCTGGCGCGGCATTCAACGGGAATTGATCGCCGGGGGAATGACGTTATGGAAATTAAGATGACGGTGAGAGTTCTGGCACATGATTTGTATGTACAGGAATCGCCATGAATAGATCCGCCGATCCTCGCCTTGTTTGGGTGGCCAGCGTCCTCGCCGTGGCGGTGTGCGTACTCTACATCGCACATATTTAGGGCCGTCCCCATCTCGCGGCTTGACGTCCTTCTTATGAAGGAGGACACTAGAACAAACCATGAACATAAGGCTCTGCGCTCCATTGCTCATGGAGAAATATTCAGTGTCTTCAAAGGCCTATAAATGATCGAGCGGTTGCAACAGCAGCTTCTGGCCCTGCAAAAGCCTCCAGGGATCATTGGCCGCCCTGGCATGCTGCCGTTCGGCATTCCGGCCATCGATACTGCGCTCGGCGGCGGCCTCCTGTGCGGGGCGCTGCACGAAATTACCGCATCGGGTGAAGCTCATCTGCCGGCAGCAACCGGATTTGCTCTGGGAGTGGCAAAACATTCCGGCCCCTCTCCTCACCTGTTCTGGATCACCGAAGACATGACGATCGCCGAAAACGGCGCGCTGCATGGCGTCGGTTTTGACGGCTTTGGTCTTGCATCGGAACGGCTGGTCACCATTTCCGTCGCCCATCGTCGAGATCTGTTGTGGGCGATGGAAGAAGTGCTGCGCTGCCGTGCTGTCAACTCCGTGATCGGCGAAATGCGCGTCGGCAAAATCAACGAGATAGCGGTGAGACGTCTCTCCCTCGCTGCAGCGGGAAACGGCGCATTAGCCCTGCTGTTGCGTACGGTACCGGCGAATGACGCCTCCAGCGCAGCAACCCGCTGGATCATCAGTGCTGCACCTTCCTCAATTGCGCATGGTCCCGGCGCACCACGCTTCGTCGTGCAACTCGTCCGCAATCGCCGCGGCCAGACCGGATCATGGATACTCGAATGGAGTGAGAACAATGAGCAATTCAGCCTCGCAACGGATGCTCAGCCTGTGGCTGCGGCGACTCTCGACCGATCGCATCGCAAGATTGCATAAAACATCCACTCCGCTGGTGATTGCGGGACGGCGCGGGAATGCTGAAATTATAACGTCAGTTGATGACGCTGCAGAACAGCACGGCTTGTCTTGCGGTCTCACATTGGCTCAAGCCCGCGCCATGCATCCCGGTATCGAGGTGGCTTCCGAAGATACCGAAGCTGATGCCACCTTGCTCGAATCCATTGCCGATTGGTGCCTGCGCTACACCCCGTTAGTGGCTTGTGATGTTCCCGACGGTTTGTTGCTCGACATCAGCGGTTGCGCACATCTTTATGGCGGTGAGCACGAATTGATCACCGATCTCGATGACCGTCTTGGAAGAGCCGGTTTTTCCTATTCACTTGCGATTGCAGGCACTATCGGCGCGGCATGGGCTGCAGCTCGTTATGGCGAGCCTGCACGTTATGACTGCGGCAACGAGCGCAATATTCTCGCACCGTTGCCGCTTTCCGCGTTGCGACTTTCAGCCTCCACAGTCGCAGGCCTCGCACGTGTCGGATTAAAATGCATCGGCGACATTCTCGATTTTCCGCGCGCACCGCTGACAGCGCGTTTCGGTGTTGAAGTCCTGCGTCAGCTTGATCGCGCTTTGGGTAACGAGCATGAGCCTCTAACGCCGCGGTTGCCTGTTGCACCTTATGTTGCGGAACAACGGTTTGCCGAGCCGATCGCACGAGAGAAAGATGTCCTGGTGATCACCGAGTGGTTGGCGCGGCAACTGCAATCTACATTGGAGAAACGTGGCGACGGTGCCCGTCGTATTGAACTGACTCTGTTCCGTACCGACGGTGCGGTCCGCCGGATTGCCGCCGGCACTTCGCGTCCGTTGCGCAATCCTGCTGAAATTCGCGCCTTGTTCGTCGAGAGACTTGTCGCGCTGGCGGACGCTTTCGACCCCGGTTTCGGCTTCGATATGGCGCGGCTATCGGTCGTTGTTGCCGAACTCGCTCCTCCCGAGCAGATGGGTATCGGCGGCGGCGAGGACACCATCGCGCTCTCCCGGCTGATCGACCGCTTAAGCGCCCGCCTGGGCGCTCACCGCGTCCGCCGGCCGGTGGCGCAGGACAGCCACATCCCCGAACTGGCCGAAGTCATGCTTCCTGCACAGGCGGTCAACCACGACACTGGCTGGGCTGCTTTTCGTCATTATCGCGAACAAGCGGACCTTCCGCCGCGTCCGCTGCGGCTGCTAACACGTCCGGAACCGATCGAGGCGATAGCAGAAGTGCCGGACGGACCGCCATTACGCTTTAAATGGCGGCGCGCATTGCACGAGGTGGTTGCCGCCGAGGGCCCCGAGCGCATCGAAGGCGCCTGGTGGAGCGAACGCGGCGGGCGGGCACGAGATTACTTCCGTGTTGAAGACAGGAGCGGTCTGCGCTTCTGGCTGTTCCGTGCCGGCCTCTACCGCGATCTTGCTCACGGCGCCGCAACGCCCGCGTGGTTCGTGCACGGCACA
Organism: Pseudolabrys sp.; assembly: GCA_035277565.1. GTDB lineage: Bacteria > Pseudomonadota > Alphaproteobacteria > Rhizobiales > Xanthobacteraceae > Pseudolabrys. Next base: position 7,904 of record DATEKG010000250.1, read on the forward strand.
TTTGCGTGAACGGCTCTGCGTCAGTGCCATGCGTTACATCGAATTTGCAGTCGCCTCGAATTTCTCCTTCCTGCGGGGAGCCTCACATCCGGAAGAATTGATGGTGCAGGCCACCCACGCCGGGCTCACCGGCATGGGCCTGTGCGATCGCAATTCAGTTGCCGGCGTTGTGCGTGCACATATAGCCAAGCGCGAACAGAATCTGGCCCTCCGTTATCATCCGGGCGCTCGACTCGTGTTTGCTGACGGAACGCCGGACATTCTCGCTTATCCTCGTAATCGAGCCGCCTGGGGAAGACTCACTCGTCTTCTCACCCTCGGCAACCTTCGCTCGGAAAAGGGTAATTGCACTCTTCACCTTGATGATCTGATTGCGCACAGCTTCGGCCTCGATCTGATTGCCATGAGTGGCGGTGTCCGGTTTCTCAGCCGCTTGCGCGAATCCGCGCCGGGCCGCGTTCGCCTCGCCGCCTCAATGCTCTATTGCGGACGCGACCGGGCCAATCTCGCTCGCATCAAGAAAACCGCGCGCGATGCGCAGGTTCCCCTGATTGCCGTCAATGACGTGCTCTATCATCATCCCGATCGTCGGCTCCTCGCCGATGTGCTCACCTGCATACGCGAAAAAACGACGATCGACCGTGCCGGGCGCAAGCTCGCCGCCAATGCAGAACGCCATCTCAAGCCGCCCGAGGAAATAGCGAGGCTGTTTCGAGATGCGCCCGAAGCTGTCGAGGAAACAATGGCGCTGAGCGAAGCGCTGTCCTTCTCGCTCGATGAGTTGCGTTACGAATATCCCGACGAGCAGGTAGAGGGCTTCGCCAATGCTCAGGATGCCTTGACACACCTCACTTATGAGGGCGCGGCCCGACGCTATCCGAACGGTATTCCTGAAAAGGTCCGCGCCAATCTCGAACATGAGCTCACGTTGGTCGCGCAGCTTCAATACGCGCCTTATTTTCTCACCGTCCACGACATTGTGCGGTTCGCGCGATCAAACGGCATTCTCTGCCAGGGCCGCGGCTCAGCCGCCAATTCCGCGGTCTGTTTTTGCCTTGGCGTGACCGAGGTCGATCCCGACCGTGCCGACCTGCTGTTCGAACGGTTCATATCGCCGGAACGACGCGAACCACCCGACATTGACGTTGATTTCGAGCACGAGCGACGCGAGGAAGTCATTCAATATATTTACGACAGGTACAAACGCGATCACGCCGGCATCGCTGCTACCGTGATTTCCTATCGCGGCCGTTCAGCGATCCGCGAAGTCGGCAAGGCTTTTGGCCTCTCCGAAGACACCATCGGCGCGCTGTCGTCCTCGATCTGGGGCGGTGGTGGCGGCGCCGTGTCAAAAGATGCCGTGACCCGGACCGGCCTCGATCCGCAGAGCCGCCGCATGCGTCAGATCCTCGCGCTGGCGCACGAGATCAACGGATTCCCGCGCCACCTCTCACAGCATGTCGGGGGCTTCGTGATTACCCGCAGCCGGCTCGATGAAGTCGTACCGATCGGCAATGCGGCAATGGACAAACGCACCTTCGTGGAATGGGACAAGGATGATCTCGACGCGTTGGGTATCCTGAAAATCGACGTGCTCGGTCTCGGCATGTTGTCGTGTCTGCGCAAGGCACTCGACTTCGTCGAGAAGCACTATGGCGAACGCCTGACGCTTGCCACTATTCCTGCCAAAGATCCTGCCGTTTATCGCATGCTGGGCCGCGCCGACTCGCTCGGCGTATTCCAGGTGGAAAGCCGCGCGCAGATGACCATGCTGCCGCGTCTTAAACCAGAAAACTTCTACGATCTTGTAATTGAAGTTGCGATCGTACGCCCTGGCCCAATTCAGGGCGATATGGTGCATCCCTATTTGCGGCGGCGGCGCGGACAGGAACAGGTCACTTACCCGTCGAAGGAACTGGAAGCAGTATTGCACAAGACCCTTGGTGTTCCGCTGTTTCAGGAGCAGGCGATGAAAATTGCCATCGTCGCCGCAGGCTTCACGCCGTCGGAAGCCGACAGGTTGCGACGCGCCATGGCGACCTTCAAACGGGTCGGCACTATCGGCACATTTCAACGCAAGATGATCGACGGCATGCTCGCCAATGGCTATAAGCGCGAATTTGCCGAACGCTGTTTTCAGCAGATCGAAGGTTTCGGCGAATATGGATTTCCCGAAAGCCACGCCGCGAGCTTCGCGCTTCTGGTCTATGCCTCGGCATGGCTGAAATGCCATTATCCGGATGCCTTCGCGGCCGCATTGTTGAATGCGCAACCCATGGGTTTCTACGCGCCGGCACAAATCGTTCGCGATGCGCGTGAGCATGGCGTCGAAATACGGCCACCTGACGTTAATCATTCGCAGTGGGATGCGACGCTCGAGCCGGGACCGATAGCGGCCGAGCGCCTGTACGATCTCCATTGCGACATGCGCGATGACGTAAGGACGGTTTGCGCAGTGCGGCTTGGTTTGCGTGAAATCAAGGGATTGAGTGAAGCGGACGGCAAATTGATTATGGCGAAGCGCCATCGTCCTGCAACGCAAGGTGACGGCAGCCTTCCCTACGATTCCCTGCGCGATACCTGGTTGCGCACGGGGCTTTCACCCAATGTTCTTGAACGGCTTTCCGATGCCGACGCCTTCGGGTCTCTCGGTTTGACTCGCCGCGAAGCCCTCTGGGCGGCCAAGGCGCTTGGCCGGGTCGGCGACAGCGACGACGACTTGCCGCTGTTTGCGAAAGATAACCGAATAGCGCCGATCAAACATGTCTCACGCGAGCCTGATGTGCTTCTCCCCCCGATGCCTATCGGTGAGGAAGTCATCAACGATTACCGTTTTCTTCATTTGTCGTTGCGGGCGCATCCAGCGCAGTTTCTGCGTAATGATCTCGCCACACGCGGCATCAGTCCGAATGGATCGCTGCGTCGCGTTGCTTCAGGCATGCAAGTGCGCATCTCCGGACTCGTCACCTGCCGCCAGCGCCCGGGGTCTGCCAATGGCGTCGTGTTCATGACCATCGAAGACGAGACGGCAGTTGCCAATGTCATTGTGTGGCCGAAGGTTTTCGAACGTTTGCGCCCGGTCGTTTTGAGCGCACGCTATGTGGCCGTTTCCGGTCTTGTGCAGGAGGAATCAGGCGTTATCCATGTCGTCGCCAGACAGATCGAGGACCTCACCCATTTTCTTGCGCGACTGGCCGAGCACGGCGCCGATATTGACGGCCTCGCGCGCTGCGACGAAGTCCGCCGGCCGGTCGAGGAGCAGCGAGAGGCACGCATCCTCGGAGGCCGGCAGAATCGTCTCGTCAAGCTGATGCGGGAAATGCCGGAACTGGCGGGTGATCTGGACGTCTCCGCACGCGGCTCGGCCCATGCACCGACGCGGCACGCTATTGCGGGATCACCTCGCCGCGCCCGACATTGACACGGTTGGCCTCCAGCGAACCATCCAGCTTCTTGAGCGCGCGCACGATCGAAACGTGCACACCCGGCTTGAGCTCGTTTTTGTCGCCGACCGAATAAGCCCGGATAACGGCACTCGGCGGCACGACGATCTTCTGTTCTCCACCCTTGTATTTGACAATTATCGTCTGCCCGTCAACGCCCGCCACTGTCTTATCAACCGCACCATTGGTCATTGTGCTGTTCGGTTCGCGATCCCACGGACGATGCCCCTCGCTCAGCCCTCGTTGCGACTCGGCCATCACCATCACCTGAATGGCCCGCTGGCTGCCATCGGCCTGAGGCATAGCGCCGACGCCGACATAGGCGCCCGGCTTGACGTCAGCGAGTGTTGCAGCACTGACGTCGAACACGGCAACGCCGGGTATGAGATTGATCCTTAGCTCGCCAAGCTTTGCAGATTTCACTGCAAGCAAATGTCCGTCAAAGCTCTGGACCACTCCCGAAACGCGCACAGCCGGCGGCTGCTGCGCGCGTGCTCCAAGGGCAGCAACGGTCAAAAATGCGAGAGCAAGTAACGTCCGCAGAATCATCACGTATCTCACATCGCCGGCGTTACATTGCGTCCGACATACATTGTTTTCGCCAATACGGAGCCATCCGGCTGCTTGTCCCAACCGAATATAATGATGTGTGCTCCCGGCTTGAGTTCATCTTTCTTGCCCGGAGCCGCTGCCGCAACCACGGTCTGCGGGGTAACAATAATTTTCTTCTCACCCTCATTGTATTTGACCATCAACGTCTCGCCGTCCTTCGCGGTCACGACGCTTGTCACATAGGCGTTCGTCATCGTGCTGCCGGGCCGCGCATCCCAGGGGCCGTGCCTGTCGGGCACCACACCACGTTGCGCAGGCAGAAAGATGTGGATCGAGAATGCCTCAATGCTTCCGTCCGAACGCGGCATTCCTGCGATCCCGATGAAGGTGTCGTTTTTAATATCAGCAAGAGACGCTTTCTCGAGGGCCGACATACGCGTCTTGTCGTCAATCCTCACATTCAAAGTTTTGCCTTCGCGCGTTTTCAGCACAAGCATGTCGCCATCAGCCTTTTCGATCTGACCGCGGATACGGCCTGGCTGCTGCGCAAAAGCTGCGGTCACAAGAGCAACTGTGAGCGCCAAAGCGCCCAGAGCCCGCATCATATTCGTGTTGTGCATTGTGATGGTCCTCCCAATGGTACCGGCATTGCCCGCCCTCGAACAGGCGGATAACACCACGACGGAAGGCTTATTCCGCGGCTCAGACCACTCACTTCTTTTTGAGCAAGTCGGCTTCGACCATCGCACGAAGTTCGGGAGTGACTTCAGGCCGCACGCCGAACCATAATTGAAACCCGCGAACGGCCTGATGCAGCAACATACCTAATCCGTCCGCAGTTCGAAGGCCGCGATCATGAGCCGAGGCAAGCAAGCCCGTTACCAATGGAGCGTAGACGAGGTCCGCGACAACCAGTGACGGCGGACAGCGGAGATTGATTTCGAGCGACGGCTGGCCATCCATTCCAAGCGTGGTGGTATTCACGAGCAGGCCGGCACCGCCGAGCAGGCCTGTTGTTTCTTCCCAGCCGGCAACATGTACTCGCGACCCAAACTTCTTTCGCAATGCCTTTGCGCGCGCCTCGGTTCGGTTGATCACATAAATGCGACCCACTTCGCGCGTGAGCAGCGCAAACACGACTGCACGCGCGCCCCCGCCTGCTCCCAGTACGACGGCGGTCGACAGCCCACGGTCCCAGCCAGGCGTCGCCGCATCCAGATTCGCAAGGAAGCCCTCAACATCGGTATTTGTGGAGCGCAATCTGTCATCGTCATACCACAGCGTATTTGCCGCACCGACGGCGCGCGCACGATCGTCCGGCTCCGACAGCGTCAGCGCAGTCTCCTTGTGGGGCACGGTAATATTGGCGCCGACATAACCATTGCCACGCAGATCGCCGACGAACTCCGCAAACTTTTCGGGCGGCACCGCCTCCCGGCGATATTCTGCGTCGAGACCATGTTGCTTGATCCAGTAATTGTGAATCAGAGGCGAGCGCGAATGGCCCGCCGGCCAGGCAATAACGCAGACAGCTTTATGTCCCTTACTCATTCGTCAGCCACTATCCTGTTATGCAAAATGCCGATCTCGGGCACCGCAATTTCGACGAGATCGCCCGGCTTGAGCCACACCGGCGGTGCGCCGCGATCGCGCTTGACCGGCGTACCCGTCACAATCAGATCGCCGGGCGCCAGCGTCATAAAAGTGCTGGCGTAGCTGATTAGTTCCGCGAATGATTTGATCATATTGGCGGTCGTATCATCCTGCTTTACTTCGCCGTTGACTTTGGCAACCAGACGCAGCGGCTTCGTAAGATCTATTTCATCCGACGTCACAATCCAGGGACCGAGACTGCCCGTCGCATCCCAGTTCTTGCCTTGCGTCACATTGAATTTTCCATGATGCAACCAGTCGCGGACCGTACCCTCATTGCACAGCGTCAGGCCCGCGACATAATCGAGCGCATCTTCCCGCCGTATACGCCGTCCCGCACGGCCGATAACCAAGGCGATTTCCGCCTCGTAATCAAGCTGTTCCGATTCGCGTGGCCGTATGATGGGCTGGCCGTGTGCAACCAGCGAGTTCGGTACACGAAAAAACATGCTGGGGTATTTCGGCATTTCCGGATCACCGAAGTCCGCATTCCGATCGGCGTAGTTGATCCCTATGCAAAGGATTTTTTCGGGGCTGACGACTGGCTTCAGGATCTCGATCTCGTTTTGTGGAAAATCGGCACGCACTCCCTGCGCGGCATCACGCGCAGCCAACAGTCCGCCGTCTCGCAAAAGATCGAGCAAACTTGGGAAATTTGGAGCAAGCCGCGTTTTCAGGTCAACGACACCATCGCCGACAATGGCGCCGAAACTCTCGCGCCCGCGTACTTTGTAGCTCGCAAGTTTCATTCGATTTCCCGGGCATTCAAAACGCCTGCAATGGCGGGCAAGGTGGGGAGAGCGGCGTTATGCGTCGAGCCGGGCGCGCCGCCCGGTGCATGTAGTCCGGGTATCGCGCGCCGTCAACATTGCTAGACGCCGCGACCCAATGGCAAGCTCAGTGAAATTGCCCGCGCCGGCACATCAACCGGGACGACATGAAAGCGATCTTCATTGACTGCAACGACCAGTTGGCCCCGGTCTGGCAAAAAGTCTTGCGACCGGGAGATCCGCCGATCGAGGTCAACCGAAAGAGCTTCAGTCGCGACGAATTGCCCGCGGTCATCGATGACTACGATATCGCGCTCAATGACCATTCCTATATGCCAACCGTATTGGTGGCAAAGTGTCCTCGGCTCAAGCACGTTGTTTTCCTGGGCACGGGCGCCGCAAGCTACATGAACATTGACGAATTGAACGCTCGTGGGATCGCGGTCCACACCATCAAGGGCTATGGTGACACAGCAGTAGCGGAGCATACGATCGCTCTGATGTTCGCGGCTGCGCGAAATCTCGCGCGCATGGATCGCGAGGTCCGCGCCGGCATCTGGACACCGCAGGAAGGCATCCAGCTGCTCGGCAAAACGCTTGGCGTCATCGGCCTCGGCGGCATTGGCGTGGAAGTAGGCCGTATCGCCAGGGGCCTCGGGATGAGGGTGATCGGATATAATCGAACGCCGCGCCCTGAAGCAGGTGTTGAGTTGGTCGACATCGATACACTTTTGGCGAGCTCCGATGTTGTTTCGCTCAATCTCGTCTTCAATGATCAGACCCGGGGCTTTCTGAACAAAACTCGTATCGGCCGCATGAAGCCGGGTGCAATTCTCGTAAACACGGCCCGCGGTGCGCTTGTCGATGAAGCGGCGCTTCTGCAAGCGCTGCAAGACGGCGCAATCGGACATGCCGGCCTGGATGTCTTCCACGCGGAGCCTTTGAGGCCTGACCATCCGCTGGCAAAGCTCCCTAATGTCACGCTGACGTCCCACGCCGCTTTCAGGACATTGGAGGCGTCGATGACCTTGCTCCGTCGTGCGATCGATATCGTCAAAGGGATTGTGGGTTGAGCGAATGCCTGCAGATCTGTCGCGCTAGGCCGGCGCTGGCACCACAGCCGCATTGACCTCCGCGCAGTAGCGGTCACAATGAGAGGAAAGACCGCCAGCGACCTCAAGAGATCGTAAACGCGCGACAATAGTGGGAGGGCCAGTGAAGCCGGCGCCATTCGCCTTTAAAAAAGCGCGGTCGCTCGACGAGGCGATCGCCCTGCTTGCCGAAAAGGATGCGAAGCTTCTCGCCGGTGGGCAGAGCCTCATCGCCACTCTCAACATGCGCCTGTCGGCGCCGGCGTTGCTTATCGATATCAATGGCATTGCCGGTCTCGACGGCATCTCGGCGAAGGGCGACACAATTGAAATCGGCGCTTTGGCTCGTCATGCGCAGGTGGAACGGTCCGATATTGTTGCGAAACGCGCGCCGCTAATCGCCCGGGCAATACCGCATATCGGTCATCCGGCCATCCGCAATCGCGGCACTTTCGGCGGCTCCATCGCATTTGCCGACCCTGCCGCGGAGCTGCCGGCGTGCCTGCTGGCGCTTGATGCCGAGATCGACGTGCACGGCCCAAAGGGCAAGCGCACGATCAAGGCGCAGGATTTTTTCAGGGGTCTGTTCGAAACCGCACTCACGCCACGGGACGTGCTTACTGCCGTCCGCGTGCCGGTGGCAAACGGCGATATGCGCATCGGATTTGCCGAGCTGGCCCGCCGGCATGGCGACTATGCCATTGTCGGCCTTGCAGCGAGCGCCCGTGCCACTGGCGGGAAACTTGCCGATGTTCGCCTTGCTTTCTTCGGTGTCGGCGATACACCCGTGCGCGCAACGAAAGCCGAAGCCGCTCTTGTTCGCGGAGAAGTCGATGCAGCTGTCGATGCTCTCGATCTCGATCCGCACGACGATGTCCAGGCAACGGCAAAAGTGAAAAAGCACCTCGCCGGCATCCTGCTCCGCCGCGTCGCGCGGCAGCTGATGGAGGCAAATCCGTGAGCGATCGCATTCTTGATATTTCGATGACCGTGAACGGCGAGGTCGTGGGCGAACGCATCGATGCCCGCAAGACACTGGTCGACTTTCTGCGCGAGGATCTCGCGCTGACCGGCAGTCATGTCGGCTGCGAGCATGGAGTCTGCGGGGCCTGCACTGTTCGCGTCAATAGCGCAATCGTGCGCGGATGCCTGATGTTGGCCGTCCAATGTGATGGCGCCACTGTCGAGACAATTGAAGGCCTGTCTGATTCCGGCGAGGTTGCCGACCTGCAGGCTGCATTCGAGCAGCGCAATGCGCTCCAGTGCGGATTTTGCACGCCGGGAATGCTTGCGGCCGCACAGGACTTGCTCACGCAGGCAAAAACGACGCCGACCCGCGAAGAAATTCGTGAACATCTGTCAGGAAACTACTGCCGCTGCACTGGCTATCACGCGATCATCGACGCAGTCGAAGCCGTGGCAAGAGTGCGTGCAGGAGGCCGGAAATGAAGATCGCCGAGGACTCTCCGTCCACCCTTACCGCCCTCGATCGGCCAAACTCCTATATCGGCCGTTCAGTGCCGCGCCCCAATCTGAAGCGCCTGACCCAGGGGCGCGGTCAATACGTGAGCGATGTTTCGCTTCCGCGCCTGGCCCATGTTGCCTTTGTCCGCTCACCGCACGCACATGCCCGCATCGTCAAAATCGCAGCTGAGGCTGCAAAAAAATCGCCCGGTGTGATCGCCGTGGTTGCTGGCGCCGAACTCGCCAGGGTCATGACGCCCTGGGTGGGCGTGCTCACGCATCTCAAAGGCCTGAAATCGGCACCGCAAGCGCCCATCGCCGTCGAGCGGGCCTGCTGGCAGGGCGAAGCGGTCTGTGCGGTCGTCGCGCACACGCGCGCCGAAGCAGAGGATGCCTGCGAACTTATCGAGGTGAGTTATGAGCAGCTTCCTCCCATTACCGACCCTGAAACAGCTTTGGACAGCAAAACTCCGATCATACACGCGTCGCTGGGAGACAATCTTTGTTTCGAGCGCAAGCTCGATGTCGGCGCGGTCGACAAGGCATTCGCCGAATCCGACGCCGTGATCGAGACAACCTTCCGTTTCGGCCGGCACACCGGTGTAACCAACGAGCCACGCTCGATCGTTGCCGACTGGAACGAAGGCGAACAGCGAATGACTGTCTACCAGGGCACACAGGCTCCGCACATGATGCAGAACCTGTTTGCCAAGCATCTCGGCATCGCCGAGCACCAGGTACGCGTGCTTACCAAGGATGTCGGCGGCTCTTTCGGCATAAAAGTGCATACCTATGCCGACGAAATGGCCACAGTTGCCCTCTCGAAGCTGCTCAAGCGGCCGGTCAAGTTCGTCGCCGACCGGATTGAGAGTTTCGTCACCGACATCCATGCGCGCGACCATCGCATTAAGGCAAAGATCGGCGTGTGCAAGGACGGCACGATCAATGCATTCGAAATCGACGATCTCACTGGAATTGGCCCCTACTCCGTTTATCCGCGCACCAGCGGCATTGAGGCCAATCAGATCGTCAACCTTGTCGGTGGCCCTTATTCCTGCCCAAACTATCGCGCGCAGGCGCGTGTGGTGTTTCAGAACAAGAATGTAATGTGTCAGTACCGCGCGGTCGGCCATCCGATTGCGACCGCTGTGACCGAAGGTCTCGTCGAGCTCGCTGCCGCTGAAATCGGCATGGATCCCCTTGAAATCCGCCGCCGTAACATGATTGCGGAT
>DATEKG010000251.1:0-2607 GCA_035277565.1 Pseudolabrys sp.
ACGCAGGGGTGGAACTATGACGAAATCTGGCCGGGATATCGCAAACGGCGGCTGGAGCCGACGAAGTTTCCTGACAACGACGGTGGGATCAACGATGGGTGTTACATTGCTTGATCGCGCGCGCGGGCAGCCTAAGCCCGCAGCGAAGCTGCGAACGGCAACGGACACGCCGCTGAGCACTACTCTGCGTATCAATAACAGCGACTACAGGCTGAACCTGGACGTCCGTACGACTTTGCTTGACGCGTTGCGCGAACATATCGGGCTGACGGGAACCAAGAAGGGCTGCGATCACGGCCAGTGCGGAGCCTGTACCGTGCTTGTCGATGACCGGCGTGTGCTCTCATGCCTGACTTTGGCCGCCATGGTTGAAGGGCGTCAGGTTACGACAATCGAGGGTCTGGCGGCAGCCGACGGCACACTACACCCGATGCAACAGGCCTTTATCGACCATGATGCCTTTCAATGCGGATACTGCACGCCCGGGCAGATCATGTCGGCGGTCGCATGCGTCAAGGAAGGCCATGCGGAAAATGACGCGCAAATTCGAGAATATATGAGCGGCAATCTTTGCCGCTGCGCGACCTACCCCAACATCGTCGATGCTATCCAACAGGCCAAGCTGAAAATGAAGAAGGAGGCCTGAAATGCGGCCCTTCTCCTATTCGCGCGTCGACACCGCTAAAGGCGCGATCAAAAGCCACACCGAAGCCTTCGACGTCCCACTTGCGCCATCACACGCGACCTCCGAGTTCGTCGCGGGCGGGACCACGCTCATCGACTTGATGAAACTCGACGTGATGCGGCCGGAAGCTGTGATCGACATCAACAGCCTCGATCGCACGCCGTCGGGCCGTATCGACGTGGGTCCAAAAGGACTGCGCCTCGGCGCTCTCGTAAGAATGTCGGCCGCTGCCGACCATCCGTTTGTCAGATCCAACTATCCGCTGATTGCGCAATCGCTGGCACTCGCCGCAAGCCCGCAGATACGCAACATGGCTTCGCTTGGCGGCAACGTGTTGCAGCGTACACGCTGCACCTATTTTCGTGATGTATCTTATGCAGCCTGCAACAAACGGGAACCCGGTTCGGGCTGCGCCGCACTGAATGGTTTCAACCGGGCGCATGCCGTACTCGGCACCAACGACCACTGCATTGCATCCTACCCCGGCGATTTCGCACAGGCGCTTATTGCACTCGACGCCGAAGTCGAGATAGCAGGGCCGCGCGGGTCCCGGACACTACCGTTTTCGAAACTGCACCGCGCCCCGGCCGATACGCCCCACATCGAAACGACCTTGGCGCCCGGCGAGTTGATCATGGCGTTCGAGATACCGCCGCTATCATGGGCAAGACGATCGCTCTATCTCAAAATACGGGATCGCGAATCCTACGAGTTCGCGCTGGCATCGGCAGCCGTCGCAATCGATCTCGATGGCATGATTGTCCGCGAGGCGCGTATCGCGCTCGGCGGAGTAGCGGCTGTCCCCTGGCGCGCCTATCAAGCCGAGAAAAGACTCGCGGGGCGCGAACTCAACGAGGCAACGATGCTTGAAGCCGCGGAGATCGCCTTCGCTCAGGCGATTCCGCGCGAGTACAACGCGTTCAAGATCCAGCTCGGAAAGCAGACAATGATCAGGGCGCTGCGGCAGGCAGCAGCAATGGAGATTTGACATGAATCGCGCTGCACCTGAACCCCGACGCAACATGGGCGAACCGTTGCCCCGCGTTGACGGCAGGCTGAAAGTGACCGGCGAGGCGCGCTACGGGTCCGACTATCCGATGGCAAATCCGGCCTATGCATTCCTGATTACAAGCGCGATCGCGAAAGGACGCATTGAACGCTTCGATCTCGGCGAGGCTCTTGCAGTGCCTGGCCTTCTCGACATTCTGACCTTTGAAAACGTCAACGGTCTGAAGCCGGTCAAGGCGTCGGCACAGGGGGGCGGCGCGACCACATCGATTCAAGGCCTCGGACCGGAAATATTTCATGACGGTCAGATCATTGGCATCGTACTCGGGGACAGTTTCGAAGCCGCCCGCGAAGGTGCATACAAAACCAAGGTGGTTTATTCGCCTGAGACGCCTAGCGCGAGCTTTAGCTCCCCGGGCGTAACACAGGAGGATGCCAGCAAGGCCAACGCACGCGCCAAGGATTTGCCACAGGCAGGCGATGCCGAAGCCGCATTTGCTGCGGCAGACGTCACACTCGACGCCCAATATGGCACGCCGACACAGCATCACAATCCGATTGAGCTCTTCACCACGACATGCATCTGGCGCGACGGCGAATTGACGGTCTATGAGCCAAGTCAATTCGTGTACGGCGTCAAAAATGGTCTTGCGCAAATGCTCGGCATTTCCGCCGACAAAGTGCATGTTGTGAATCCGTATGCCGGAGGTGCATTCGGCTCGAGAGGCCAGTTTTCACCGCGGACAGGCTTTATCGCCTTTGCCGCCAGAAAACTCAATCGACCGGTCAAGCTCGTCGCGACACGTGACCAGGGATTCACAATCCAAACCTACCGCGCCGAGACGCGGCAGCGCATTCGCATGGGCGCGCAGCGTGACGGGAAGATTACCGCCTTCATTCACGAAGGCGAGGAA
>DATEKG010000252.1:0-2767 GCA_035277565.1 Pseudolabrys sp.
CTGCCGCTGGTCGGCCTGTGGGTGAGCCTGCTGCGCGTTCCCTACCGGCTGCTCTATCCATCGATCATCGTGTTCTGCTGCATCGGCATCTATTCGATCAACAATTCGCCGACCGATGTCGTAATCGCCGCGCTTTTCGGCCTGTTCGGCTATTGGCTGAACAAGCATGAATTCGAACCGGCGCCCCTGGTGCTCGCATTCGTGCTGGGCCCGTTGATGGAAGAAAATCTGCGCCGGGCCATGTTGATTGCGCGCGGCGACGCGACTGTGTTTCTCACGCGGCCGATCTCCGCGGGGCTCATGGCCATCGCAGTCATGCTGTTGCTGATTGCGGCGCTGCCAATGATACGCAAGCGCCGCGAGGAAGTGTTCGTCGAATGAGCTGCCTGGCCGGCTGACCCGTGTCGGCCGGCCATTTCTAGCCGGCGAATGCACCGCTGACCGCCAGCAATCCGGCCAGGAAAATCACAATCTGTATCGAGAAGACGGTAATATTGACGTCCCATGCCTTTGCAAACAGCGGGATTGGCGCCTTGAAGGGTTTGTAGCCATTGTCGTCATAGGCCGCGCCGCCATAGATCGGCATTGCCACGAGCGCTGCGAAAAAAGCCGCATAGACGATCGCACCCATCAGGGCGACGAGGTACAGGCGCTCTACGGCCAGCGGCCCCGGCCACCAGATCAGTACGAAGGCAAGCAAGCCGAAGCCGACATAGCTGAGGATCTGCCACACGACATGAAATCGCGCGTGCGGCGTCCATTTTGGGTTCGTCGCGTGCGTCTGGTTGAAATCAGCAAAAACGGTGGCGATGCCCCATCCGGCCGTCATCAGCGTGAACAGGATCCGGGCGATAAGAATGTGGTCTATGGCCATGCCGAGTCCCCCAAGGCTGTGCAAACCCAAGGCTGTGCTAACTGGAAGATAGCAGGTTCCGGATATATTCTCATCTCTGCTCCTTTATTTCGGTCGTTGATAAGCGTCGGCGTGCGGTTGCCGCTTGATGTAAACTTCCCCATCTTGCGACTCGAAGCGCTGTGAGACAGACGATGCGCCAGTATCTCGATCTAATGGAACGCATCCTCCACCATGGGGTGGAAAAGCGCGACCGCACGGGAACGGGCACGCTTTCGGTTTTCGGCCATCAAATGCGGTTTTCGCTGGAAGACGGCTTTCCGCTTCTCACGACCAAGAAGCTGCACCTGAAGTCTATCATCCATGAACTGCTCTGGTTCCTCGCCGGCGACACGAATGTGAAATACCTGCAAGAACGCGGCGTACGCATCTGGGATGAATGGGCGGACGAACGCGGAGACCTCGGTCCGGTCTACGGCCAGCAATGGCGATCATGGCTGGCGCAGGACGGAAAGACCATCGACCAGATAGGCAACGTCGTTGCGATGATCAAACACAATCCGGATTCCCGCCGGCTGATCGTCACGGCATGGAATCCGGCGGATGTCGACAAGATGGCGCTGCCGCCCTGCCACTGTCTGTTCCAGTTCTATGTCGCGGAAGGCAAATTATCCTGCCAACTCTATCAGCGTTCGGCTGACGTGTTCCTCGGCGTGCCTTTCAACATCGCGTCGTATGCGCTGCTGACGATGATGATGGCTCAGGTGACGGGCTTCCGGCCGGGCGACTTCGTCCACACGTTCGGAGATGCCCATTTATATCTTAACCATCTCGAACAGGCGCGGCTGCAATTGTCGCGGGCGCCGAGAGCGTTGCCGGTGATGCGGGTCAATCGGGCGGTGAAGGACATATTCGCATTTCGCTATGAGGACTTTACGCTCGAGAACTACGATCCGCATCCGCATATCAGGGCGGAAGTGGCCGTATAGCGAATCGCCAAAAAGCAATGTTGATATTGCTGCCGTTTGTCGTTTGCGCGCTAAGCAGGTTTTAAGTGGAACCCGGGCGCAGCCTTTCGGATTTTTAAAGGCGTTCGTTTCGTGGGACGGACAGGCGTTAGTAAAAAGTCAGAACACTGTCTTGTACGATCCCGGAAAGGTCGAAAGCCTATGCCCAGCTATTTTGCCGTGTTGCGCTATGGATCTGCGGGCGTGCTCGCCAGCGATGCACGCGCACAAGCAACGACACGTCCATGAAGATCGTTCTGGTGGCAGCGATTGGCGACAATTTGGTGATTGGCCGTGACGGCCAATTGCCGTGGCGTTTGAAATCGGACCTGCAGCACTTTCGCCGCGTGACGCTCAACCGGCCGGTGATCATGGGCCGCAAGACGCATGAATCGATTGGCAAAGCGCTTCCCGGCCGCACCAATATTGTGCTCACCCGCGATCTCGCATTGGTCGCGCCGGGCGCAGTGCTCGCCACCAGCCTTGACGCCGCTCTGAGTTTCGCGCGGGCAGATGCCGTAAAGCGAGGCGTCGATGAAATCATGGTTATCGGCGGCAGCGATATATTTGCGGCGACGATGCCGATGGCCGACCGTCTTGAGATCACCCATGTCCACGCATCGCCGGAGGGCGATGCTCTGTTCCCCCCAATCGATCCCGATGTCTGGGAGGAGGTTTCGCGCGAGGATCATTTCGCCGGGCCTGACGATGACGCTGATTTTACTCTGGCGACATACATAAAGCGCTAAACCCGGCAAAATACGCGGCAAATACGCGGCATGTCGGCGCGTTGTAACGGTCTTGCCGGTCCCCTATAACCCTCCCCGACAAAGCCGGCCGGCCTGCAATACCGGCCTCGGGAGAATTCCAGATGCCATGGACCAATCAGGGCGGCGGGGGCCCTTGG
>DATEKG010000253.1:0-4228 GCA_035277565.1 Pseudolabrys sp.
GCATTTCAACGCGCTGATCGCAAAAGCATCGGACGTCGTGTTCGAAAGGCTCGTAGCCAGCAACCCCAACGCGGTCTACGAAGTTCACAGTGTGCTCGCCGACATCACCGGTCAGGAGCGGTCGCATCAGCCGAAGGCCAAACGTGACTATCGCGAAGCCGCGGCGAAGTTCGACATCGTCAGGCGTTCGGGCGCTCCTGTCGACCCGGTCGTGCATGACTACGCCGCAGGCGGGAAGTTCGAAGAGACCGTTGCCGCCCTGTCCGCGCTGTGTCGCGCGCCGATCGAGCTGGTCGAGAGCATCATGAATGATGCTCGCCCGGAAAGCGATTTCGTGCTCATTCTTGCAAAAGCCGCCGGTCTGTCCTGGCCGACGGCGAAACATGTCTGCATCCTGCGCCGGAAGGCGTTTCGCCTCTCGCCGCAATCCGTCGAAACGGCACACCAGAATTTCGACCGGCTGCAGACCGCGACGGCGCAGCGGCTCGTCCGCTTCTACAACGAACGGCACTCCGCGCTGGCGAATTTCCAGGAACTGGCGCGGCACATTCGCGCCAAGGAAAGCCCGGTACGGGCGTCGCAATAAACCTGCCGTGCCGGATGGTCTCTAGGCCGCGCGGCGTTTTGCCTGGATCAGCTTCCGGTTGATCAGGCATTCCGCGATCTGAACGGCATTGAGGGCCGCGCCCTTGCGCAGATTGTCGGACACGACCCATATCTGCAGTCCGTTCTCGATCGTCGCGTCCTCACGGATCCGGCTGATATAGGTCGCATCCTCGCCGACGCATTCGTAGGGCGTGACATATCCGCCCGGCTCGTGCTTGTCGATGACCAGACAGCCGGGAGCATTGCGCAGGATGTCGCGCGCTTCGTCCGCGGAGATCGGCCGTTCGAACTCGATATTGACCGCTTCGGAGTGCCCGACAAAGACCGGCACCCGAACGCAGGTGGCGGTCACCTTTATCTTGGGGTCGAGAATCTTCTTGGTCTCGACCACCATCTTCCATTCTTCCCTGGTGTAGCCGTCCTCCATGAATACATCGATATGCGGGATGACATTGAAGGCAATCCGCTTGGGGAACTTCTTCGCTTCCACCTCGTCGAGGGTAAACACGGCCTTGCTCTGCGAAAAGAGCTCGTCCATCGCCTCCTTGCCCGCACCGGAGACCGACTGATACGTCGCAACCACGACGCGCTTGATGCGGGCCTTGCCGTGCAATGGCTTGAGCGCTACGACCAGTTGCGCGGTCGAGCAATTCGGATTGGCGATGATGTTCTTCCTGGTGAAGCCGGGCAGGGCGTCGGCATTCACTTCCGGAACGATCAACGGAACGTCCGGGTCCATGCGCCAGGCCGACGAGTTGTCGATGACCACTGCGCCCTGAGCGGCAATCTTCGGTGACCATTCCTTCGACACGGAACCGCCTGCCGACATCAGACAGATGTCGACATCGGAGAAGTCGAAATGGTCGAGCGCCTTGACCTTCAGCGTCTTGTCGCCGAACGAGCACTCAACGCCCTGGCTGCGCCGCGACGCGACCGCGACGACCTCGTCGGCGGGAAAATTGCGCTCGGCCAATATGGCGAGCATTTCGCGCCCGACATTGCCGGTGGCCCCCACGACGGCGACCTTGTAACCCATTGTTAACACTCCGGAATAAATTACCGCCGCCCCTCTGGTAAGGGGCAACCGGTTGGCAGCGCTTCTAGGCGAGAACAGACCGCAAGACAACGGCAACCCGTCAGCGACAACCTGTCAACGGCAACCTGCCCGCGCCAGCTCCATGCACCCTGCCCTGCGTTCATGGCGAGATGAACTGCCGCGCAACTTCGTGCGCATGCTCGCATATTTGGGTGCTGTGGTGCTTTTGTCTACGGCTGCCGCCCATATTTTGCAATCGCGCAAGCCGATGAAAGCCATCACGCCCGTGCATCGAACGGAATGGCTTGAGGTTGATCGTCCGTTTCCGGCGTTCGCGCTGTCGATACCGGAGGCGGCCGACGTCGCCTCAGGTTACGTCATTCTTCGGCATGCGACCGGAGGCGGCCGCAAGGATATCCTGACCCTCGGCGAGGCCGATTCTCCCGCGCCGTTTCTTCAGGTCGAGATTTACCGGCCAGGCGATGAGATCGCCGGTTTTGCATCCTCCCTCGAGACAATCACCGCTGATGCCGCCCCGCTCGGGCCTGTCAATATCGCGCTCGAGCCCGATGCGCTCGAAAGCAAATTCGGGCCGCTGACAACGATGGGATTTGCGACGTCGGTTGGCACACCGCGGCAGTGCCGTGCATTCATCGGCAGTTACGCCGATCCGCGGCTGCAGCTGTCCGGCTGGTTCTGCCAAGGCGGCACGCTCATCGAGCGTTCCACGCTCGCCTGTGCCCTTGACCGGCTGACGCTGCTGTTCGCCGGCAGCGACCCGAAGATAGGCGCCATGTTTGCGCAGGCCGAACTTCATCGCAGCTATTGCGGGCAGCGCGATCCAATTCTCGCTGCAACGCCGAAGTATCATCTGCTCTGGAAGGCGCTCGCCACCCGCCCCGAACCGAAGCGTATCGGGCGCTGAAGTCCGCTGCGGGCCCACGGCAAAATCCCACCTGATGAGATTGATAGCGCGTGGCCCGACGGCTCGTCCGCCAAGCATCCGCCAAGCAATTGACCGCGTCCCTAAATCATCCGATCATATTCGAATAAGAATATCTGAAGCCGCGGTGGCGACCGTCTGGCTTCGACGAAGCTCTGGGGAGAGGCACAATGATCACACGACGTCATTTGCTGGAAACCGCCGGCGCGGGCGCAGCGCTTGTGGTGTCCGGACTAAGCCCGAAGTTTTCCGGGGCAGTTGCGGCCGGCGTCAATCTCACTCCCGGCGTACCGGAAGGCGTCGCCAGTATCGCGACCATGGGTACCCTGCCCGGCAAGAAGCCGCTGATCCAGCTTGCCGACCGGCCGCCAAACTACGAAGCGCCGCTCGAATATCTGCGCACGCAGATCACCCCAAATGATCAGTTTTTCGTGCGCTATCACCTTTCCGACATCCCCAATGTCGACGTGAAGACATACAAGATCGCGGTCGGCGGCGACGGTGCGAACGGAACCGCTGAGCTGACGCTCGACGATCTGAAAAAATTGCCCGCGGTGGAGGTGGTCGCAGTCAACCAATGTTCCGGCAATCGGCGCGGTTTGTCCAAGCCGCACGTTGCCGGCGTCGAATGGGGTTACGGCGCCATGGGTTGCGCGCGCTGGAAAGGCGCGAAGCTCAAGGACATTCTCGACAAGGCCGGCCTCAAGAAGGAAGCGATCGAGATTTCATTCGGCGGCGCCGACGGCCCGGCCATCAACACGACTCCGGACTTCATCAAAAGCATTCCGGCCTGGAAGGCAATCGACGATTCGACCATCGTCGCCTACGAAATGAACGGCCAGCCGCTGCCGCATTTCAATGGCTTCCCGGCTCGCGTCATCGTTCCGGGCTGGACCGGCACTTACTGGATGAAGCATGTCAACGCGATCAACGCGCTGACCAAACCGCTGGCGGATTTCTGGATGAATCCCGCTTACCGCATTCCGGTCGGCAAGTTCCCGATCAGGGACCGGTTCATCAGCCAGGAAAACGCGACCAGCACTCCCATCACCGAAATGGTCGTAAATTCACTCATCACCAGCCATCGCGACGGCGACAAGGTGAAAGTCGGCAAAGTGGTCGTCAGCGGCCAGGCCTGGGACGGCGGTTATGGCATTCGTTCGGTCGAGGTTTCGACTGACGGCGGCAAAACCTGGTCATCGGCGACACTCGGCCAGGATCTTGGACGCTTTGCATTCCGTCCGTGGAGCATTGCGCTTTCGACCACGCGCGGAAAGAACCCCGTGATGGTCAATGCGACAAACAAACTCGGCCAGAGCCAGGTCCCCGAGCTCATCTTCAATCCGGCCGGCTATCACAACAATGTCATGCAAAACATATCGCTGATGGCGGGCTGAGGGAGGATGACGATGCGGACACTTGTACTTTCACTCGCGGCCGTGCTGATTGCGCTTCCGGCAGCGGCGCAGGACCGGCCGGTGCAACTCAAGAAGGGCCCGGGGCTCGACAAGGTCGAGGCGAATTGCCAAGCGTGTCACACTCTGGCGTATATCCCGATGAACTCGCCATTCCTGAATGCGGCGGGTTGGGATGCGGAGGTGACAAAAATGATCAAGGCCTATGGCGCCCCGATCGACGCTGCC
>DATEKG010000254.1:0-6249 GCA_035277565.1 Pseudolabrys sp.
GCGGCGGTGCGACCCTTGTAAAATGCGTTCGGCCCATCCTTGGCAATGGCCTGCAGCGTATCGGCAAGATCGAGCTGGATCAGCCGGTCGCCTTCATGCATCGGCTGGTCGCCGTTGAAAAAGATCGCGGTCGACGCCGGCCAGCTTTTGAGACGGTCCTGCGACTGCGGCAGCGAGTCCGCAAGATCGTCCTCGACCTCAAAGCCTTTTTCCGCAAGATCGATGGCCGGTGCGATCAGATCGGCGAGCGAAAATCTGCCCGAGCCATATTTTTCAAGCGCGAGCGCAAGTCCCGCGACCGTGCCGGGCACACCGACCGAAAGCGCGCTGTCGCGCGACTTTGCCGGGTCGGGATTGCCCTGCGCGTCGAGAAACATGATGGGGCTTGCCGCAGCGGGCGCCGTCTCGCGGTAGTCAATGGCAATGTCGCGATTGGCCTTGGCGAGATGGATCACCATGAAGCCGCCGCCGCCGAGATTGCCCGCGCGTGGATAGGTGACGGCAAGCGCAAATCCAACTGCGACCGCGGCGTCGATTGCGTTGCCGCCGCGGTCGAGGATCTCTATCCCGATTCGCGCCGCGCGGCTTTCCTGCGCGACCACCATCCCGTCATGGGCGAGAATGGTCTGGGCCGGCGGAATTGCGGGAGTCTGGTCCGCCGGAGCGACCTGGGCAGCGGCGGCTGCCTGCAGGCACAGCGCGAACGCAAGTGCAAACGCAGTTATACGATGAAACATCAAGCGCACGTTATGGCCAGGCGCATCCCAGCCACCCCGACATGGATGGCATCGTGCGTATATAATTGGGGCGTGCGGGACAAGCCCGTATGCGGGAATCCCGCGGCTCTACCGCGCCTGTCCGTGGTACGTGGTATTTGGTCGCATGTCGGTCGCCGAGGCGACGCGGTTCGACATGTTGAAGAAACCCGCCACGGCCGAAATATCCCAGATGTCGCGATCACTGAAGCCCGCCCGTCTTAGGCGCTCGCGGTCACCTTCTTCGACGCTCCACGGAGAGGCTGTGAGCTTGACCGCGAAATCGAGCATGGCGCGTTGCCGTTTTGAAAGCCGCGCGACGCGATAATTCATGACGATCTGCTCGCCGAGCAGGGGGTTGCCGGAATATCGCCGAACGGCCGCGCCGTGCGCCGTCAGGCAGTAGTAGCAGCGGTTCTGCGACGATACCGCCACCGCAATCATCTCGCGTTCAAGCTTCGAAAGGCCGGACTCGCCCAGCATCAGGTCGTTGTACATGGCGACAAAACTTTCGAGCTTTGCCATGTCGAAAGCGTAAGCGGCGAGAACATTGGGAATAAAGCCGAGCTTTTCCTGACATTTCTTGAAATAGGCGGTCATCGCCGGCGACAGCTTTGCAGCCTGGAGTTTCAGCGCGACCACCGGGACATCGTCGGCGGCCGGCGGGACGGGCCGCGCAGCGGGCGATCTGGCAGGGCCGGCCTTTACCGGCAACGCCTTGCCGCCCTTTATGGCGCGCAGCACCGGATTTGCCTTGTCCGGTTTCGCGCCGGCCGGTTTGGCAGGTTTGGTCGATTTGTCGGCCTTCGGCATCTCCACGCCCCTGTCCCTTCGTCGAAGCTGTTCCTGTCCGCTCAGCCTACAATTTTATCCGCATGCGCGATACGCGCGGCAAGGCAGTCTTTCGCCTTTTAATTCAGAGCGTTAACGGCGCAGCAGTCGGTGCCGACCGCGAGCTTGTCACCGCTGTGTCACCAAATGGTGTGTTGCTCTCGACGGGCCCGCGAAGAATGTGAAAACTGCAGTCTGCCTCGACTGATTCCTTCAAGCGCATGATCCGGAACGTGGCAGCCGGTTTTCGGACAAAATCATGCGCCCAAATCAAGCGCACGAGGTTTCATGGCCGTTGAGCGCTCGGGCAGTGGCGAAGACAATGCGGCCCGCGCGGTGATCGCGCAGGCGGGCACAATCTTGAGCGGCCGCCGCCCGGATGTCCCGGCGACTTTCATTGAACAGCTCTACGGCCGCGCCGTACCCGAAGACGTGGCCCACTATGCGCCCGACGATCTCGCGGCGCTCGCCGAGCGCGCTTACGATTTCATCGCCGACCGCACGTCCGGCGTACCGAAAATCCGCTGCGAGACAATCGAGCTCAAGGCATCCGGCGATCGAAACCGCGTCACGGTTTTCGAGATCATCAATGACGATATGCCGTTCCTTGTCGACTCGGTCATGGCCGAGCTCGCGGAACGCAAACTCGACGTGCGTCTCGTTGCGCATCCCATGTTCGGCATAAAACGCGCCGGCAGCAAGCTTGTGTCGCTCGGCCTGCCGGAAAATGCGAGTGCTCGCGAGAGCTTCATCCAGATCCACCTTGCGCCGATCGCCGATCAAGCCGGGCGTGACGAACTCCTGCGCGCGCTGGAGACGGTGCTTGGCGAGGTGCGCCTGGCTGTGCAGGACTGGCGGCCGATGATCGATCGCGTCAACGGCATTGTGAGCGAACTCAAGGCCAATCCACCGCCGCTGCCGGTCGATGAAATCGCGGAAACGATCCAGTTCTTGCAGTGGTTGTTGGCGGACAACTTCACCTTTCTTGGTCTGCGCGACTACAAGGTCGACGGCCAGGCGCTCAAGCCGGAATTCGAAGGCGCGCTCGGCGTCATGCGCTCGCGCGACTTGCGCGTTCTCCGGCGGGGCACCGAACTCCTGGAATTCACGCCGGAGATCATGGCGTTTCTTAAAGAACCGAGGCTGCTGATCATCGCCAAGGCCAATATCCACTCGCGCGTGCACCGCCGCGTTTACCTCGACTATGTCGGTGTCAAGCGCTTCGATGCGTCGGGCAAGCTGATCGGTGAACACCGTATCATCGGCCTGTTCACATCGACCGCTTACACCCGCGGTGCCCACGGAATTCCCTATCTGCGGCGCAAGATCGCGGCGGTCGAAGAGCACGCGGGATTCCAACCAAACAGCCATTCCGGCAAGGCGCTCGCCAATGTGCTGGAGCACTATCCGCGTGACGAGCTGTTCCAGGTCGACGAGGACACACTTTATCGTTTTGCGCTTGCGATCCTGCAACTTGGCGAACGCCCGCGCGTGCGCGTTCTGGCACGCCGCGACCGCTTCGATCGCTTTGTGTCTGTTCTCGTCTTTGTGCCGCGCGAACGTTACGACAGCCACATCCGGATGAAGATCGGCGCATATCTCGCCAACGCATTCATCGGACGCGTCTCGGCTTTCTATCCGTACTTTCCCGACGAAGGGCCGTTGGTGCGCGTCCACTTCATCGTAGGCCGCTCGGGCGGTTCGACGCCTGTCATTGAGCGTGCAACGCTTGAGCAGGAGGTCCAGTCGATCATTCGTACGTGGAGCGACGGGCTCGGCCAGGCGCTCACGCTCGTCAACCCGCCTGAACTCGCGAAGACGTTGTTCGATCGCTATCGAACTGCCTTCTCGGAGGGCTTTCATGAAGCCTATACGCCGCCAACCGCGGCCGGCGACATCCGTATCATCGAAGGTCTTTCGCAAGAGCGGCCGCTTGGCGTCGATTTTCATCATCGCCTGGAGGAAGACCAGAAGACTGTCGGCCTTAAAGTGTGGACCTTCGCACGCCCGCTGCCACTTTCGGAACGCGTGCCGGTCCTGGAGAATATGGGTTTTCGCGTCGTCGATGAACGCACATACCAGATAGAGCCGCATGGCCGCACCGGGGTGTGGTTCCACGACATGCTGCTCACGCGCGCCGATGACGGGATGATCGATCTCGGCGCCGGCAAGGCGAGACTCGAAGCCACCTTCTTGATGGTGATGCGCGGGGCCGCGGAAAACGACGGATACAACGCACTGACGCTGCATGGCGGGCTCGGCTGGCGCGATGTTGCGCTTATCCGGACCCTGTCGCGATTCCTGCGCCAGATTCGCGTGCCGTATTCGCAGGACTACATGTGGGCAACACTGGTGAAGCACGCCGTCATTGCGGCCCGCATCGTCGAGCTGTTCCACGCACGTTTCGATCCGCGCGCGGAGGCAGGCCGCGCAGGCAAGCCGGATGCGATTGTCGCGTCCATCGAAGAAGATCTGCAGAAGGTCGAAAGTCTGGACGAAGATCGGATCCTGCGCCGCTTCGTCAACGCCGTGCAAGCGGCGATCCGAACCAACTTCTTCCAGCCCGCCAGGGATGGTCAGCCGAAGCCGCTCATCTCGATCAAGTTCGAGAGCCGTAAACTGAGCGACATGCCGCTGCCGCGGCCGCTTTATGAAATATTCGTCTATTCACCGCGCGTCGAAGGCGTGCATATGCGCTTCGGCAAGGTGGCACGCGGCGGCATTCGCTGGTCCGACCGGCCACAGGATTTCCGCACTGAAATTCTCGGCCTGGTGAAGGCGCAGCAGGTCAAGAACGCGGTCATCGTTCCGGTCGGCGCAAAAGGCGGCTTCGTGCCCAAGCTGATGCCGAAGGGCGCGCCGCGCGATGTCGTACAGGCTGAAGGCGTCGCGACCTACAAGCTCTTTATTTCGACGCTTCTTGATATCACCGACAATATAGGCGCGGATGGCAAGATCATCCCGCCGGAAAGCGTGGTTCGGCACGAAGGCGATGACCCCTATCTTGTCGTTGCCGCCGACAAAGGCACGGCAACGTTTTCCGACATCGCCAATTCGATCTCGATCGAGCACGACTACTGGCTCGGCGACGCCTTCGCGTCGGGCGGTTCCGCCGGCTACGACCACAAGGCGATGGGCATCACCGCGCGCGGCGCGTGGGAAGCGGTCAAACGGCATTTCCGCGAGATGGACGTCGATATCGGAAAGACGCCGTTCACGGTGGTCGGCGTGGGCGACATGTCGGGCGATGTGTTCGGCAACGGCATGTTGCGCGAGGATACAATTCGCCTGCTTGCGGCTTTCGATCATCGCGACATTTTTATTGACCCCGATCCGGATCCGAAAAGCAGCTTCGCCGAGCGCAAGCGGCTGTTCGCGTTGCCGCGCTCGAGCTGGCAGGACTATGATAAGTCATTGATCTCAAAGGGCGGTGGCGTTTATCCGCGCGCGTCGAAGGAAATCCGCCTGAGCGCGGAAGCGCGCAGGATTTTTGGCGTCGGGGACTCCGTTACCCCGCAGGATCTGATGAAGGCGATCCTGAAAGCGCCGGTCGACCTGCTGTTCTTCGGCGGCATCGGCACGTATATCCGCGCATCGAGCGAAGGCGACGACGCGGCGGGCGACCGCGCCAATGATGCAATTCGTGTGACCGGCGCCGACCTCACCTGCAAGGTGATCGGCGAAGGCGCCAATCTCGGCATGACGCAGCGCGGGCGCATCGAGGCGGCGCAGCGCGGGATTCGCCTCAACACGGATGCCATCGATAACTCCGCCGGTGTCAATACGTCCGATGTTGAGGTCAATATCAAGATCGCGCTCAGTGCGCCTGTTCGCTCCGGCGCGCTCACGATGGACAAGCGCAATGCCCTGCTTGCCGAGATGACCGGCGAGGTGGCGAGGCTGGTGCTGCGCAACAACTATCAGCAGACACTCGCGCTGTCGCTCGCGCAGCGACGCGGCCTGGAGGACTTCGGCTTCCAGCAGCGTCTGATGCAGACGCTCGAACAGCGCGGCGAGCTCGATCGCAGCGTCGAGTTCCTGCCCGACGACATGACGCTCGGCGAGCGCCGCAAGCGTAACCTCACATTGACGCGGCCCGAGCTCGCGGTTCTGCTCGCCTACGCAAAGCTGTCGCTCTACAACGAACTGCTTGACAGCACGGTGCCGGACGATCCCTATCTGGGGCGAGAACTCAACCGGTATTTTCCGAAGGAGATGTCGGAACGCTATGACGATGCGTTGCATGCCCATCGGCTGCGCCGTGAGATCATTGCGACCCAGCTGACGAATTCAATGATCAATCGCGGCGGCGCGACGCTGATCGTGCGTATCGCCGATCAGACCGGCGCGCTGCCGCCGTTGATTGCCGCTGCCTTCGCGGCCGTCCGCAACAGCTATGATCTGATCGAGCTGAACGGCGAGATTGATGGCCTCGACAACAGGATTTCCGGTGCAGCTCAGCTTGGCCTCTATGCGGCAGTGCAGGATCTTCTGCTCGACCGCCTGGTCTGGTTCCTGCGCAACGTCGATCTTTCGCAAGGGCTCGAAAAGATCATCGGACACTTTCGTGAAGGGATCGCGCAGGTCGATGCTGCGCTCGACAAATCGCTGTCAAAGCCAGCTTTGGCGGCACGCGCTGCGCGCGAAGGGGATCTCAAGAAGG
>DATEKG010000255.1:0-47784 GCA_035277565.1 Pseudolabrys sp.
GTCCGACGAGCGTGGTCGCTGCATCTGCGTCCGCGGCTCAGGCATCCGCCGGCACGATGATCTTGCCGATCGGCCAGAGCGCGATGCCGGCGAGCTTCAGATGCGCCCAGGCAAACGGGAGGCAGATCAGCGTGATCGCGAGCAGGACCGCCGTCACGAGATGGCCGAGCGCCAACCACCAGCCGGCGAGCACCAGCCAGATGATATTGCCCAGCATGCCGAGCACGCCGGTGCCGATATCCTCGGCTCCGGTATGTTCAGCGCGCGACACGGCCTTCTGCCCGAAGGGCAGCAAGGTGTAGACGCCGATATTGAACGCCGCCCGCGTCCACGGCAGGCCGACAATGGTGATGGCCATCAGGATGGCGGCGACGAACCAGCCGACCGCCATATAGAGGCCGCCGCAGACAATCCAGAGCGCGTTCAGCAGCAGTGCAAAGAAAGACATGGCACGCCGTCAGGGCTGATTGATCTGTGGCAGCGTAGCCCGCGGGCGGCTACCAGCGCCAGCGACCGGGCCAAATCGATCAACGCCAAATCTACCAGCGCCAAATTTACCAGCGCCAAATTTACCAGCGCCAAGACCGCCGGCGCGGATAGGCGCCGCCCGCGAAGCGCACGATCACCAGCAGCAGCACGGCGCCGATGGTCGCGATGATGATCGCGGACAGAACACCGCTGGCGAGATGGATACCGAGCCGCGGCATCAGCCAGCTGCCGATCAGCGCGCCCACAATGCCGATGGCGATATCGCCGATCAGCCCGAAGCCGCCGCCTTCGACGATCTTGCCGGCAAGCCAGCCGGCCACGAGACCGACAAGCAATATGACGAGGATTCCCTGATCCGAAATATGCATCGCTCACCCCTGTCGTTGCACCGCACAACCGAAACACCGAACGCAATACCTAAGCCGTACAATCGACAGCGGAACCTTTGGTTCCATCCCGCAGGCTCTGGCAACGAATGGTGAAAACGGAGATGCTTGCCCCCGGGGAAACGCATTCGGGGGGACCGCATCATGACAAAACAACAGACAGCGGTGGCGGCGGCACTGCTTGCGCTCGTGGCACTCGGCTCAGCGCAAGCGCAGGACTACCCGACGCGCACGGTGACGATCATTGTGCCGTTTGCGGCCGGCGGACCGGCCGACATCACCGGCCGCATTGTCGCGGACATCTTCGCGCGCCACCTGCATCAGCAATTCGTGGTCGAGAATGTCGGCGGCGCCGGCGGCACGCTCGGCTCGCTGCGCGCCGCGCGCGCGCCCGCCGATGGCTACACGCTGATTTCGGGCCACATGGGCACGCATGCGGCCGCGCCCTTCTTCTATCCGAACCTGGGCTACGACCCGCAGAAGGATTTCGAGCCGGTCGGCCTGATCGCGGAGCAGCCGGAGCTGCTCACGGTGCGCAAGGAGTTGCCGGTCAACAACCTCAAGGAATTCGTCGCCTATGCTAAAGCGAACGAAAGCAAGCTGAACATGGGTCATGCGGGCGTCGGCTCGGTATCCTATGTCGGCTGCCTGCTGCTCAATTCCGCGATCGGCATCAAGCCGACCATGGTGCCGTTCACCGGCACCGCGCCGGTGATGAATGCGATTCTCGCCGGGCAGATCGATTATGACTGCGATCCGATCCTCGGCCCGCTGTCGCATGTACGCGCCGGCACGGTGAAGGCGCTCGCCATAGCCACTAAAAAGCGTAGCCCGCTGCTGCCCGATGTGCCGACATCGTACGAGCAGGGCCTGCCGCAATTCGACTGCGCGCCGTTCTACGCCCTGTTCGCGCCGAAAGGCACGCCCAGGGCCGTGATCGACAGGCTTGCGGATGCGCTCGACAAGGGGCTCAGCGAACCGGCGGTGCAGAAACGCTTTGCCGATCTTGGCGCCGAGATCGCCGAACCCGGCCGGCGCGGGCCGAAGGCGCTCGCCGAACTCGTGCACAACGAGATCGCGCGGCTGACACCGATCCTGAAAGCGGCAACGGCGAAGTAGGTTGGCACTGGCAACCCATACGCCGTGCACTATCGACGGATTGCGGAGTTTGGGTCCCCGCCGGAGCCTATCATCGGGCCGCGCTTCGCGCGGACCCGTTGGCGGGGACGACCGAGGGAAAGGATGAGCGGAGCGCGTCGAAGACGCGCGCTCGGCCTCTCAACAGTCATGCCCGGCTTATGCTGGGCATCCACGTCTTTCTGACTTGCATGGCCACAAAGACGTGGATCGCTCGCCCCGGACGACGAGGGAGGAGGCTCCCGCGCGAAACCGGCACTCCTTTAAAAACGGCGGGCTTCCGTCATAATGACCGCCATGAATCAATCCGCGAGGCATTCGCAGCACCGCGCCCTCGATTTCTGGCTGGCGCGCGGCGCCGTACTCGTGATCGTCGGGTTGCAGATCGGCATTGTAAACGACCTGATGATCGGACCGCGCTGGCTCGCGCCGACGCTGGAACTTGCGCTCCTGGTCCCGCTGTCCATCGCAACCGCCTGGACGCAGCGACGCGCGCGCAATGCCTCAACCGACGAACAATGGACCCGGGTCGGCAGTCAACGAAAGCAGGTGCGCTGGCTTGCGATCGCGCTCACGGCAGTCGTGACGCTGATGAACTGCGGCGCGCTGGTGCGTCTGATCGCTGCGATCCTCGCCGGCACCGCCGGGACCGGACGGACCCTGCTGCTCGACGCCGTCAATATCTGGGTGACCAACGTCATCATCTTTGCGCTCTGGTTCTGGGCGCTCGATCGCGGCGGATCAGCGGGCGCCTTCGCCAGGCGCGCCAATGATTTTCTTTTCACGCAGCAGCAGACCGGTGACCCGGAGAGGTTCGCGAGCTGGTCGCCCGGCTTCATTGACTACCTGTTCCTGGCATTCACCAATGCGACTGCGTTTTCGCCCGCGGATACTTTTCCGCTGACTGTCCGCGCGAAGCTGCTGATGATGGCCGAATCCGCGATCTCGCTCGCCACCATCGCGCTCGTGGCTTCGCGCGCGGTCGGGATACTCAGCTGATGTTTTACGACGTGATAGCGGCGCGCTCCGCTCACTCTCACCGGTATAACTGACACGTGAGAACCAAGCCGATGGCAACGCCCTAATCCGGCTTGAATCCGCGGAACGCCCAGCCTGCAAGCAGGCCGAACAGCAGAAGCGCCACCGGCGGCCCGAACAGGAGGACAGGCACCGGAAGCAGTTCAGCGGCGCTGCGAAAGCCGCCCTGAATTCCGTAGAGGATCAGATAGACGAGCCAGCCCATCACCCAGGCGGCGGACAGCAGCAGCCAGACGCGCAGCAATCCGCGCCGCCAGTTCAGCGGCGGTTTCGCCTCGGACTCGTTCCCACCGAAGTCGCGACGAGGGATTCCGAAGCGCGGCATCGCGGCCCTTTCCAAGTGTCTGATTTCTGCCAATCCCCCCTCCATGTGCATTCCGGAAAGCAACGCCGATCATGCGCTGCCGTTCCGCAGGTTCGGCGCATTGGCCGGGCATTCCGGACGCGGAAACAAGTATGACCGGCTCCGGGGTGCCTCGAAAGGCCGCGACGGCCACTGTTCACAAATCTGTGATCACCTGTCCCCGTCCCTAACTGCCGGAACAGGAACGAGATTTGGCGCTTCGCGTTGCCCGTGCTGGACAGGTAAAAAGACACTGCTTGCTCAATGTCACCCTCGCAACAATACCGGCGGCTAGCCGCCGAACTTCGCGCCAAGGCACGGCTGGAGAACGAGAAAGGCGCGGCCCGTGCCGGGTGGAATCATCTGGCCCAGTGCTATGTGCGGCTCGCTGAGCAGGCTGACCGAAATCAACGGACGGATGTCAGCTATGAACCGATCCTCCGTTGGGGACATGACGACGACGATATGCCGGCGACAGGCCCACGTTCGTTCTGATCGAGCGCCGGTCCGATCTGCCGCGGTTTTCTCATGACGAAATGACCGCGCCCGCTACGTGCCGGACGCTTCTTTTTTCTCGACTCCGCGGGCACGCTTTTCCCACACCTCGGCGATCTTCAGCAGCATCTGCCGATCGTCTGCATTCATTTTTTCGGCCATGCGAACGCAGTCGCGCGCGTATTGTCTGAATTTTTCCGAGTCCTTCACAGCAATCCCCTCCTCGGCTCCGGGAAACGCCTGCTGGCGAAACTTTGTTCTGGAACAATCTTGTGACGCCGCATCGCGGAACCATCATGGTGATGCCGAAATTCTACTTTCGGGATTCGGGAGGGGCGCGGACGCATGACATCCGCCAAAGACTGCCGGCGTTACGCAGCCGAATGCATGGCACTCGCCGATCGCATCAAAGACCCCACCGACAAAGCCCGGCTCGTGAAGATGGCGCAGGATTTCATGGATCTCGCGGAGCGGCGCAGACGCGAAGGCGACAGCACCGCCGACTGACCCTGTTATGGTCGCAGGTGCCGCCGCGTGCCGGCTTGGGCAATTCCCGACGCACATCCGCCGCGGAAGATCGGCAGCGGCGTCACAAAAATGCCGCTTCCGGCTTCTTCCTGTCGCCAGGGCGCGATGACAGACACTATGCGGGACACGCGCGCTCATGAATGACCGCAGTTTTACGAAAGTCCCTGAAGTCACCCTGATCTTCTGGATCATCAAGATCGCCGCCACGACCCTCGGCGAAACCGGCGGCGATACGGTGAGCATGACCCTCAATTGGGGCTACGCTGTGGGAACGGCGATCTTCCTGTCGCTGCTTGTGGCCCTGGTTGCGGCACAGATTGCCGCGAAGCAATTCCAGCCATTCCTGTATTGGGCGACGATCGTCGCCTCGACGACCGCGGGCACGACCATGGCCGACTTCGCGGACCGCTCGCTTGGCGTCGGCTATACGGGCGGCGTCACGATTCTTTTCGCGCTGCTGCTGCTATCGCTCGCGCTCTGGTACTGGGCGCTCGGCTCGATCTCGGTCGACACCGTGAGCACGCCGAAGGCTGAAGGATTCTACTGGGCGACGATCACGCTGTCACAGACGCTCGGTACGGCGCTCGGGGACTGGATTGCCGACACCGGCGGCGCCGGCTACGGTGGCGGTGCGCTCATTTTCGGTGCGGCGCTCGCAGTTCTGGCGGCGGCCTATTATTGGACAAACACATCACGGGTGCTGCTGTTCTGGGCCGCATTCATCCTCACGCGTCCGCTGGGTGCGACGTTCGGCGACCTGCTCGACAAGCCGGTGCGCGACGGCGGAATGAATCTCAGCCGTCCCCTCGCCTCGGCAATCATCGCCATTTTCATTATCGGCTGCATTCTGTTGCTGCCCCAGCGCGCCGGCACGCATCCCGAACAGTCCGAGGCGGTTTCGCGCTAGCCAAACACCGGCGCATATCCCGGCGCACGTATCTTAACGGGCCCGGTACGGGGTGCTAGCCTCCGCTTGCCGGCGCGGGAAGCCGGCAACGGGAGACGGCTATGAAATTGCGTCGCCTTGCTGCTCTGACCTTCGTCGCCGCGGCGTTTGCAACGGGGCAGCCTCACGCGGAGGATGCTTACGTCCGCAAGGTGCCGCTCGACGCGTTCACCGTACCCGTTCCTCTCGTCCCGCCGGGCTCTTCGCTCGATCTTCGGCCCGGACGCGCGCCCGACGCGAGCGATCAGATCAACGGCTACACGCCGCTCACAAAGGACTCGACAACCCCGTCGATCGGACTGTCGATCAAGTCGCCGTTCGAAGACCGCAAATAGAGACGCCATCACTCGCGAATCACGCGTCCGCACGCGCGCGCGGCGTAACCTTAACCGCCATGGTTATGGCCGCAATCAAGCGAAGATTTGCATGAATATGGCCCTCAGCGGCGCGAATTTGCATACCACTTTACCATTGACGCCGTTTCGCCTTGCTTCCGCCATGTTGGGCCGTACTTACCGTGCCAGTTGCAATCATTGAAGGGGACTTTTCAATGAAGCATTTTGGCATCGGACTGCTTGCAAGCCTGCTCACGGTCGCCTCGGCGCATGCGGCAGGCTGGAGTTCGATTCACAAGTATGCGAAGCCTTCCGGCAATTGCGCGGGACAGGAAGTTCTCGCGAGCTCGTACTCGTCCGGGAAGCGGACGGCAAACGGCGAACGCTTCGATGCGAACGGCAACACTGCCGCCGCACGCACGTGGCCGATCGGGACGACCTTGACGGTGACCAATCCAAAGAACGGCCGGTCGGTCACCGTCAGGATCAATGACAAGGGACCATGGGGCATCGCCTTTCGCATGGGCGCGCGCCTCGATCTCGCTCGCGGTGCGGCCCAGAGGCTCGGCATGCGCGCATCGCAATATGTATGCGTTGTGTAGATAGACAATAGAGTGTTTACGCCGCGGCGCCTCGCTTCTTCGAGGCGCCGCTTTTGTATGAGGAGCGCTGCAACTTCAGGTCGCGGCGCGGTCAAATCGCTAGAATTTTCACGAGCGCGGAAGCGGCGATTAACCAATGATTTTTTTGTTGTCACAATCAACCGTGGAACCGCACGTTTAAGGCGAATGATTAAATTATTTGCATTAGCAAGGCTGGATGCATCCGACCGACGGGTCTCTCGCAGGCGAGAGGTAGCTCCTCAGTGCGCTGGCTGTCCAGACTTGCATCCGCGCAATATGCGCGGGAAAAAAATTCGAAGCCGAACGCCACGCTGAATTTTTTCAGCCCGAGCCGGCTCATTGTCGCCTGTGCCGTCACGCTTTCACTGATCGTCGTCGTCTGCGCCAGCCTCGTCATCTACAATCTTCGCAGCCGTGCGATGACGGAAAACGAGGTAACGCTGTCGAATTCGGCCTTGATCGTCGCCAAACAGATCGAGCAGACTTTCACTGCCGTCCGGTCCGTGGAGCGGAGCTTCCACAATGATGTGTCCAGCCTCCCCGTCATCGACAGGGAGACTATCGAGAAAGAATACCGGCGCTACCCGGTGCACCTCAAACTGCGCGACAAGGCCGGCGGCATGCCTTTCGTCGGCTCTCTCGGCGTGTTCAACGCGAGCGGCCAACTGGTCAATTTTTCGCGGCAGTGGCCTATTCCGGACATCAATATCGCCGGAGAAGACTACTTCAAGGCGCTGAAAGGCAGCGCCAGGCTGCAGTCATATTTCGGCGCGCCGGTGCGCGACTATGCAACCGGGACATGGGTTATCCATCTCGCGCGCAAGATCACGGGCCAGCACGGCGAATTCCTCGGAATCATTTCAGCGGCAATCGAGCTGCATTATCTGCAGAACTATTTTCGCGACATCAGCCCCAACCCCAACAGCAGCTACGCGCTGTTCCGCGACGACGGCATGCTGCTCGCACGCTATCCCGAAACCGACGCAGATATCGGCAGGCTGTTTCCGAAAGCCCTGGCGCTCAAACTCGTTGCCGCTCAAGATCACGGAGTCGGCACGATTGACGGCGTGATCGACGGCTCCGTCCGGATGATCGCCGCGCACCGCATCAACGGTTACCCGGTCGTCGTTGCCGCCACGCGCACGACAGCGGCCATTCTCGCGCACTGGCGCAAGGCCGTCGTTTACATCGCGGGCACGGTGGCCCTGATCGTTGCCGTCATTGCCGCCTTCGCACTGCTGTTTACGCGGCTGTTCCACAACTTCCGTGCACTCGAGCAGGCGCGCGCCGAACGTAACCGGGCCGAGGGTCTGAGGCGCCAAAGCGAGCGCTTCGACACGGCACTGCATAATATGTCGCAAGGCCTGGTGATGTTCGATGCGGACTCGAAACTCCTCGTGTCGAACAACCGGTTTCTCGAGATCTACAACCTGTCGGCGGATGTCGTTAAACCCGGCCTGTCGCTGCTCGACCTGCTCAAGCACCGCAAGGAACGCGGCTCGTTCAGCGGCGACCCTGTCGAATATCACGAAAAGCTTCTGCTCCAGATCGCGAAGCGCAAGCTGACCAAACAGAACGTGCCGACCCCGGCAGGCCGCATGATACAGATCGTCAATCAGCCGATGCCCGACGGCGGCTGGGTGGCAACCCACGAGGACATCACTGAAAAGATCGAGGCGGAAGGCGAAATCAAGAAGCAGAAAGAACAGCTCGACGCCGCGCTCGGCAACATTATCCAGGGCGTCAGCATGTTCGACGCCCAGAAGCGCCTGCTCGTCTGCAACAAGCAGTATGCCGATATTTACGAGCTTAATGAGGCTCTGACGAAGCCGGGTACGCCTTTCCAGGCGATCCTGGAAAACATGCTCGCCAAGGGCAACGGTCCGAAGGACAAGGATGCGGCCGCCTATGTCAGGGACCGGCTCAACGACGTCGCCGGCAAGGCCCCCTACCAGACGATCAATCGCCTGCGCGACGGCCGTTATGTCTCGGTCGTGCACCAGCCGATGAGCAATGGCGGCTGGGTAGCGACGCATCAGGACGTCACCGAAGAGCGGCATCGCGAGGAATCCTTCCGCCTCCTGTTCGAAGGCAATCCGGTTCCCATGTGGGTCATCGACCGGGATACGCTGCGCTTCCTCGCCGTCAATGAGGCCGCAGTGGCGCATTACGGCTATAGCCGTGAGCGGTTCATGGCGATGTCGGTCGCAGAGCTGCGGCCGCCGGAAGACCGGCAGCGCTTCTCCAAATTCATCCACGGACTGTCCGACGACCAGTTCGTCGAGAATGTCGGCCAGCACATCAAGGCTGACGGCACCAAAATCGATATCACCGTCTATTCGCGCGCGTTGACCTATAATGGCCGCAATGCGCGCCTGACCGTCATCCACGACGTCACCAAGACCAAACTGACCGAAGCCGAACTGCGCCGGACCAAGATATTCCTTGACGCCGTCATCGAGCACGTGCCGCTGCCGATCGTGGTCCGCCACGTGGAAGGCTCCGGCCAGGATGCGCACGGTACCCGCTTCGCACTGTTCAATCGCGCCTATGAAGAGCTGACGGGCGACCTGCGCGAGCGGCTGATCGGGCGTACCGCGCACGAGCTGTTCCCGCCCGAACGCGCGGACATGATCGTCCGTTCCGACAACGAGACGCTGCAGGGCTCGGAAATCGTGTCAACTCCGGAACACTTCATCAACACGGCGTCGAACGGGCTTCGTCTTGTGAAAGCGAGCAAGATCGCCATCCGCGACGAAATGGGCGACCCGAAATATCTGCTGACCGTGCTCGACGACATCACCGACCGCCGGCGCAACGAGCAGCACATTTCGTACCTGGCTCATAACGATTCACTCACCGGTCTGCCCAACAGGGCGTCCTTCGTTGAGCATCTGGTGGCAACGCTCGACAGGTCCGCAAGGAATGACGAGCAATTCGCAGTCATGTGTCTCGACCTCGACCGCTTCAAGGAAGCCAACGACGTCTATGGCCATCTCGTGGGTGACGGGCTGCTGCGCGAAGCCGCGCGGCGTCTGCGAAACGCGATCGATGGCGCTTTCCTTGCGCGCATCGGCGGCGACGAATTCATCATCGTCCTCACCGGCAACGCGCCGGCGGATACGGCCGCGGCGGTGGGTGAGCGCATGATCGAAGCGTTCAAGGAAAACTTCGATGTCGACGGCCACCAGATTCAGGTCGGCTTGAGCATCGGCGTCGCCGTCTATCCAGCCGACGGCACCGACGCGAAAATGCTGATCGCCAACGCCGATGCCGCGCTTTATCAGGCGAAATCGGAGGTCCGCGGTTCGGTGCGGTTCTTCGAGGAGAAGCTCGGATCGCGGCTGCGCGAACGCCGTGAACTGCAGACCGACCTGCGCAGCGCGACCTCCCGTGGTGACCTGTTCCTGCACTATCAACCGCAAAAGACCATTGACGGCCGCAATTCGGTCGGGTTCGAGGCGCTGGCGCGCTGGTACTGTCCGAAACGCGGATGGGTGTCCCCCGAAACCTTCATTTCGATCGCGGAGCAGAGCACGCACATTATCTCGCTGGGCGAATGGATCCTGCGCGAAGCCTGCCGCGAGGCGGCGAGCTGGCCAAATCCGCTCAGGGTGGCGGTGAATATCTCACCTGTGCAATTCCACCACGGCGATCTGCCGAAGCTTGTCCATTCAATCCTGCTCGAGACCGGGCTGAAGGCGGATCGACTCGAGCTGGAAATCACTGAAGGCGTCCTGATCGACGACTTCTCGCGCGCGGTCTCGATCCTGCGCAAGCTCAAATTGCTTGGCGTCCACATCGCACTCGACGATTTCGGATCGGGTTATTCATCGCTCTCCTACCTGCATGCGTTCCCGTTCGAAAAAATCAAGATCGACCGCGTGTTCGTCGGCGATCTCGAAAACAATCACCATTCCATGGCGATTGTCCGCGCGATCATCACACTGGGTCACAGCCTGAATATTCCGGTGCTTGCCGAGGGCGTCGAAAGCGAGAGCCAACTTGCATTTCTGGCGCAGGAAGGCTGCGACGAAGTTCAGGGTTATCTCACCGGCAAGCCGTTGCCGATCGAGGCTTATTCGGAGCTGGTCGGCCGTGGCCCGCAGCAGGCGCGGCTCGCGGTCTAGCGTCAATCCGAATTGCCGCTCAACGCGGCAAAACCAGAAATTCCGATCGGCTGCAGGCTCGTACGATCAAAAGCAACGCAGCTGATTGTTCTGCGGGCAGACCTTGAAGGACTTCGACAGCGAGAACAGGAAACGGGTGCCATTGATGGTGTTGGCGGTTGTGCCGGGATGGACGGGCACGGCGACCCCGAGGCCGGCCTGCCAATCGTCGGCGAAAAAGAAGCGGATGCCTGCTCCCGCCGATGCGATCGACAGAATCTGGCCGCCGGTATCAAAGCTCCACACTGCGCCTTTGTCGAAAAATCCGTACAGTTGATAGCGTTTAAGAATATCGCTCGACACCGGCTGGTCGAAGCGAAGTTCGCCGTACGCGAAAATGCCGCTGTCACCGCTGTAGAAGCCGGGACCATAGGCCGCATCGCCGAGATAGAACTGCTGCGAAATCAGCAGGGGTCCCGAGGCCCACTGCCCATTGGCTGATACCTTCACTGACCAAACATCGGAAAGCGGCTGGATACGGGCGAAGGAAAAGTCCAGCACGGAAAAATTGCTCGCCGCATTGGGCCGCGAAGTGGACAGATCGTCCTTTTCCGACGCGCCGAAGATCGTGAAGCCCTGCCGGCCGGTCACGCTGAGAAAGTTCAGGGCCGCAAACGGATCCTTGAATCGGTAGTCGGCGGTCAGGCTCGCCGCGCGGATGTGATCGCGATAGATGATGCCAAACATGTCGCGCTCCCAGGTTTCGCTGAAATCCAGCGCCCCGGTCAGCGTAAGGGTGGCTTTGCGCGTCTCTATCGGTGCAACCGAGCCTTTCACCTCGACGGTGTCGGTGATCGTATGCGTATTCGTCAGCTGGCGGATATCGCCCGGAGCGACATTGCTGTAAAGCGCATTGACGCCGAAGCGTGCGCCGTCGGTGCCCACCGGGGTGTCATAGGCAAATCGGCCGAATTCAAATTCGCGCGGCGAATTCGGCGTCGACGAAGCACTCAGGTTCAGGCTGTCGCCATGAAGGAAATAGGAGTTGAAGGCCGTCGCCGCGAAGGCCTGATATGGGCCGACAGCGGAAGCACCGGCATTGTCGAAGCCGAGCCCTATATAAATGCGCCAGGTCTTGATGACGACGGTAAGGCGGAACTTGCCGCTCGCCCGGCCGATCTCTTCGAGCGCAGTGTCCGCAACGCGGATGCCGGGCGCTTCATTGACCAGCATCAGCTGACGCTCGAGGGTTTTCATCTGCGTGGGATGTTCCTCGAGGAGGCGTGCGAGCAGCGGCCGGACGCCGTAACGTTCGGTGTCATCGCCCTTCAATACGAAATCGGTAATCGATCCCTCGATCACCTTGATGTGGATGCGGCCGTTCCTGATGTTCTGGGGCGGGACGATGGCGCGGCTCAGCGCATAGCCGGCAGTACGGTAGAGTTCGGTAATCGCCACGGCGATGCCGACAAGATCGGCCTGTGACACGGTCTTGCCAATGAAGGGTTTGTAGGTTTCGGCAATCGCCTCCGCCGCAACAACGTGCGCACCGGCGACAGAAACACCGCGCAAACGGAACATCGGCCTGGTGTCGGCGTGCCCGACTGCCGCGGCGGGCACTGTCGGAAGCCTAACCGGCGGCTTGGCGCGCTGTGCACCGGACTGCAGCTGCTCGATGTTCTTTTCGGTCTGGCGGAGGTCATATCGTGGAGCCGCTGCGGGCTGTTGTGCCCACCCGGCGCCAATCATCGTCACGTTGAATATGAGAACCAGGGCCGGGAGTGAGGCCGATTTTAACCACGGTGGCACGGTACCGGCACAGGGGGCGCGCCGTCGAAATCCAACAAGAGTCTGACAAGGCGCGAGAAACCGCGTCATGCTTTGGCGTTTTCGCGATTGAAGAGGGTCCCCACCAGGGCAAAAGGTAAATTTTTACGGTTAACGAAAG
The DNA here is from genome assembly GCA_035277565.1 of Pseudolabrys sp. Lineage (GTDB taxonomy): Bacteria > Pseudomonadota > Alphaproteobacteria > Rhizobiales > Xanthobacteraceae > Pseudolabrys. The sequence continues at coordinate 12,378 of DATEKG010000255.1, forward strand.
GTTACCGGATGCCCCCTCCACTCTGTGTCGGCAGAAGGTAAAAATTGAAGAATTCCCGTCAGAACTGAGCCTCAAACGGTTGCGCGCGCGGACAGCCGCGGCGCGAGGCAACGCAGGAGGCGTCACCCGTGTTGGCAAAATCAAGAATCATCTTTGCGTCATTACTCGTGGCGGGAGCTTTGCAGTGTTCGCCGGGCGCGTCCGTGCGCGCGGCAGATGGCATGCCCTGGCGCGTGAGCAAATCCTCAGGCCAGGTCTGGACCACGACCTCGGAAGCACAAAACGTCGCGCTCACCAGCGATATTGAACTTAAAGGCGGCGACAGCATCCGAACCGGCCCGACCGGGCGCGTGTTGCTGACCCGTGGCGAGGAGACGATCCTGATTTCGCCGAACTCGGCAGTCTCGATCCCGACGGACCAAAAGCAGGACGGGCTTTCGACCACGATCATCGAGCAGGCCGGCTCGATCCTCGTCCACGCAGAGAAGCGCAACGTCAAACATTTTCAGGTCGAGACGCCGTATCTCGCGGCGGTCATCAAGGGAACGCATTTTCGCGTCGACGTGACCAGCGCCGGCAGCAAGGTCGCGGTGCTCGAGGGCAAGGTCGAAGTGTCCGATTTCAAGACCGGCCAGATCGCGCTCGTGTTGCCCGGCCAGGCGGCGAATGTCCCCGCGGCAGGCAATCATGGTCTGACGCTGAGCGGCTCAGGCAAGTTCAACCCGATCGAGCGCGGTGCGCCGCGCGCGCCCTCCTTCGACCGCATTCCGGTTCCGAAGAACGGGCTGGCAATGCCCACCGACGCGTCCAATGGGCAGAGCGTGCACGCGCTCGGGCATATCGACGTCATCAAGGACAGCTTTGCGTCGGCTGACCCGGCGCGCGGCCACGACGGTCTGCGGATCACGGCGCCACTCGGCGAAGTGAAACTCGACTCCGCAAAGGCAACCAACGGGCTCGTCCATGACGCAGGCCTCTCACGCGCCAACGGTTCGGGCGCCGGACGGCAGAGCGATGGCGACGATGGCGCAAGTAACGGCAACGGTGCCGCAAAGCTTGCAACCAGTGATTCCGGCACTGGGATGGGCAACGGTGGGGACAATGGCGGCGGCCTGGTTGGAGGCATTGTCGGTGACATCACCGGCAACGGCAATGGCGGCGGAAATGGCAACGGACTGGGGCTCGGCAACGTCGCAAATGGTTTGGGCTTGACTGGGAATACCATCGGTATCGGGAATGGGGAGGGACGGGCGCTCGGCATCGTCCTCGGCAAGGGCAAGGGCCAGAACAAATAGTTGAGCTTCGGTGCGGGGCCACGGACGGCCCCGCTCACGCGGGTGAGGGGGAGTGAAAAGGATCCGGCCGCATCTTTTTGTGGTCTTTGCTCTGGTCGCAATCCTGCTGACCGGACTGCCGACGGCATTGAAAAATACGCTGTCGGATCTTCGTTTTTCGGCCTTTCAACGCCAGGCCAGCGGTGACCTCGTCATTGCCGCGATCGATGCGCCGTCAATCCAGGCGATCGGCGTGTGGCCCTGGCCGCGGCAGCTGCATGCCGATTTGATCGACAAGTTGACCGATGCCGGCGTCAGTGGCCTGGCGTTCGATGTTGATTTCAGCACGCCGTCGACGCCCGAATCCGATCGCAGCTTCGCCGCGGCGCTCCAGCGCTCAGGCGGGTCGGTCATTCTGCCGAGCTTCGAACAGCCGGTAAATTCCAACGGGCGCAAGACGATCTATGTCAACCGCCCCTTGCCCGCCTTTGCGCGACACACCTGGCCGGCGGTCGTGAATGTTTCGGCCGACCCGGACGGCGTTGTGCGCCGCTATCCCTTTGGCGAGACGATCGACGGCAAATTTACCCCGTCAATGGCGACCGTGCTGGCCGGGCGCTACGAAACCGGCGAGGCGCCGCTGTGGATTGACTTCAGCATCAGGCCGGCATCGATCCCCATCATCTCCTACAAGGATGTGCTGAACGGCAATCCGCTGACGCTCGCGAAACTCAAGAACAGGAAAATCGTTGTGGGCGGTACAGCCCTCGAGCTCGGCGACAGGTTCACGGTTCCCAGAAGCCAGATCATCTCCGGCGCCCTCCTTCAGGCGCTTGCGGCAGAATCGATCCTGCAAGGCCGCGTGCTTACGCCGTCCTCATGGCTGGCGAACCTGGCCGGGCCGGCGCTCATTTTCATCCTCATGCTCGTCCTGTGGGGCCGCATGGCCGCATTGGCGCGTGCGGCACTCCTTGTCTTGCTCGCCGTTGCGTTCGAACTCGGCGCCATGGTCCTGCAAGCCAAGGCCGCGATCATGCTCGATACCGCGCCGCTGCATATCGCAATTGCAGCCTACCTGGCCGCCATCGCCCTGGACGAAATCGATATTCGCGGCCTGATCGGCATGATTGCTGAACGCCGTTTCCACCGGATCGCCATGTCGCTCGGCGACGGGCTTGTATGCGCCGACGAGAACGGACTTGTTACCGTCTGGAACCCGAGCGCCGCCGTCATTTTCGGGTACCAGGCCGATGAAATGCTGGGCCGTCCGGTGGATGCGATCTGCCTTGCCGGTGACGACCCGTCGAGCGCCAGTTTTTCGTTTCGCGATCTTCCCCGCGACCAGCTCCAGGCGCCCGGCGGCAAGCTTGTCGAGATTTTCGGCCGCCGCAAAAACGGCGAGCTGTTCCCTCTCGAAGCCTGCTTTTCCGGCTGGCAGGCGGCGGACGGTTTCCACTTCGGCGCGATTTTCCGCGATATCTCCGTGCGGCAGCGTGAAGCCAGGCGAATTCGATTCCTCGCGGAATATGACGAGCTGACCGGTCTGGCCAATCGTCACACGCTGATGGCTCACCTGCGCGCACTCATCTCAAAGGCTGACCCAGCAATCGGCCTTTTGATCCTGAGCCTCGACAAATTCCAGTTCACCGTCGATATGCTTGGCCGTGCCTATGGCGACGAACTGATCTGCGCGACAGCCGAACGCCTTACAAGTTTTTTCGAAGATACGAGCCTCGTTGCCCGTCTCGACGGTGATGAATTTGCCATGCTCGTGGAAGGGCCCGGCGCCGCGTCACGCGCGGAAACCCTCTCCAATCTGATTTGCCGCGCTTTCAGCGAGCATCCTCTCTTTGTCCGAAGCCGGGAGCAGTCGATCACGATCAGCGTTGGTGTCGCCGCATTTCCTGACGATTCCCGAACCGCCGAAGAGCTATTCGGCAATGCCCATCTCGCTCTCTATCGCGCGAAGGCGGGACGGCGCGGCGGACACGTCGTATTTGAACGCAGCATCAGAATCGAGCTCGAAACGCGGGCAAGACTGGAGACCGAACTATCGCGCGCCATCGAGCGCAACGAGCTCGAACTTTACTACCAGCCGAAGGTCAATCTTGAAGACGACTCGGTTGTAGGCGCCGAGGCCCTCATACGTTGGCATCACCCTTATCGCGGTCTCCTCGCTCCCGCCGAATTCATACATGTGGTTAAAGCATCGGCATTGTCTGAGCCGATCGCGGCATGGGTGCTGCATACGGCGTGCCAACGCGCGCGCGCATGGCAGAAAGACGGCCATAATATTTCGATGGCGATCAATCTCGCCCCGTCGCAAATTCGTTCGAAAGATCTGGTCGCGACAATCAAGAATGCCCTGCACGAAAGTGGCTGTGCGCCGGCGCGCCTTGAGCTCGAAGTCACCGAAGATATTCTCGTTGACGACGAGAATGCCGTCGAGGTTTTCAGGGAACTCAAGAATCTTGGCGTTCATATTCTTCTGGACGATTTCGGCACCGGCTATGCCAGCCTCAGCTACCTGAAAAAGTTTCCACTTAATGGACTCAAGATCGACAAGTCATTCGTCTGCCAGCTGCGGGTGGAGATCGACGACGCCGCAATTGTGAGCTCGACAATCGGCCTGAGCACTCTGCTGGGCCTGTCGGTCATCGCCGAGGGAATCGAGGATCGCGCGACGGCCAACCTCCTGGCGAGAATGGGCTGCAAGCAGGGACAGGGTTTCTTTTTCGGCCCTCCGGTGCCAGCCGCCGAATTCGAGCGGTCATTCCTTCGAAAGGGTCGCGACGAGCGGGTCGCCGCGCTGGGTCAGACCGCCTGACCGCGGATTTCGCAATTGGCCGGCGCAAAGAAAAGGCGGCCCGGTCGGGGCCGCTTGAAAGTTTGGAGGTTCAGTGAATTCGGGGCCTGCCCCCGGGGTAGGGGCAGGCCTGAAGACGGTCAGATCGCATTGAAAAATCTAACCGTCAGGCTGCCGATGGTGTGGGGACTATCCGCCAGGCGAGCCAAAGTCGTGCGGGTGATGGGCCGATCGATTGTGCGCGCAACCCCGGTCACAACGGTCACGCAGGCAAGGATCATGGTGGCTGCCGCGAGAACGATGGTTTTACGCATTGTCGTTGACCCTGAACTGTGCGGGAGCAACAGGCTCCCTATGAATGTGAAATTAGGTTCTCGCCCGGGCGGCGGCTGTGACCAGGATCACAGAACTGCGCATTTCTTCCGACGCGGCTGCGGGCCTGAAAAGGCTAGAGTTTCAGCTCTTTTTCGAGCTTCGCCCTGTTTTCAATGCAATAGTAACCGGACAGCCGCGTCACCAGCTTAAGGCGCATCCATTCGTTTAGAATACGACTGACGTTTTCCCGGGCAATTCCCGCCATGGCCGCGACATCGCTCTGGCTGAGTTTCTGGCGGATCACGATGCGTCCGCCGCCGACCTCGTTTCCGAAGGCCTTGGCGAGGTCGAGCAGCGCACGGGCCACACGGCCCTTGACCGGTAGAAAGGTTCCGGCGGCGACGACCTGATCGGTATCGCGTAGACGCGTACCGACGAGATTCAACAGATGCTTGTAAATTTCGGGATTTTTCGCTGCGATGGTTTCAAATGCGGTCCGGCTGACAAAGCTGAGTTTGCAGTCGCGCAGCGCCGAGACGGATGCCGAACGGGGTCGGCCGTCGATCATGGCCATGTCGCCGACGATTGAGCCCGGGCCGAGAATCGCCAGGATACGTTCGGCACCGGTCGGCGCGACCATGCTGACCTTGAGAAGCCCCTCTTCCAGGCGATAGCAACCGTCGCCTGGATCGCCGGCGAGGAACAGAATTTCGTCAGCTGCCAGCTTGACCGGCTTGGCATTGGCGAGAAGCGCTGCAGAAAGCCGCTCGGGCAGATCCGACAGCAGATCGGCTGAACGCAACGAAGAAACCATCACAAACCCGGCGCGGTGTGGCCTATGGCGCGCCGGGGTTTAGTAGCAGATTTTCCGCTGAAAAGCTCAGTGGCCGGTCAGTGCTGCCCTGGCGATGGCTTGCCGGGTCAGGCCGCGCCGGGCCAGATCATGGGTCGAAAGCCGCGATAGTGCATGATATCGCGCTGCAATCTCGCGGCCTTCACGGGCCCCTTGGGCAAATTGGCCCCACCAGGCGGTAAAATGGGCAACATAGCTGCTGCCTTCGGTGGTCATCCCGGGAAGGCTGGCCTGATAGCTGATATCGGTCATGGGGTTCCCTCCTGATTCCGCGAGCATGTTGAGAATAGGAATGGATGACGCAGCCGGCTGTGCTGCCCGTCACAAAAAGTGCTTTCGGACGGGCATACCCGCCCCGGACGGCCCAGTCGCCTCGGCCGCTGCCGCCTCGCGGAGCGAAATTCAGGACTTGTGGCGGTGCTTCTTGCTCGCCGCAGCGAGTTGGATCGCAGAACGGTCAGCCGCTTTTGCCGGCCGCCGGCCGGTGTGTTCGGCAACCATGATTTTCGGCGTCTGCTCACTGGCGAGATGCGCCGATTTGCGATCGCGTGCCACCGGACCGCGCGCCGCTCCGGCAGCGCGCTTTCCGAACTCATGCTTTGAAAGATGCTTTTTCGTCGCATTTGCCATGATCGTGGATGCCGCCTCCTGACATGGCGCTTCGCGCGGGAGAGTTGTTGCGAGCACTTCGCCGCGCGAGCGGTCGGCCCAGCTCTCGGGCGGCTTTCCTGTAATCGTCTTGACATAGTGTTGCGTTTCTTCCGGCAGCTTTCCCTTCTTAGCAAGCCAATCCTGGATCCGCCGCGGGCCGGCATTATAGGCAGCGGCCGCCAATCCTAAATTGCCGAACTGCCGGACAAGATCACCCAGCAGCCGCGCCGACGCCGCGATCGCCGGCAGTGGATCGAACGGGTTGTGCAGGCCGACTGTCGCCGCCGTCTCAGGCATGAACTGCGCAATACCTTGCGCGCCCGCGCGACTGACGACATCGGATTTGAAACCGCTTTCCTGAAAAAGAAGACGGATAAAAAACGGCACCGGCAGATCATTGGTGCGTGCCGTCGTCACGACCGCATCGCAGATTTCGCGGCGCGTCCGTTGAACCACGTGCTTCTCTGCGGGCGGCTTCGGTGTCTTCGGCGGTTTCTGCTGAGCATCCGAATCGTTGGACGAGCCGGGCTGGCTGTCCATTGCGACCGGAACATCGTTCGCAGGCTCCTGTCTGGAAAGGTCCTCCACGACCGCATCGGCGACGCGGATGACTGCGGGATTGTCATTCGCCTTCGCTTTTGTGGAATCGAGAACAGCTGATGGAACGGCGAGCGTCATCAAACAAAAGCAGGCAGGAAGAAACAAAGGCCGCATATCGCTTCTTGGGCGCTCGCGGTCGAGTGCCCAGCCCCGCCGCCACGCATGAATGGAATGAAAACGAGAGATACCCCCCCTCGCCCGTTGCGCGTCACATGCGAAGCAAAGCCGACGGAATTTAGGAGCTGCCGTGAAGAGAATGCGGACGCTGTCGCCGCAACTTCGCCGCAGTTCCACTGCGATCGAGCAACGCGCCGACGGATGCCGAACCGGATTTCAAAACGCGCAGGGGCTAAGTGCCGGGCTGCCACAGGCCGTCAAAGAATCCTGCCGTCCATGCCGTTGGCGGTCTTCGGGCGACATCCACCTCGCGTCGTGCAGGCTCGACGTGGTTGCGGGCGCTCCGCGTTTTCTCGAAATGACGTGCAATGTGTTTCGCGTGCGCGGCTTTCACGCCGCGTGCGATCGCCGTTGATGCGGCGGGCTTGGCCGTTGTCGCAGCACCTGGTGCCGCACTTGCCGCGACATTTGACGCGCCGGCGGCACGAATCGGTTGATCAACGGGGCCTATCAGCGCCATCACCGCCATGACAAGAACGGCGCCGACAATTGCGACACTCAGAAGATACGCAAACAGTGCGGCCAGGCCGCGCATTCGACACTACTCTTGCTCCAAATCCCCTGGGTGATGGCTTGAGCCGGGAGCTAAACGTGCCACGCGGTCCCTTCGTTCCCTGGCGCCACGGTAGGGCGGCACCTGAGCGCCCCTGCAGGGCTGGAATATTGGGCCGTAAGCTTTTAGCATTGAGTCGGCGGCTGGATTTGAGGGCTGGGAGAACACCATGAGAAGGCAGGCACTCCTGCTGGCGGTGCTGGGTTTGATGCTTGCTTCATGCGTTGGCGTCTACGGGCCGACCGGGAACGACACGGGCGGCATTATCCCGTGGTCGCCCGATAACGAGCATGAAGCACTCAATATTGCGCAAGGCAATTGCGGCCGGTTCAACAAATACGCGGTCATAACCAGCATCCACCGGACCTATGGCGACTACATTGCCTATGTCTGCCGCTGGTCGCCCCCGCCGCATCGCGGCCGGCATCACACCTGAACTCGTTGCGACGTATCCCGCTACCATCAATGAAATTGCGACATGCCTTTGCAATCGCTGCAGCCAGTTTTGCCGGCGCGCAGATCTTGACGGCTGCGCATGCGCTCGACCTGAATTCATTCCGCGCGCAGCACGGACTTCCGCCGCTCTCGCACAGTGGAGTTCTTGCGAGTGCGGCATACAGCCATGCCCGAGACCTCGCAACGCGCAGACGTCTCGACCATGCCGGCTTCCGCCAACGTGTATCGCTCACGTCGGGGACGACCGCGGAGAATGTTGCCTTTGGTTGCGCGACGGAAGACTGCGTTATCCGAATGTGGTCGCGCTCAGGCCGTCATCGCGCCAATATGCTGCGGCGTGACATCACCAGCTATGGGCTGGCATCTGCTGCCGGTGACAATGGCATGCACTATTGGGTGCTTGAGCTTGGAAATTGAAGTGCACCATCATTTCCGTTCAAGCATCAACTGGCCTTTCTGACCTATGACTCGTTGCGCAGCGTGCGCAAAACGCGCCAGCAGCCACGGCAAGGTCACTTCGAGCCGCACCCCCGCCTCGTAGACGTCAATCGTGCCCCATGCGCGCTGCCCAAGCGCAGCAACCCTGAAGGCCAGCCGATCGCCGGCCCAATTCTCATCTTCGAATGAGAGGAGCCATGCGAATTCAGTCTTGGCGCGGCCGAGCCCCTCTTTGATCCGACGAAGCGCCTCGTCCTTACCGAGACGATGTGGAATTACGACGACTAGCGGCTCGGACATCGTTGGCGGGCTCCCTATTCGCACGCTCTATGTGGGGATGGCGCCCACGCCGGGGAAGAGGCGCCGAACAGGGGCCGCTGGACTGGTGGCGCAGACGGGAAACAAACGTTATTGGAGTGATCTCGCTTCCGGCAACATTGAACGGCGGATTCCATGCCTCTCTCCGACACCATCAAAACCCTGATCCGTAACGCCTGGGACGACGGCTATCCGTGTCTTGTCGCGACCCATGGCCCTGAAGGTCCGAACATCACGCCCAAGGGAAGCATGATCGTTTTCGACGATGCGCATCTTGCCTGGTGGGAACGTTCGAAACGGGCCGTTCTCGAAAATCTCAGCCACGACAGGCGCGTCTGCGTGATGTACGCCAACTTCAAAGCGCAGCGGGACGGCATTTTGGAATCCGGCTTCCTGCGCTTCTTCGGCGCGGTCGAACTGCACGAGAGCGGCCCGATGCGCGAGGCGATTTTCGCCAAGCTGTTGCCGCGCGAGCAGACTCATGCAGGCGCCGAGGCCGGAATTGGCGCATTGATCAGAATAGAAAAAGCGATCGATATTCGCGGCAAACCGATCATGTAAATGCCGGCGTCCATCGGACGCCGGCCGGATTTACATTTTCTGGATCGCGCCGTTCGGGCTCGCCTCGTCGACGATGCCGGGCAACTTTTCCGCCAGCACCTTCAACGCATCGCCGACCGGGATACCGAAATGCTGTGCAATCTGGCTGACCTGGTCGCTGTTAAGCGCGGCGCGCAGTTGCTCCGGTGTGATCTTCGCGTTGGGGCCGTTGCTCAACCAGGATTTGACCTGGTCGCCAAGTCCGCCCTGCTGGAGCTGATTCACAAGACCTTGCAGGTTTCCGAAATCAGTCTTCGCGAGCAGGGCCGATATCACCGCCGGACCTTCCGCCGCCGCAACCGAACCCAGAACGCCCTTCAGAGATCCGCCGAGCTGATCGAGTAGTCCCATATCACAACCTCCATCACCATGAGTGCCATGGCGGAAGTCACGGCCTCAAGGATGCTTCTCGTTTTTCGCAGCCCGCATTCCCTGACTCGTGGCATCCCGCTCGCACATATACGCGCCGGCTTTTGTATGCCCGTAATCCTTGTATCCGCTGAAGTGATAGATCTTTGAATCGAGATTGGCCCAAACCACAGTACCGCCAAGGCAACGCACCTTCGCCTGCGTTTCGGTCGAATACTGGTTTGCCCCCGTCGGTGCTGCCGATGCAGCAGGCGGCGGGTTGGCGGTTCGTGCCGGTGCAGGTGCTTCCGTCGAGCGCGCCGGTGGCGGAGCCATCGGCGTCGACGTCGGCTGCGCGGCGGCCGTGCCGGTACGGCACTGCGCCACATAAGCCTTTTCAGTGACGCCCTTTGCCTGGTTGGCGGCCTTGTTGGCGCGCCACTCATCCCGGCATTCCCTGGCGGTCTTGCCGGTTGCTGCCGCAGCCGTCGGCTTCTTCTCAGCAGCGGCCGGCTTCGGCGCCGCCGCGGCCGTCCCTGCCCGGCATTGGGTCACATAGGCCTTTTCGGTGATGCCCTTGGCCTGGTTGGCCTCTTTATTCGCGCGCCATTCTTCCTGGCACGCCTTTACTGTTTTCTGTTGGGCAGCAGCGGGAAAAGAAAGCAGCGATGCGCCCAGAATGGCGCAGCCAATTGCCACGATCGTACGCATCTTCAACTCCTGGCGTTACGCCGATGAAGGTCTCAGGCGTCCTTTTCACACTTCGTCATGAAGCTGTTCTTCGCGGCTCCCGACAGCGGCTTGCCGTCCTTGCCCACGGCCTTGCCTTCGCAGGCATCCTGCTTGCACTTCTTGATGAAGCTGGTCTTCGCGGCGCCGGCGAGCGGCTTGCCGTCCTTGCCAACTGCCTTGGTTTCACACGACTGCGCGAGTGCCGAACCGACAGCAAATGAAGTAATCAGCGCGGCCAAAATAATACGCTTCATCGTATCCTCCCTAAAATGACGCCTAAAGGCGTCGAATATTTCGATTGGGGCGACATCCTATGGCGAATTTTTGTCCTAAAGCGACAACAGGTCAATTCAATTCGGCACGATGCAAACGAGGGCAGCCACGCGGCGATTGATGACAGTTCGATTAAAGCCCGCGCGCCCCTAGACATCGGCGTCCATCGGCGAAGGCATTGCCTCCAAAGGCGGCCAAAAAACTGATCCGCCAGCCACGGCCAAGGAACCGGAATCCATTGGCGGCGTTACGTTTTTGGCTCTGGCACTGCGGGCGTCTGTGCTGGCCGCGCCGCTCACGCCGACGGTTTTCTGCGCCCTCCGCCTTCTTCATGAATGCCCTCTTCATGAATATTGCGTGACCCGCAACATCCCGCCCCCCGCGAGCGTGCTAGGCTGACGAAGCCAGGGGACCGGGTCTGGAGTAGTCGTATGCGTCTCCACCGTCTCGCATTCTTCTTCATCGCCGCTTTTGTTTTGCTCGCGCCCGCGTTTCCCGCTCGCGCCAACGTCATGATCGTCATCGACAAGTCGGCACAGAAGATGACTGTCTCCGTCGACGGACAGGAACGGTACATTTGGCCGGTTTCGACCGGGCGCCACGGATACGATACGCCGTCGGGAGAGTTTCAGCCGTTCCGCATGGAACGCGACCACTTCTCGAGAGAGTGGGACGATGCGCCAATGCCAAATTCGATCTTTTTCACGAAGATCGGGCACGCGATCCACGGAACCTTTGAAACGCGCAATCTCGGGCGACCTGTGTCGCATGGTTGTGTAAGGTTGGCGCCGCAGAACGCCGCAACTCTTTTCTCCCTGGTCAAGGCCGAGGGCGTCTTCAACACCCGGGTTCGCCTCACCGGTGAAACGCCGCAATTCGACGAACCGGTTGCCAGCCGCAACCGGCCAAGGCCCGTCGACCGGGACGCGCAGCCGAATGGACCGGACACAGGCCGCAGCGTGGCCCGCAATGATGCATCGAACGGCGACGACAACACTCGGGATTCTCAGTACGGCGCGCGCTCTTACTATTACCGTGAGCGTCCATATTACGAGCGTCGCTCCTACGGCCGCGGCTTGTTCTTTCCATTCGGCTGGTGAGCCGCATGATCCGCAAGCTTGCCAGTGGCAAATACCGTCTCTATTCGCGGAAGAAAAATCCGCGGACCGGAAAGCGTCGCAATCTTGGGACTTTCCCGTCAAAGAAGGCCGCGCAACAGCACGAACGGGAAATCCAGTACTTCAAGCGTCACTAGGTGGCTCACTTTCCAGCACGTGCCCTTCATAAAGGCGCGGGTTCGCGAAACCGAATGATGCCAGGCCGCCTGTGACTTTGCCGGCCAAACAACGGCCGCCTAAGTGCCGTCAGTGACATCTTCATAGATTTCCGCATCTACCGTACCGGGAAACATTGCACGCCAGGTCTGTACAAACTTCTGCGCCGCGGGCTCGCTGGCGAGTTTTTGCCGGCCGCTTTCAATCGCCTGGTCCATTTCATACTCGATGATCTGCAGAAACTGTACCTGATCATCGGAATTGCGGAGCAGGCGAACGCTCGTCCCGCCGAAGGTTCTGTACAAAGGCATCGTGTTCTTGATCATCGAAACGACGAGTTTTGCAGCGTCCGGCGATGGCGTTCTGATCTTGAGGCACAGAACACGCTTCGCCGTTGAAGATTCTTTTTGCATTGAACCGCCTTCCTAGCGCCGCGGCTCGGCCTTTCCGCCGACGCATTTTTCAACGAACCGGGTTCGATCCTCCATCGGAATATTCTCCTCCATCGCAAGCTTGTCGCAACTTCGCATTTTAGCGGCCTGGCTTTTTGGCATCATCTTGTCGGGCGCAGTCGCTTTCATTGCCGACGGACTCTCCGCCCATCCGGTCGCTGCAGAGAATGTCAGTATCACAAACGAGATAAAAATCGCTCGCCGGTACATGATGCATCTCTCCTGTTTGCGGAGCGTGCGATATTGCGACGAACTACCAGTGGTGTGCCACTCCCAGGGCCTCTTCTCCGCGATCGAGAATAAGCGGTACGATCAGATCTTCTTCGTCGTCGAGATGCCGGACAAGCATTTTCAGCAGTGTGGTGCTGGCATCGGCATAATCCTCACTGAGACGGCTTAGCTCCTCACCACCGGCCTGCAAAGCGCGCAACAAAGCGTTTGCGGCATCGGCGGTGCAGGCCATACCGTCATGAATATGGTGATGGTCGCCTTCCAGCACGTCAAACCCGAGCGAAAGGCGCGCATCTGCTGCCCTAAATATCGGAAAGTAATGTAGATCTTCGATCTGATGATGGGCGTCCAGCTGGTTGAGCAGGAACTGGAGCCGTGGCACAAACTGCCGCGCGAATTCCACGGGCGTCAGCTGCTCCGCACGAAAGGCAGATGTGATGCCTCCAATCGCGACGGAAAGCTCGCGAAACATGGCATGGCGGGACAGCCAGAACCGGGCCATGTCGCCCAGATTTGCGTGGGTGTCCCATTGCTCGCGCGGATAACGTTCCATCAAGACCCGCAGATCCTCCGGCCACCCGTTTCGGGCGGCGAGCGCGAGGGCCTCGAGCTCGGCCGCTCTTGCATGTTGGATCGCCATAGATGGCTAGATAGCCATTGCGCCCGTGCTTGCGAAGGGCAAAGTTGCCTCGCATGAACCTTCCAGGCACCGTCGCCCGCCTTGCCTGCGACGAACAGACCGCCCGACGTGTCGCGGCCTATCTTGGGGAGACTCTTGATACCCAGGACGCGGCGTGTGCCGCCTTCGAAGACGATGATGGCCGCTGGCAGGTGGCTATCCATTTTGGTGATGCGCCGGACGAGGAGAGCCTGCGCACGCTGGTGAGGCTCGCCGCGGGAGATGCGTTAGCCGACGCGCTCGCGTTTGAGCCGCTTAACGCGACGACCGACTGGGTCGCGCAGAGTCTCGCCGGCCTAAAACCAGTCCGCATAGGGCGCGTCATAGTACATGGTGCTCATGACCGTGCTCGCGTGAAGCCAAACGAGACCGGTATCGAAATTGAAGCCGCGCTCGCCTTTGGTACCGGGCATCATGGCACCACACGCGGCTGTCTCGCCGCACTTGACATGTTGAGAAAACGGCAGAGTCCCCGACGCGTGCTCGACGTTGGCACAGGGAGCGGAATCCTCGCAATCGCCGCGGCAAGAATGCTTCACGCACGAGTCGTGGCGAGCGACATCGACGGATGGGCCATCGCGGTCGCACGAGTGAATGCGCGGCTCAACCGCGCGGCACCGATGATCGCATTCACGCGCGCAGCCGGCACTGCCGCCCGCTTGATTGCAGCAGGTGCGCCATATCAACTCATATTCGCCAACATTCTGCTCTTGCCTCTGACGCGTTTCGCCGTCCACCTGCGCAAATTGGCCGCTCCGGGTGCGCGGATCGTACTTTCCGGCCTCCTGCCGGCTCACGCCAATGCCGCGTTGTCGTTTTACCGCGCCCAGGGTCTCACACTCGAGCGTCGCATTCTGCTCGATGGCTGGGTCACGCTGGTCATGCACCGGAAACAGAGCCGCCCCGGGCAGAGGTGACCGGGGCGGCTTCGCAACTGACCGGACGGCAGCAATCAGCCGCCAGAACCCTTGCGGTCGCCGATGCCTTCAAATTCGTTGCCACGCGAATTGGCGTTGCGCTCGAAGAAATAGGCATGCCGAGCGATCTCACGTTCCGCATAGCGCAAACGCGCCTCCAGCATCGCATTGAAGAATCGACTGATGACATTTTTGCGCGCGATCGTGGCGCGGACTTGCGCAGCGCTCGCCGGAACACGGGCAGCCGCATAAGTAACAGCAACCATGGTTTGTCTCCTTTGCAATCAATCGGGCACACCGAAAACCATCCGCCCGCCGTTTTATTGCACTGCGACATATGGAATCTTGCAATGTTCGGTAGGCCTAGCGATGCATGGAAGCCCTGCCGCTCGGGAATAAATTGGTGCATGATTGACTTTGATCGCTGCCATCAGCAGCACGGATTGATGCGCTGCAAAAAAGAGCGGATCGTCGCTTCAAAAGCTGGCCGGGACCCGAGTGAAAGGGAGTTTTGAAGGCTCAATGCGATCATGATGGCGCCCTGCGACTCCTGTATGGCTGCATTGCTAGACCTATGCAGATGACTAGAGTGCGATCCTCAGATGTTTGAAGCTCGCTTCCAATCATTCGATGATTCGAACCAGCGCGCGCACAGCGCGCCGCGCGTCGCGGCACTGCGCGCGGAGCTCAAGCGCCGGGGTCTTGCCGGCTTCGTGGTGCCGCGTGCCGACCGTCAGCAGAATGAATACTTGCCTGCGAGCGAAGAGCGCCTCGCCTGGCTTACCGGCTTTATGGGTTCGGCCGGAACGGCCGTCATCCTGGCTGGCAGCGCAGCGCTGTTCGTCGACGGCCGGTACACGCTGCAGGCTGAAGCGCAAATCGACACGTCGATCTTTTTGATAGAACATCTCGTCGAATATCCACCCGAGCGATGGCTGGAGCAGAAGCTCACGATCGGCGAAAAGTTAGGCTACGATCCGTGGCTTCATACAGGCGATCAGGCCGAAAGGCTGGCGAAGGCTTGCGCCGCCGCCGGCGCTGAACTCGTTGCCGTTCACGACAACCCCATCGATGCCCTGTGGAGCGACCGGCCGGCACCACCGGCCGGTGCTGTCACCATTCGCGAACTGAAGCATGCCGGCGAGAGCGCTGCGGACAAGATCAGGCGCATTCGCACCGAGCTCGGAAAAACCCGTGCCGACGCGCTGCTGGTATCCGACCCGCAGAACGTCGCTTGGGCTTTCAACATTCGCGGCGCTGACGTCGTACATACGCCGCTCGCTCTCGCCTTCGCGCTGATCGCGCGCGATGGACGGCCGGCCCTCTACGTGGACCCCGCCAAGCTGAGCAACAAGGTACGCGACGCGCTCGAGGAATTTTCGAGCGTACGAAATCCGGACGACCTTCCGCGCGATCTCGCCGCGCTCAAGGAAAAGACCGTGCGCCTCGATCAGGCGAGCGCCGCCGATGCGTTCGCCCGTCTCCTTGCGGCCGAAGGCGGAAAGGCCCAGCGCGGCGCCGACCCCATTTCTCTGCTGAAAGCCGTGAAGAACCACGCCGAGATCACCGGCAGCCGCAATGCGCATAGGCGTGACGGCGCAGCTGTTTCGCGGTTCTTGGCCTGGCTCGACCGCGAGGCTCCATCGGGCAAACTTACGGAAATCGACGTTGTCGGGGCACTCGAAACCTTCCGCCGCGATACCGGCGCGCTCAAGGATGTCTCTTTTCCCACCATAGCCGGCGCCGGCCCCAATGGGGCGATCGTCCACTACCGGGTCTCGCGGTCATCCAACCGTCGCATCGGAAAAAACGAGCTGCTGCTGGTGGATTCGGGCGCACAATATGACGACGGCACAACCGACATCACCCGCACGGTCGTCGTCGGAGAGCCGACCGATGAGATGTGCGATCGCTTTACGCGTGTCCTCAAGGGCCACATTGCAATTGCCACAGCCATCTTTCCGGAAGGCACCACAGGCGCCCAACTAGACCCGTTAGCGCGCACGGCGCTGTGGCAGGCGGGCCTCGACTTCGATCACGGTACGGGCCACGGCGTCGGCAGTTATCTTTCCGTTCACGAAGGCCCGGCGCGAATATCCAAGCTCGGTACGGTCGCTCTCCGGCGCGGCATGATTCTTTCGAATGAGCCCGGTTATTACAAGACCGCGGCCTATGGCATTCGAATTGAAAATCTGGTGCTGGTGATCGCTGCGCCCGAGCCGGTTGGAGCGGAAAAGCCGCTCAATACCTTTGAGACGCTGACCCTGGCGCCAATCGATCGCCGGCTCGTCGCCACCCAAATGATCACATCCAGGGAACGCACGTGGCTTGACAGCTACCACAGGCGCGTACACGACACGATCGGACCGCTCGTCGACAAGCCGACGCGACAATGGCTGGAGAAGGCGACAAAACCTCTCTAATTAGCGCATCAGCTGATCAGTTTGAGCCACTCGTCCTCGGTGAGGACCTTCACGCCAAGTTTCTTGGCGTCGGCAAGTTTTGATCCTGCACCCGGCCCGGCGACGACATAATCGGTTTTCTTCGATACCGAACCTGCGGCCTTCGCGCCCAGCAGCTCGGCCTGTGCCTTGGCCTCTTCGCGAGTCATCTTCTCAAGCGTGCCGGTGAAGACGACGGTCTTTCCCGCGACAGCGGTGTCTTTTTTCGGCCTTTCGGCGTCCAGAATTGTCACTTCCCTGGTCAGCCGTTCAACAATGCCACGATTGTGGCTCTCACCGAAATAGGCAGCGACCGCGTGGATGACCGTGTCGCCAATCTGGTCGAGCGCATCCATCTCGGCGATCGCTTCTTCATCGCCCTTGGCGACCTTCAAACCAGCATCATGAAAGGCTTTCCACGATCCGTAACCGCGTGCGAGCGCCAGCGCCGTTGTTTCGCCGACGTGCCGGATGCCGAGGGCGTAGATAAAGCGATCGAGCGAAATCTCGCGCCGCTGCTCGATTGCATCAAAAAGATTGCGGACAGAGGTTTCGCCATAGCCTTCCTCGTCCTCAAGCCGGATCTTCCTGTTGCGCGCGGGCAAGGTGAATATATCGGCCGGCTCCTTGATCCATTCCTTCTCGAAGAAGAGCTCGATCTGCTTTTCGCCAATGCCTTCGATATCGAAGGCGCGGCGCGAGCAGAACAACTTTAAATGTTCGATCTTCTGATAAGGACAGGCAAACTCGCCGGTGCAACGCGCGCGGGCGCCCTCATCGCCGGTCGCCGTTTCCTCGCGTACGATCTCGGTATGCAGGTAGCACGGACATTTCTTCGGAAAATGATAAGGCTCAGAATTATTTGGACGTTTGTCTATGATGATATCTACGATCTGCGGAATGACATCGCCGGCGCGCTGGATGATGACCGAGTCGCCGATACGGATGTCGCGGCCTTCCCGCAAGGCTCTTCCGTCACTCCCCCAACCTTTAATGTAGTCTTCGTTGTGTAGTGTAACATTTTGTACGATTACACCACCAACGCCAATTGGCTCGAGCTTACCCACCGGAGTAAGCGCGCCAGTACGGCCAACCTGGATTTCAATATCCTTCAATATTGTTATCGCCCGCTCTGCCGGAAATTTATGCGCGATTGCCCAGCGAGGGGTGCGCGATACGAAACCGAGCCGTTCCTGCCAATCGATCCGGTCTATCTTGTACACAACACCATCGATATCGTAGTCGAGCCCGGCACGGTCTTCCTCGATCTTGCGATGGAAAGCGATGAGTTCCTCGGTCGAACGGCAAAGCTTGGTCAGCGGATTGGTCTTGAATCCGCAAGCCTCGAACCACTTGATCATGCCGGATTGCGTATCCGCCGGCATCTTGCCCATCTCGCCCCAGGCATAGGCAAAAAACCCCAGTGGACGCGAAGCCGTTATGCCCGGATCCTTCTGGCGCACCGAGCCGGCCGCTGAATTGCGCGGATTGGCGAACACCTGTCCGCCCGCCGCCTTCTGTCGCTCATTAAGATCGAGAAATGCGGCCTTGGTCATGTAGACCTCGCCGCGCACCTCGCAGACCGAAGGGACTCCGCGGCCCTTGAGTCTCTGCGGCACGTCCTCGAGGGTACGAATATTGGCGGTTACGTCCTCACCTTCGGTTCCGTCGCCGCGCGTCGCAGCGCTAACGAGCTCGCCGTTCTCGTACCGCAGCGACATTGAGAGCCCGTCGATCTTTGGCTCAGCGCTGAACGCAATTTTTTCAGCTTCATCAAGCCTCAAGAAACGTCGAATGCGGGCGATGAAATCTACAACGTCCTGCTCGCTGAAAGCGTTGTCGAGCGAGAGCATCGGCACCGCGTGCCGGACTTTTCGGAACTTGCCGGTGGGTGCCGCCCCAACCTTCAGCGATAACGACTCGGGCGTTCGCAGGTCGGGAAACCGGTCTTCAATTGCATTATAGCGCGCCCGCAATGCATCGTATTCCGCGTCACTGATCGTGGGCCGGTCTTGCTGATAGTAGCGCTTGTCGTGCTGAGCGATCTCCGTCTGCAGCCGCGCGTGTTCGCTTTTCGCCTGTCGCGCGGTGAGAAACTCGACCGGTGTTTTGTCGGTTTTGACCTTAGCCACACTATTCACTGCCATCTCCGCGACGGGCCGAAACCATTCGTGACCTTTAACTTGCCGCCTTGATAAGCCGTTCGGCCGCTGCCCGCGCCTCGCTGGTGATCTCGGCGCCGGCCAGCATGCGTGCAACCTCCTCGCGCCGGCGTTCCGCCACCAATTCGGTTACGCGGGTTGCGACCCTTTTGCCTTTTTCGAGCGCGTCCTTGCTGATGAGGTAGTGATGATCGGCGCGTGCCGCCACCTGAGGCGCATGCGTAACGGCGAGCACCTGGACGCCGCGAGCGAGTTTCGCAAGACGCAAACCGATGGCGTCGGCGACCGCCCCTCCGACGCCGGTATCGATTTCATCAAAGACGAGTGTCGGCGCCGACCCACGATCGGCAAGTACAACCTTGAGTGCAAGCAGAAAGCGTGCGAGTTCGCCGCCGGAGGCCACTTTCATCAGCGGGCCGGGGCGGGTCCCCGGATTTGTCTGCACCCAGAACTCGACACGATCGATGCCATTCGGCCCCGCCTGTTCTTCATCGCTGTCGATCTGGGCAGAAAAGCTCGCACGTTCCAGTTTAAGCGGCTTGAGCTCGACATTGACCGCCTTTTCGAGGTCGGCAGCCGCATCGCCGCGGGCTTTCGAAAGGCTTGCCGCGGCGCTTCGATAGGCGGCTTCGGCCTTCACGGCAGCCGCTTCCAGTGCCTTGAGCCTGTCTTCGCCAGCATCGATCAACGCGATATCGGCGTTGTAGCGTGCGGCCAATGCCGCCAGCTCGTCGACCGGCGCGTTGTATTTGCGGCCCGCGGCGCGAAGCGCAAAGAGGCGTTCCTCGATGCGTTCGAGTTCGGCCGGATCGAAGTCGGCGGCGCGCAGGGCGGCTTCGAGGTGCCCGCGCGTTTCATCAAGCGCGGTCAGCGCGGTATCGAGCGCCTTGACCGTCGGCTCGATCAAGCCCGGCGCCTGCGCCGCGCGCCGCTCCAATCGCCGGATCACGCCCGACAATGCGGGAACACTGGAAGCCGCGCCCGCGATAACATCGTGCGCATCACGCAAATCTTCCGATACCTTTTCAGCCTGCATCATGGCGGTACGCCGCTCCGCCAGGGTGGTCTCCTCGCCAATCCGCGGTGCCAGCTTGTTAAGCTCCTCGACCGCGTGACGCAGCCAATCACCTTCGCGCCGCGCACGTTCAACCTCGGCCCGATGCGTATCGACGGCCGCACGTGAATCTCGCCGCGTCTGCCAGAGCGCTTCAACCTCGGTCGCCTGGTCCTCAAGACGCCCATATGCGTCAAGCAACCGTCGATGGGTCGCAGCGTCCGTGAGCGCCCGATCGTCATGCTGACCGTGGATTTCGACCAAGACGGCGCCCAGCTGCTTGAGCAGCTGAACGCTGACGGGCTGGTCATTCACGAAGGCGCGCGTTCGGCCATCCGCCAGTTGCACCCGGCGAAGGATCAACTCGCCGTCGGCCTGGATGGCGTCCGCCGCGAGCATGACGCGGGCCGGATGTTTGGGGTCGACATCGAACACGGCCGTCACCTGGCCCTGCTCCACGCCCTGACGCACAAGCGTCTGGTCGCCCCGGCCTCCGAGCGCCAGCGCAAACGCATCAAGCAAGATCGACTTGCCGGCTCCGGTCTCGCCAGTCAGTACAGACAGACCATCGGCAAAATCGATGTCGAGCCGGTCAATCAGGACAATGTCACGAATCGAAAGTCGGGAAAGCATCGGCGGCCGGTCCAGGAGCCTACGGATTCGCCATCATTAAAGACACAGACCGCCCGCACAAGGCTTGCGCGAGGGGCTGTCCGGCGACTGTGAATCGAATGTGACGGGGATCAGCCCAGCCCGACGCCCTTGAACGCCTTGCTGATCCAGGAGCTTTCGTTCTCCTTGGGCTCGACGCCGCCGGTTTTCACCAGCGAATAGGCGTGTTTGTACCAAGTGCTGTCGGGGAAATTGTGCCCGAGCACGGCGGCCGCCGTCTGCGCTTCATCGACAATTCCGAGGGCCATATAGCTCTCGGTCAGACGCATCAGTGCTTCCTCAACGTGACGCGTGGTCTGATATTTGGTTACGACCACTTTGAAGCGATTAATGGCGCCGGTGTAATCCTTCTTTTTCATGTAATAGCGGCCGATTTCCATTTCTTTCCCGGCGAGCTGGTCGCGCGCAACCTCGATCTTCTGCTTTGCGCTGTTCGCGTACTCAGTCGACGGATATTTGCGGATGACTTCCTCGAGAGCCGCAAGAGCCTTCTCGGTACGCGCCTGATCGCGCGTGATGTCGGGAATCTCGTCAAAATACGACGACGCGATCAGGAACTGCGCATAAGCCGCGTCCGGGCTGCCTGGATGCAGCGTGATGTAACGCTTGGCGGAGTTGACGCAGTCATCATATTCGCCCGCCTGGTAGTAGGCGTATGACGACATGATCAGGGATTTGCGCGCCCATTCGGAATAAGGATGCTGGCGGTCGACCTCCTCGAATTTCTTGACCGCTTCTTTGGGATCTTTTTTCGCGTTGAGGAGATACAGGCCCTCGTTGTAGAGCCGATCGGCGGGCTCATCGGGGGGCGTATCGTCTTTTTTCGAGAAAATATCAAAGCTGCTGCACGCGCCGACGCTGGCGGCAACGAGAGCGACAGCCAGGCTTCGCGACAACAGGCGCGACCAGCGCTTCCAGGACGCGATTTTAGGTGATGCAGTCACACCCCGCTCCCGGATTCTGGCCGTTGCTGTCAAATTGCGGAACACGAACTCATCCACGCGAACGTGTTGCTTCCCCCGACAGCCGCAACCGCGGCCATCCGCGCCGGTTTATCCGAAATCATGCGCGCTCGCTATGCGACTAAGCCGACATTCGGCCCGGATTAAGGCGAAGGTTAAGGCAAAAACTCGAGGTTTTCAGGACACTTCCGGGCCATATGCCGGAGCCAGGATCCCTGCTGCAATACCGGCGCGCGCACGTGGCCGACGAGCCGGTTCCACCGCCTCAACCACCCGCCAAGCGGCCGGGTCGGCCATCAGCGCCGAAAGCACCGCATGATTGAGCTTATGACCGCCCCGCACGCTCTTGTAAGCCGCAAGCAGCGGCTGACCGGCAAGGGCCAGATCACCGATCGCGTCGAGAACCTTGTGGCGCACAAACTCATCCGCAAAACGCAGGCCTTCCGGATTGAGCACGCGATCTTCGCTTACCACGAGGGTGTTCTCGAATGACGCGCCGAGCGCGTAGCCGGCGCTCCATAGCCTAGAGACGTCGCGCATGAAACCGAAGGTGCGCGCACGCGCAATGTCACGGCGGAATGAGTCCGGCTCAATGTCGAGCGAAAGTGACTGGCGCCCAATGAGCGGATGGTCGAATTCGATTTCCGCTTCGACGCGGAAGCCGTGGTTATAGGGGCGCAGCTCGCCATACGCGCCGTCCCTCGCAACCGAGACCGTCTTGATCACCTCGATATAACGGCGCGGAAGTGCACGTGTCGTGAGGCCGGCCTGATCGATTGCATCAACAAAGGCGGCCGCGCTGCCATCCATGATCGGCACTTCCGGCCCATCGATTTCAATAAGAACGTTGTCGACATACAGGCCGCGCAGGGCGGCCAGCAGATGCTCGGCGGTTGAGCAAAGCGGCCCTTTGGCGTCGCCCAGCACAGTGGCGAATTCGGTCGCGGTGACGGCGCGCACGTCAGCCCGGATTTCGCGATCGACTGAACCGTTTGCGGCGATGCGTTGGAAGACGATGCCGCTATCATCGTCGGCAGGCTGAAGCGTCAGTGTGACGGGCAGACCGGAATGAACCCCAATGCCGGAAACGGCGACCGGGTGGCGTAGCGTCGTTTGCTTGGCGCCTTTCATCAACCCAACTTCCGCCGGCCATTTGCGTGCCGTGCGGCCCCATCCCCTTGGCCCCAACTTGGCTATATGGGGCCACATTTCCGCCTTTAGTCAGCACCGCCCCGAGTGTGCGGGCGGCTACCCCCAGGGACTCAAAAAGTCCCTTTCACTCCTGAAACTTAGGCCACACCGGGGGTGTTCTCCAACTCACGCTTTCTTACCGACTGTTACTCTTTTTTGCCGCATTTGCGCCCTCGCCCCGTGGCCAAGACGTGCGTCCGCGATACACGCAGCCCGCAGCGGTCCCGCAATAGCGGCCATGACTTCGCCAGGCCCGGCGGGGCGCCAAAAAATCCTTTGAGTATTCAATAAATTGCACCAGGAGCCCTGACAGGCGGCAGCCCCGCCTTCGGAAGAAGACGAGGCCGCCGAGTCGTGCATCCCGAACTAGTTGGCCTGCCGGCGAAGGAAGGCTGGAATATCGAGCTGGTCTTCGTCGCCGGAATTATGCACAGGCGCGTTGCGGCCGTGAGGGTCGAGCCCCTGTGGAGCGGCCCGGCGAGCATATTCGGATACCGGCTCGGCTGGCCGGCCCTCCGGGTTACGTGCCGTGGGGCGCTGCGGCGGGCGATCAAACTGCGGTACCGGCCTCGCCGTGCGTGGCATCGGTGGCGCTGACGGCGCCTCCGTCCCAGCCCGTCTCCCCAGCCCAACGGAGGCAAGACGTTGCATGAGCGACATGCGGCGCTTTTCGGGATGATCCTCGTCGAGCTCACCACGTTGGGCGCGCATTTCATTCTGCGCAGGCAGCGGGAATTCGTCGATGCGCGGCATGCGCGGGCGCTGCGCACGCTCCGGCATTGGCGGCACGAAGGCGGCCGGCACCGGTTGTTCGGCGGGCAGAGCTTCCCCGTGTCCGGGCTCAAACAGCGATGGCTTCATTGGCATCGGCCGAATGGAGACGTCTTCTTCCATCGTAGCCGATGGAAGGATGGCGGCCGCGACAGCCGCATGCGCCGCTGACTCAACGGAGGGCGCGACATGCGCCGTCGCCGGCGCGCTTCGCTCAATCCGATCCACGGTTCGCCGGCTGTCACTGCGAATCTTGCCCGCAAGCTCGCGCAGTACGCTTTCCGCCGGCTGCGACTGACGCGCATGTCCGGTATTGTCGATGCCGGTCGCCACGACCGACACGCGGATGATGCCTTCAAGGGTTTCATCGAAGGTCGCACCAACGATGATATTCGCGTCCTGATCCACTTCCTCGCGGATGCGTGTCGCGGCTTCGTCGACTTCGTACAGTGTCAGATCCTTGCCGCCCGTGATCGAAATCAGCAGACCCCTGGCGCCTTTCATCGAGGCGTCATCGATCAGCGGGTTGGAGATCGCGGCCTCGGCCGCCGTCAGCGCCCGCTTCTCACCCGACGCCTCGCCGGTCCCCATCATGGCCTTGCCCATCTCGCGCATAACGGCGCGCACGTCGGCGAAATCGAGATTGATGAGGCCTTCCTTCACCATGAGGTCGGTGATGCAGGCCACGCCCGAATAAAGCACCTGATCAGCCATGGCGAAGGCATCGGCAAACGTAGTCTTTTCGTTGGCCACGCGGAACAGGTTCTGATTGGGGATAATCAGCAGCGTATCCACAACCTTCTGCAGCTCCACAATGCCGGCTTCGGCAAACCGCATGCGGCGCTGACCCTCGAAGTGGAACGGCTTGGTGATGACGCCAACTGTCAAAATGCCGAGTTCGCGTGCCGTCTTCGCAATGATCGGAGCAGCGCCGGTGCCGGTGCCACCACCCATACCGGCGGTGACGAACACCATATGCGCGCCGGTCAGATGGTCACGAATTTCATCGATCACTTCTTCTGCCGCGGCGCGTCCTACTTCGGGCTGTGACCCGGCACCGAGACCTTCGGTGACCTGTGCGCCCATCTGGATGATACGTTCGGCCTTGGACATCGTCAGCGCCTGGGCGTCCGTATTGGCGACGACGAAGTCAACGCCCTGCAGGCCCGCGGCGATCATGTTGTTGACGGCGTTGCCGCCGGCACCGCCGACGCCAAAGACCGTGATGCGCGGCCGCATCTCGCGAATATCGGGGATTGTCAGATTGATGGTCATGTTTGCCTCATGATTGCACGGGCAGCAGGCTTTGCGTTGCGCCGAAGGCGCCATAGCAACTGCACGCCGCCGAACTGGGCCGGTCCGCCACCGGCCATTCGTGGTTCCGTTGATGAAGGGTCAGAAGCTTTCGCGCAGCCATCGTCCGACCCGTGCCATGTAACCGCCCGTTCCCGTCATCAATTGCCGCGTTCGCCGCGGTTCGAAGTGCTCGAGATGGGCTGCCTGTGGGTACACAAGCAGTCCGGCCGCCACCGCAAAGGCAGGGCCTTTTGCCGATTCAGGCAAACCGGCCAAACCCAGCGGACGACCAATTCGTACAGGGCGCCGCAAAATGCGGGACGCCAGATCGACAAGGCCCGTGAGCTGACTCGCGCCTCCGGTCAGCACGACGCGCCCGCGCGGCTCTGCAGCGAACGGTGAGGCCGCGAGACGATCGCGAAGCATTTCGAGGATCTCTTCGACCCTCGGTCTGATGATTCGCACCAGCGACGCCCGCGAGACGAATTGCGGCGGCTCGCGCTCATCGTTTTCGACCGGTGGTACCGTAATCATGTCCCGTTCATCCGATCCGCCCGCTAAAACACTGCCATAAATCGCTTTGATTCGCTCAGCGTCGACAACGCGGGTGTTAAGACCTCGGGCCAGGTCCATGGTCACGTGGTTACCGCCCAAGGCGAACCCGTCGGCATGAACGAACTTGCCGGCCGAAAACACGGCTAAAGTCGTGGTTCCGGCGCCCATATCGACCGCCGCAACGCCTAGATCGGCCTCGTCATCGGCGAGGGCGGCGAGCCCGGCCACATAAGGTGATGACACCATGGCCTCCACCGACAAATGACTGCGCTCAACGGTCAGCATCATGTTTCGCACCGTCGCCACATCGGCTGTGACCATGTGCATATCGACGCCGAGCTGGTGGCCAAGCATCCCGCGCGGTTCACGGATCCCGGTCGCGGCATCAACGGCGAAACCGATCGGCAGTGAATGCAGCACCGCGCGCCCGTCACGCACCGAATGCCGGCTGGCCGCCGCCAGGACACGGCCAATATCGGCCTCGGTGACCGTCCCGCCGGCAAGATCGATATTCGCAATAAACCGCTCGCTGCCGAGCCGGCCGCCCGACATCGAAACAACGACCGAGGCGAGCTGTACTCCGGCCATGCTTTCGGCAATGTCGATCGCCTGCCGGACTGTTTCCTCGGCTTCGGTCAGGTCGACGACGGTGCCGCCCTTCATGCCGCACGCTGCAGTGTGCGCGAAACCCATCAACTGCACGCCGTGACTGCGGCGGCGCAGTACGTCTTGCGGCGCCTGAGGCTCGAGACGCGCAATCAGGCAAACAACCTTGCTTGTACCGATATCAAGTCCGGCAACGACGGCCGCGCGTCTGGGCGAAACCGGCTTCATCTTGGGAGTGAGGCCGAAGCGCAGCACGGTCATGCCTCGCCTCCCTTCAGTCGTTTTGCCTTCCTTGCTTTTTCGGCTTCCTTGAGAACCTGCTCGCGCGAGGCGGCGGCCGCCTCGGACTGACGCACCGTTACACGATCCGAGAGCCGCATGTCGACGTCGACGATATCGCGCGACAAAAGCTTCTTGTCGCGGTCGAGGTCGACGAGCACGCGCAGCGCCTGGTCCGGCTGGTTTTCGGGAAGCAGGACCTCAATTCCGCCCTTCAGGTGCAAATTCCAGCGCCGCTCCGCGACGAAAACGGACGACTCCGTAGCGCGCGCAATGGTCGGATAGCGACCGATGAGGTTGAGGAAATTCTGCGCCGATTGCGCAGCGCCCTTGCCCACGACCATGGGCAACGTGGAAAAACCCGCGGGCACGGATTGCTCGAGAACCGTGCCGTCTGCCGCGATCAGCACGATACGGCCGTCTCGTTGCCAAAGCGCGAAGGGCTCGCGCTCCTTGATCTCGATACGCAGCCGGTCGGGATACAGTTTGAGAATCGTCGCATCCGCGATCCACGGATTGCTCATCAGGCGATCGCGCGCCTGCGCCGCGTCCAGAAACAGCAGCGACGTATGGTCGGTTATGCCCGCCAGCATGAGGATCTGGTCGCGCCTGACTTCGTGCCCGCCGGCAAGAGCGATTTCCGAAATCCGGAAGCCCATTGCATTGGCGGCGGAATCGCAGAGGTCCTGGACATTCTCGGCAATCTGGGTCTGGTGACCGCCCTTGACCACGCCGTAGCTCACGCTCGCAAGCAGCAATAGCGCGGCTGCCGATGAGCCGGCGCCGCGTGGCACTTTCAGGTTGACCAGCGTGTTGCCCCAGCGCCGCGCGATACGCAGCCATCGCCACTCATACGACCGCGTCCACCAACCGAACGATGCACGTCGCTTCAGCCTGAACGATTGAACGAGGCGACTTCGGCCTTCCATCACAACCCACTGTCCAAACATTGTGCGCAGGGGGCGCCTGCCATCAACACGCGCACGCCTTTCATGACCGGTTCTCGAAGCGTCCCCCGTCCCTTGGAGACCGCATCAGCGATACAGTCCGCGCGCGCGATCCCAGGGCAGCCGGGCGCACGCTGCACCGCCGGCCCTAGTCTTCGGCTTTATTGGTAAATGATTAGTAAAATTTGAAGGAATTCCCGGCAGTTACCGCCGAAACCTCGCCTTGCGGCTCAACGATCAAGCGATGCATCTTCGACCATCCATTTCACCAGGTCCTGGAAACCGAGACCCGCATGGGCGGCAAGTTCGGGCACCAGTGACGTTTCTGTCATGCCCGGTTGCGTGTTGACCTCAAGACAGAACAGCCCACTCGCGCCATCAATCCGGTCGTCAAAACGGAAGTCGGCGCGTGTCACGCCACGGCAACCCAGCGCCTGATGCGCCGCCAGCGCCAGGCGCTGCACCTCGCGATAAACTTCCGGAGCGATCGGCGCGGGCAGCAAATGCTTGGAACCGCCCGGCGCGTATTTTGCTTCGTAATCGTAAAATCTGACGGACGGAACGATTTCGATGACTCCAAGCGCCCGTTCGCCCATGACGGCGCAGGTGAGTTCCTTCCCGGGAATGTAGGGCTCAACCAGCACGCGTTCGCCGAATGCCCAATCTGAGCGCATCAATTCCTGTGGCGGGTGCTTGTGGTCTTCGCGCACGATAAAGACGCCGACGCTGGACCCTTCCGCTATCGGTTTAATGACGTAAGGCGGCGGCAACAGGTGAGTTTTCGCCACTTCCTTGCGCGCCGCCACAACTCCGCCCGGCACTGGCACACGCGCGGCTTTGAGGACAGTCTTCGCAATGTCCTTTTGCATCGCGAGGGCCGAAGCCAGGACACCGGAATGACTGTACGGAATCCCCAGAACTTCCAGCATCCCCTGCAAGGTCCCGTCTTCGCCCGGCCGGCCGTGCAAGACATTGAGCGCCACATCGGGCTTGAGGCCGCGCAATGTAGCGGCGATGTCGCGATCGACGTCGACACGGCTCACACGATACCCGTTCCGTTCAAGCGCTGCGGCGCATGCCTTGCCGGAGCGCAACGAAACCTCGCGCTCGGCCGACCAGCCGCCCATGAGCACCGCGATGTGTTTCATCGTGTCAGTTTTTCACTCCAATGCGCTTGATTTCCCATTCGAGCTCAACACCTGAGTGCTTTTTTACCCGCTCGCGAACGGTTTCACCCAGCGTCTCGATATCGTCAGCCTTGGCGCCGCCGAGATTGATCAGAAAATTGCTGTGCAGTTCGGATACCTGCGCACCGCCGATCATGAGACCGCGGCAGCCCGCCTCGTCAATCAGCTGCCATGCGCTCTGACCCGGCGGATTTTTGAACGTCGATCCGCCGGTGCGGTTGCGCGGCTGGCTCGCCTCGCGCTTTTTCTTGATAGCGGTCATTTCCGCCGCAATCTGATCGGGTTCGCCCGGCGTCCCGCGCAAGATCGCTGAAGTGAAAATCACATCGTCTGCGACGCCGCAGTGTCGATACGAGAAGGCCATCTCGTCCTTGCTGAAGCTTCGTATATTGCCCTGGCGGTCGACGCCGCGCGCCTCGACCAGGACATCCTTTGTCTCCCCTCCATACGCCCCACCGTTCATGCGCAGGGCGCCACCGATCGTCCCCGGGATGCCGCTCAAGAAAGCCAGCCCAGCGACGCCGGCGCCTTGCGCCGCCCGGGCCACCATCACGTCGAGCATCGCCGACCCGGCGGTGACGTTATGTTGTTCTATCTTCGCGTCGTTGAAGCCTCGCCCGAGCCGGATAACCACGCCCGGTACGCCGCCGTCGCGTACGATCAGGTTTGAGCCGGCGCCTATGACTGTGACGGGAATTTTCGGCGGTAAATTGCGCAGAAAATAAGCGAGATCGTTCTCGTCTTCCGGCAAGAAAAACAGCTGCGCGGGGCCGCCGACGCGGAACCAGGTGAACTCACCCAGCGGCTGATTGGCCAGCAGCCGCCCGCGTAGTTCGGGCATCTTTGCTTTCAGTTCAGGGGCGATATCGGGGAAGCTCATAGCGCCTTGAGTTCCGCGGGCAGCGCATAGGCCCATTGCGTGATCGACCCGGCGCCAAGACAAATCACAAAGTCTCCGGGCTTCGCCAGCTTCTTGATCATCGGCGCAAGCTTTTCCGGCCCCTCCAGGGGCAGCGCTTGCTTGTGGCCGTGCGAGCGCAGGCCCGTCACGAGCGCATCGCGGTCAGCCCCAGAGATTGGTTGCTCGCCGGCCGAGTACACCGGCGCGATGATCACTATGTCCGCGTCGTTGAAACAAGTGCAGAACTGTTCGAACAGGTCGTGCAGCCGCGTGTAGCGATGAGGCTGCATGACGGCAATCACACCCCTCTTTGAACTCTCGCGCGCCGCCCGCAGCACGGCCGCTATTTCGACCGGATGATGTCCGTAGTCGTCGATGATGATCACGCCATTCCACTCGCCGACTCGCGTAAAGCGCCGCTTCACTCCGTCAAAATTCGCAAGCGCCTTGCGGATCACCTCGTGCTTGAGACCGAGCGCATGCGCGACAGCGATGGCCGCGGTCGCGTTGAGCGCATTGTGCCGCCCCGGCATTGGCAAAGTCAGCTTCTCGATTGTCTCTGCCGTCTTGCCTTCCCGATCGCGAAAGACCACGGAGAAGCGCGACTCTCCATTGAGGTGATCGAGATTGGCGAGGCGCACATCTGCTTGCGGATTTTCGCCGTAGGTCAAGATGCGCCGGTCCTCCACCTTGCCGACCAGCGTTTGAACGACCGGATGATCCGTGCACATAACGGCGAAACCGTAGAAAGGCACATTCTCCACAAATGTGAGGAACGCGTCCTGCACGGCGTCAAATGTGTGAAAGTGATCGAGATGTTCGGGGTCGATATTTGTCACAATGGCGATATCGGCCGGAAGTTTCAGAAATGTCCCGTCGGATTCGTCAGCCTCGACCACCATCCAGTCGCCCGCGCCGAGCCGGGCGTTGGTGCCATAGGCATTGATGATCCCCCCGTTGATGACGGTGGGGTCGAGCCCGCCGGCATCGAGCAATGATGCGACCAGCGATGTCGTCGTCGTTTTTCCATGCGTTCCCGCGATCGCGACGCAACTTTTCAACCGCATCAGCTCGGCGAGCATTTCCGCACGTCGCACGACCGGCAGCCGTTTGAGCCGCGCCGCCACGAGCTCCGGATTGTCACGCTTGATCGCGGAGGAAACGACGATCACGTCGGCTCCATCGATGTTCTCGGCCCTGTGGCCTATGGCAACCTTGACGCCCTTCTCGCGCAAACGGTTGACGTTCGCACTGTCCGCAACATCGGAGCCGGTCACGTTGTATCCGAGATTGGAGAGCACCTCGGCAATGCCGCTCATGCCAATACCGCCGATGCCGACGAAATGCACCGGGCCAATGTCCCGCGGCAGTTTCATGAAGCTCGCCCTCAGCCTATCCTGCAGGCCTCCGACCGGCCGGTCCGCCTGCGCCGCCATGTCATGCAGGAGGGAAAAGGCCGAAACAAGTCCGGCCGCGGTCAGTCGCTAGATTCCCGCCACTTTTACTACCAAATCCGCCAGCCGCTCAGCAGCGTCTATGGTGCCGGCCGATCTTGCGGCCTGGGCCATGCGCGCAAGGCGACCCGGATCATTCGCCAGCATGGTGATTTCCGCCGCGAGGCGTTCAGCGGTGAAATCACGCTGCTCGATAAGGATAGCGGCTCCCGCGGCTTCGAGCACATTGGCATTGGCCAATTGGTCCTGGTCCAGCGCATGCGGGAGGGGAACCAATATTGCCGGCCTGCCGATGGCCGAAAGTTCGGCCACGGTCGAAGCGCCGGAACGTGATATCACCAGATGCGCCGCGGCCATCCGCAGCGGCAAATCGGAGAAAAAAGGCGCAATCTCCGCAGCGATCGAAAGGCGCGCATAGGTGGCGCGTACGGCTTCGCGGTCCTCCGGACGCGCCTGTTGGACAACGTCCAGCCGCAGCCCGAGGGCGTGATCAAGCAGCCCGGCCGCTGCCGGCACGATTTCAGCCATGACGCGCGCGCCCTGACTGCCGCCGAAGACGAGCAGGCGGAACCGTCCATCTTCATGCGCAGGATATGGCGCGGATGCCGCGGTAACCACCTGGGGCCGAATCGGATTGCCGGTGAAAGTTATCTTGCTTTGCCAGTGCCGATTGAAGTTCCTGAGCGACCGGAAACCGGTTGCGATCGCGGTTACGCGCGGAGCGAGGAAACGGTTGGCTCGCCCCATCACGCCATTCTGTTCATGCAATATCGTCGGGATGGATCGCCAGCTCGCGGCGAGAAGCGGCGGCACGGTCGGATAACCGCCAAATCCGACAACGATCCTTGGTTGGATGCGCCCGAGCAGCGTCCACGCCTTTGCGCTGCCCAGCGCAAGCATTGCCGCCGTGCGTGCGAGCGAAATCGGATTGTGACCGCGCACGGTCGCGCTCGGGATAATGTGAACAGCGTGCGCGGCAAACTCAAAATGCGCCGCACGATGATCGGTGGCGAGCTCGACCGCGACGCCGCGCTTTGCAAGCACGACGGCAAGCGCTTCGGCCGGGAACAGATGTCCGCCGGTGCCGCCGGCCGCTAGAAGGGCGAGCGGCGCGCCGCTCGTCGCCATCAGACCGGACTCCCCGCCACCGCGAGGTCGTGCGGAATCATGGCGGCACGCGGCTGCTCGCGCGTAAGTGCCAGCAGCATGCCCATGGCGTAGCCAAGCGAAATCATCGATGAGCCGCCATAGGAAATGAACGGCAGGGTCATGCCCTTTGCAGGAATGAGATGCAGGTTGACCGCCATGTTGATCGCCGCCTGTGTAGCGAACAATATCGTGAGGCCGGCCGCGGCAAACCGGGTGAACGGATCGTCATTGTGCATGGCCCGAACCAGCATCCGAATGACGATGAAAGCGAAGATTGCGACCAGAGCAAGACAAAGTGCCACGCCAAATTCTTCCGCCGCGACGGCGAAAACGAAGTCGGTGTGGCTCTCGGGAAGGAGTCGCTTGACGGTGCCCTCGCCCGGGCCTTTTCCAAACCACCCGCCGCGCATGAAGCTTTCAGTGGCAATATCGATGTTGAACGTGTCGCCTGATGCCGGATCCAGGAACCTCTGGATGCGGCGTGCAACATGCGGCACGGTATAGTAGGCGGTGAGCAGGCCGACGCCGGCGAGGCCGGCAATGCCAGCGACCCAGACCACCCGCATCCCGGCCATGAAGAACAGCGCGCTCCAGACCAGCGCGATCAGCATGGTCTGGCCGAAATCCGGCTGTATGACGAGAAATGAAACGACCGTCAGGAGCATTGCGAGTGAAAAAGTATTCGCCGGCATGTCCGGGCGGTTCGCCGATTCCCCGAACAGCCAGGCCACGATCACGACAAATGCCGGCTTGAGGAATTCTGAAGGCTGAACGCTGACGCCAAGCAGGACCAGCCAGCGACGTGCGCCTTTGATTTCCGGGCCGAAGAACGGTGTGGCCGCGACAAGCAGAAAGCTGATCGCAAACACAACCAGCGAAAGCCTGCGGATCTGGCGTGGATTGAGGAAAGACACGCCGAGCATCACGGCGGTCGACGGTACAAGAAACAGGATGTGCCGGTTGACGAAATAAAACGGATCAAGGCCGAGACGGCCGGCGACAGGAGGGCTCGCGGCGAGCGAAAGCACCACGCCTGCGAGCATCAGCGCACCAATGGCGGCGAGCGTCAGGCGGTCGACCGTCCACCACCATTCGCCGATCGGCGTCCGTTGCGCTCGCGAAAGCATCGTTTGGGTCCCCGTCCGGGCCCAAGCTGACGCCTTGCGGTTTAGGAAGCATTAACGGTCGCGGTCACGCCGGGTATGGCCAGCACAAAGTCGCGGAATGCTCTGCCGCGCACCTCGAAGTTTGGGTATTGGTCAAACGAGGCACAGGCAGGCGAGAGAAGAACGACCGGCTCTCCCGGCCCTGACGCCGAAGCGTCACGTGCCGCGGCCTCGACAGCCGCGGACAAGGTCCCGTCGATCTCGTAGGGCACGTTCCCCTTCAGGGTTCGAGCAAATTCTTCAGCGGCTTCCCCAATCAGATAGGCCTTGCGAATACGCGGAAAGAATGACGCCAGGCTGGCGATTCCGCCGCTCTTCGGTTTTCCGCCTGCGATCCAGAAAATTTCGTGAAAGCTCGCAAGGGCCTTGGCAGCGGAGTCGGCATTGGTCGCTTTTGAATCGTTGACAAACAGCACCTTTCCCTTGTGGCCCACTTGTTCCATCCGGTGCGCCAGGCCGGGAAAAGTCCTGAGCCCCTTTTGAATCGAAACCGCGTCGACCCCCAGCGCGACGCAGGCGGCAATCGCGCACGCTGCGTTCTGCGCGTTGTGCGTTCCGCGCAGCGAGCCAATGCCGGCGAGGTCCGCCACGAGATGCGCCTTGCCGCCGGCTGCGCCAAGAATATGGCGGCCCTCCGCGTAGTAACCATCGCGCAGCTGCGACTCCACAGAAACGCGCGCGACATTCTTGCCGGCGCGCGTGATGGCCTCGGCAGCAGCGCGCGTATAAGCGTCGTCGATATCGATCACGGCGGTGCCGCCTGTCTCGACATTGGCGACAAGCCGCTGCTTGATGGCGGCATAGTTTTCCATGGTGCCATGCCGGTCGAGGTGGTCTTCCGAAACGTTGAGCAGGATTCCGACCGTCGGCCTGAGCGAGGGGGCGAGATCGATCTGGTATGAGGAAACTTCCAGGACATAGGCGCGGCCGGGCGCGAATGGCGACAGCGCCAAAACGGGAACGCCAATATTGCCTCCCATCTCTGCGTCGATATTGGCGCTCTTGAGAAGATGGGTGATCAGCGCAGTCGTGGTTGATTTGCCGTTCGTGCCGGTAATCGCAATCAGAGGACACTGGTCGTCCGGATGCGCCCGTTCCCTGCAAAATAATTCGATATCGCCGATTACTTCCGTTTTCGCGGAACGCGCAAGCGCGACGGTCCAATGCGGTTGTGGATGGGTCAGCGGCACCCCCGGTGCAAGCACCAGCGAGGTCACCTTCGGCCAATCCAGATTCCGCAGATCCTGTACTTTCAAACCGGCCGATTTCGCAGCCGCGGTTTTCGTTCCGTCGTCGTCCCACGCGATAACGTCGGCACCGCCGGCGGCGAGAGCGCGTGCCGCGGTCAGGCCCGAACTCCCGAGGCCGAAGACCGCGACCCGTTTTCCAGCCAATGCCGTGATGGGGATCATGCCTGGTTCTGTCGTCCCGGCTGAGCGAAGGGAGGGCCCAACCCATACTTCGCAGTTTCTCATTGGCGCGGGGATTATAGGCCCCCACCTTCGCGGGGCACCGCCTCCCAACTATCTCAACTTCAGCGTGGCCAGGCCCGCGAGCGCCAGCACAACAGCAACAATCCAGAATCGAATCACGATCTGCGGCTCGGTCCATCCAAGCTGCTCGTAGTGGTGATGGATCGGCGCCATCTTGAAGACGCGCTTTCCGGTGAGCTTGAACGAGACCACCTGCACAATCACAGAAACAGCTTCGAGCACGAACAGACCGCCGACAATAGCAAGCACGATCTCGTGCTTGATCGCAACCGCAACCGTGCCGAGCAGCCCGCCGAGCGAAAGTGAACCGGTGTCCCCCATGAAGATCGAGGCGGGCGGAGCGTTGAACCAGAGAAAGCCGAGCCCGGCTCCGATGACGGCGCCGCAAAGGACAGCGAGCTCACCGGTCCCGGCGACGTAGTGGATCTGAAGGTATTCTGCGAAGACCGCGTTGCCGGCGAGATATGAAATCAACCCAAAGCTGGCCGCAGCGATCATGACCGGAACGATCGCGAGTCCGTCGAGACCGTCAGTAAGGTTCACCGCGTTTCCGGCTGCTACAATGACAAAGGCCCCCATCAAGATAAAAGCCCAGCCGAGATTGACGACCAGTTCCTTGAAGAAAGGGAAGACGAGCGACGTAGCGATCGGTCCGTGGCCAAGATGCGTGAGCGCGGTGCAAGCGAGGACGGCGATCACACTTTCGATCATCAGGCGTGTTCGTCCCGCGAAGCCGTCGTGGCTTTGCTTCGTCACCTTGAGATAGTCGTCATAAAAACCGATAAGCCCAAAGGACAGCGTTACCCCGAGCACCACCCACACATAAGGGCTTCGCGGATTCGCCCAGAGCAGGGTCGAGACGAGCAGGCCTGACAGGATCATGAGGCCGCCCATCGTTGGCGTGCCCTTCTTGGTGACCAGGTGAGATTGCGGACCGTCGGTCCGTATGGGCTGTCCCTTTCCCTGCTTGAGGCGAAGGACGTCAATGATCGGTCCGCCGAACAGGAACACGAACACCAGCGCGGTAACGATTGCACCTCCCGTGCGGAAGGTGATGTAACGAAAAACATTCAGGAACGAGACTTTGTCGGAAAGCTCGGTCAACCAGTAGAACATTGGGTCGAACCCTGACTATTCAGCTCTTCACCGGCGCTGCTCAAACGCCACCTGCCCG
>DATEKG010000256.1:0-9370 GCA_035277565.1 Pseudolabrys sp.
CGGCATGGCGATGTAGGCGGCCCGCCGCGCCCATTTCACCTCACGTCGGGCTTGCTTTTCGAAGGGCGAAAGACCGATGATTTACCTTCGGCGGGTCGCTCCCTGCGGGAACACCAGGCAAACGGTATTGATAACAAAGAAGAATATGCGTAGGCGAACAGCCCGGGAGGAATGAATGGCATCGGTCGCGATCCGCGACGTGCGAAAGGCCTTCGGCGCGACCAGCGTCATCCGTGGCGTCGACATTTCCATCCACGACGGAGAATTCGTCGTCCTGGTCGGGCCTTCGGGTTGCGGCAAATCCACCCTGCTCCGCATGATCGCCGGCCTGGAAAACATCACCGCCGGCGAGATCCGCATCGGCGAGCGCGTCGTCAACAATATTCCGCCGAAAGAGCGCGACGTCGCCATGGTGTTCCAGAATTACGCGCTCTACCCGCACATGACCGTCGGCGACAACATGGCCTTCTCCATGAAGCTGCGCGGCGCGCCCAAGACCGAGATCGACGAGCGCGTGAACCGCGCGGCCGCGATCCTCGGCCTGTCGCAGCTGCTGCAGCGCTATCCGCGCCAGCTCTCGGGTGGCCAACGCCAGCGCGTCGCGATGGGCCGCGCCATTGTACGCGATCCGCAGGTGTTCCTGTTCGACGAGCCGCTGTCGAATCTCGACGCCAAGCTGCGTGTACAGATGCGCACCGAGATCAAGGAACTGCATCAGCGCCTGAAAACGACGACCATCTATGTCACGCACGACCAGATCGAGGCGATGACGATGGCCGACAAGATCGTCGTCATGCATGACGGACGCGTCGAGCAGATCGGCGCGCCGCTCGACCTGTATGACCGGCCGGACAATCTGTTCGTCGCCGGTTTCATCGGCTCACCGGCCATGAACATGCTCAAGGGCCGTATCAAGCTCAACGGCGCCACCTCGTTCGAGGCGCCGGCCGGCGTCAGCTTCTCGCTCAAGGATGCGCCCGGCGGCAGCGACGGCCGTCCCGCAATCTACGGCGTGCGGCCGGAACATTTCTCGCTTGCGGACGACGGCGTCGAGGCCGTGGTGCAGGTCGTCGAGCCGACCGGCTCGGAGCTGCAGGTCGTCGCCAAGCTGGGCGGCGAAGACATCATCGCTGTGTTCCGCGAGCGGCATCAATTCCAACCGGGCGACAAGATCCGGCTCAAGCCAGACCCGAGGCTAATCCATCTTTTCGACGAGGCGACGGGTAAGCGCCTCAGCAGCTAGATCCACAACGGAGGAACGACCATGAACAGATTCACGCGCCGCACGCTGGTCAAGGGCGGCACCGCGGCTGCGGCTGCGGGGATGCTGACCGGCCCTGCGCTGCTCGAATGGGCGAAAGCCTGGGCGCAGAACGCGCCGTGGAAGCCGGAAAAGGGCGCCAAGCTTTCGATGTTGCGCTGGAAATATTTCGTGCAGTCGGAAGACGACGCTTTCGTCAAGCTGATCGCGGCATTCACCAAGGCGACCGGCGTTCCGGTCGAGATTTCGCGCGAGTCCTATGAGGACGTGCAGCCGAAAGCCTCGGTCGCCGCCAACACCGGCACCGGCCCCGATCTCTTCTGGGGTCTCTATTCACTGCCGCATCTGTTCCCGCAGAAATGCGTCGACGTAACCGACGTCGCCGACTATCTCGGCAAGAAATATGGCGGCTGGGTGCCGAGCGCGGTCACCTACGGCAAGAGCGGCAACAAGTGGATCTGCATCCCGATCTGCTATTCGGGCAACATGATCAACTACCGCATCGAGGCGTCGAAGAAAGCCGGCTTCAACAAGTTCCCCGACAAGACGGACGCCTTCCTCGAATATGCCAAGGCCATGAAGGCCAACAACACGCCGGGCGGCTTCGCGCTTGGCCACGCTTCAGGTGACGGCAATGGTTGGGTGCACTGGTGTCTGTGGGCGCAGGGCGGCAACACCGTCGACAAGAATGACAAGGTCATCATCAATTCACCGGAGACGGCGAAGGCGCTGGAATACGCCAAGACACTGTACGGCTACATGATCCCGGGCACCGCCGCGTGGAACGACGCCTCCAACAACAAGGCGTTCCTCGCCGGCGAAATCAACTGGACCGACAACGGCATCTCCATCTACGTCGCGGCCAAGAAGGATCCAACCAAGAAGCAGATCGCCGAGGACATGGACCATGCCTACTGGCCGATCGGGCCGGTCGGCAAGCCGACCGAGCTGCATCTCATGTATCCGGCCATGGCGATGACCTACACGAAATATCCGCAGGCGTGTAAGGCGCTCCTCGCCTTCATGCTGGAGGCGGATAATTTCAATCCGTGGATCGAATCGGCGCAGGGCTATCTCACCCACTGCCTCAATGCCTACGACAAGAACCCGATCTGGACCGCCGACCCGAAAAACAAGGTGTTCGGCGAGGCGGCCAAGCGCACGCTCACTGCCGGCGGTCTCGGCTCGGTCGGCGAAAAGGCGGCAACCGCGATCGCGGACTTCGTCGTGCTCGACATGTTTGCAAACTACTGCACGGGCCGCGAGGACGTGAAGGGCTCGATTGCGATCGCCGAGCGTCAACTCAGGCGGATCTACCGGTAAGCACAAACGAGTCACGGCCGGGCTTGTCCCGGCCATGACAACCAAGGCGTTGTGAAATTTCGATGGTCGACATCGCATTGAAGCAGGCAAAGGCCGTTCCGCGCGACATCACCGCGTGGGACCGGCTCAAGACTGATCGCAACTGGCTCAGCTTCTGGTTCATGCTGCCGGCCGCGGTATTCCTGATCCTGTTCCTCGCCTATCCGCTCGGCCTTGGTGTGTGGCTGTCGTTCACCGACGCGCGCCTCGGCCGCGGCGGTGTTTTCGTCGGCCTCGAGAACTACGAATTCCTGTCCGACGACGCGATATTCTGGCTCTCCGTCTTCAACACAATTCTCTACACCACGGTTGCCAGCACCATAAAATTCGCGGTGGGACTTTATCTGGCGCTGCTGCTCAATGAGCGCCTGCCGTTCAAGGCCATTATCCGCGCCGTGGTCCTCATTCCTTTCATCGTGCCGACGGTGCTCTCCGCGATCGCCTTCTGGTGGCTGTTCGATCCGCAGTTCTCGATCATCTCCTGGTCACTGCGGAAAATGCATTTGATATCGAGCAATATCGACTTCCTCGGCGATCCCTGGAACGCACGCTGGTCGGTGATCTTCGCCAATATCTGGCGCGGCGTGCCATTCGTGGCGATCACCCTGCTGGCCGGGCTGCAGACGGTTTCGCCTTCACTCTATGAAGCGGCGACCATCGACGGCGCCACGCCCTGGCAGCGCTTCCGTTTCGTGACCTACCCGTTGCTGACGCCGATCATCGCCGTGGTGATGACCTTCTCGGTGCTGTTCACCTTCACCGATTTCCAGCTCATCTGGGTGATGACGCGCGGCGGGCCGGTCAACGCCACACACCTGATGGCGACCTACTCCTATCAGCGCGCGATCATGAGCGGCTATCTCGGCGAGGGCTCGGCCATCGCGACCGCGATGATCCCGTTCCTGCTCGGCGCCATCCTGGTGTCATGGTTCGGCCTGCAACGGCGCAAATGGCAGCAAGGTGAAAGCAATGATTGATGCGCTCGCCCTCGCGCGTCATTCCGGGGCGTGTCCAACGGGTCCGCGCGCAGCGCGGCGCCGTTGGGCGCGAACCCGGAATCCAGCCGCAAGTCAGGGCCTGTTTCTGGATTCCGGGCCCGGCGCCATCAGCGCGTTTACGCGCGTCTTCGACGCGCTATGGCGCCGTCCCGGAATGACAATCGAGAGTCCGAGCAATGACTGACGCTCTCGCCGGCAAGGCCGCAAATCCGAAGGCGATTCTGACAGGCTCGGCGCCGCTGTCCGACGACACCGAGGGCATGAGCTACCTGCAGTCGCTGCCGCGGCGGCTGGTGACGCTTTACCTGCCGCTGTCGATCATCCTGCTCGTGCTGCTGTTCCCGTTCTACTGGATGGCGCTGACATCGGTGAAGCCGGACGACCAGCTGCTTGACCTCGACACGTACAGCCCGTTCTGGACCTGGAATCCGACGCTCAAGCACATCTACAAGCTGCTGTTCGAGACCGACTATCCGATCTGGCTGTGGAACACGATGATGGTGGCCGTCTGCGCCACGGCATTGTCGATCGTCGCCAGCGTGCTCGCCGCCTATGCCATCGTGCGGCTGCGCTACAAGGGCGCGCAATGGGTCGGCGGCGCCATCTTCCTCGCCTATCTGGTGCCGCCGTCGATTCTCTTCATTCCGCTTTCGACGGTCGTCTTCCAGTATGGCCTCTTCGACACGCCCTTTGCGCTCATTCTCACCTACCCGACGATCCTCATCCCGTTCTCGACCTGGCTGTTGATGGGTTATTTCAAGACCATCCCCTTCGAGCTCGAGGAATGCGCGCTGATTGACGGCGCCAGCCGCTGGCAGATTCTCATTCGCATCGTAATCCCGCTGGCAGTTCCGGGGCTGATCTCCGCCTTCATCTTCTGTTTCACGCTGTGCTGGAACGAATTCATCTATGCGCTGACCTTCATTTCATCGACGCAGTACAAGACCGTGCCGGTCGCGATCGTGACCGCGCTGGTCGATGGCGATATCTATCGCTGGGGCTCGCTGATGGCAGGCGCGATGATCGGCTCGCTGCCGCTCGTGATCCTCTACGCCTTCTTCGTCGAACACTATGTCTCGGCGATGACCGGGGCGGTGAAGGAGTGAGACTAAGGTCCCTACATCTTTGAAACGGACCATTTTATTTTTTTGACGGCAATGTGAGCTTGGTCACTATCTATCCGTGTGACCGGCAGTATGAAAGTTTGTCGAACTGCCATTTGTTTGCGGACTGCGCAGAAGCAAGTTGGTACAATCGCGGCGCAAGTTGGCACAGCGGCGACTCTGAAATTCGGCTCTGTTGGGTCAACACGGTTGATTGACCCCCGTTCGGATCACGCCGCAGTCTTTAATTTACGCCGCAGTTTGAGGCGGAAAATAGCTGGGCCGGCAACAAATCAGATCCGTCAGCGGCACGGAGCACACGCTCACAAAAGGAGGGGTCCATGCACATAAAGCGCCCACCGACGCATGCCCGGCTCAACTCTACGAAAACATCACTATTCCCGCTCTTGGGAGCAACGCTCTTCATCCTTGTCGTCACACCTCAATCGGTATCGGGTCAGAGTAACGATGCACAATCAACGCAATGGAGACTTCCTGCGATTCGCCACGCGCTTGAGATGAAGTCCTTCAAGGATCTCGACAGCGGATCGGATGCGCCTCCGAATATTATTCCGGTCTTTGGGAAGGACGACGATCCGGATGGCGCGGTCGCCACATATCAACCGACCGGTCCGACACTCACATCAGGCAATGCGTTCTTCCAGAATATAGGGGCCAACGGGCGAACTTGCTTCACCTGCCACCAGCCCAAGACAGGTTGGACCGTCAGTGCTGCCAGCATCAAGGACCGTTTTGCGGCCAGCGGCGGCAGCGACCCAATCTTCCGGCTCGTCGATGGCGCGACATGCCCGACCGATAACATCAAGACCCTGGGTGACAAACGCCAAGCCTATAAGTTGCTGATTGAAAAAGGTCTCATTCGAATCGCATTGCCTATGCCGGCGAATTCACAATTCGAGGTCATCAAGGTCGACGATCCTTACAACTGTACAACAAATCCTGTCACCGGACTTACCAGCAAGACGGAAGGGATGATATCGGTCTATCGGCGGCCTCTCCCGGCAACAAATCTCGGCTTTCTGACCAGCATCATGTGGGACGGCCGCGAGCCCAGCTTGTCCAGTCAAGCGATCGACGCAACACAAGGGCACGCGCAGGCGTCACAACCGCCAAAACCGGAGCAGGCCGATCAGATTGTCAAATTCGAGACAAATCTGTTCACCGCGCAGTACTTCGACAACAAAGCACGCCGTCTCGACGCAGACGGCGCACACGGCGGCCCAGTGCCGATTGCAGCCGAACTCCCAAAGTTTTTTGTCGGAATCAACGATCCGCTGGCGTTGGGTGCGGACTTCGATTCCGACATCTTCGATCTTTACAATTCTCCGATGTGGCAGGGCTTGCAGGACAAGGAAGGCGACGAGGACGGTGGGATCGCCAGGTACCGGAGGTCGATTGCCCGCGGCGAGCGGCTGTTCAACACCACAAAATTCAACATTTCGGGGGTAACAGGACTAAACGATACGCTTGGCCAACCGAGCATTTCGGGTTTTTGCGGCACCTGTCACGACACGCCGGACGTCGGCAATCATTCGGTGAAGTTGCCCCTGAACATCGGGGTTGCGAATGCAGGCCGCGATCGACCTCCGGCGCTCGACATATCGGACTTGCCGGTCTTCACACTGAAATGCACGCAAGGACCGCTGGCCGGCCAGAAGTTCATCGTGACCGATCCCGGCCGCGCACTGATTTCAGGAAATTGCACCGACATTGGCAAACTCAAGGGGCCAATTCTGCGAGGACTGGCTTCCAGGGCGCCATATTTCCACAACGGCTCGGCGGCGACCTTGTTGGACGTAGTCAACTTTTACGATCAACGGTTCGCAATTGGTTTTTCGGAAGAGGACAAAAAGGACCTGGTGAATTTTCTCGATTCACTGTGACCCGGCACACTTCAGGAATGGCCTCGCGTGACTCCGGCCCCGCAGGAGTCACGCGGCGCCTGAGACATCAGGCGTATCAGCTATTGTTTTGCAATTCTGCTGATCGTCAAAACGCCATTTACGTTTTTCGAGGTGAACGTTACCAAATCGCCGGGCCTCAGTGAAACGAAGGCAGCCTTATCCAGCCCCTTGAATTCAGTAGGCGCCGGCGGACCCTCCGCACTGACGCTTTTCACGATGATGTTTATCGTTCCCTCGCTTGAATTGACCGATACAACCTTGCCGCTCGTCACAAATTGCGCGAACGAGGCGTTGGTAACGCAGAGGAGAAATGCCATCGCCAGGACAGTGCGTATTTTCATCCTGTGTCTCCACTCGTCCGGGAAGTGATACGGATGCCCCTGCAACGAAATTGTGGGGACCTCCAATGGGTTTCTGTGGCATAGCGCCACGTTTCAAGAGATGTCCCTCCCGTTCCCGAACGGCCAGGTTTCGCGGCGCCTGCAGCAACATTGGAACCCGGCACTCGTCATAGCCAGTCCGCGTCGCCGGTTGATCTGACCAGTGCCGTTTACCTCCAATTTATGCCGCGTAATGCCCCGCTCGACGCGAGAAGCTTGACCCGGTCACCCAATTAACTGATGCTTAACCAAGCGTTAGCCGCCGTTTGGGACCAGACGGCGCTTTGCCCGCGGGTCCCTCCGGCTGTGAGCTTTGGTTGATCGGTGGGAGTGCGGTTATGAGAAAACCCCTGCAACTGATGAAGAATTTTGCGCGTGACGAACAAGGCGCCGCGCTCGTCGAATACACGGTTCTGCTTGGCATCATGCTGGTCGCTGTCGTTGGGACGATTGGCCTTGTCGGAGGGTGGGTCAACAGCAAATGGGCAGCGCTCTGGAACGCGCTGTCGGCCAATTAGTCAGATGTAAAATTCCGCGTCTCAGGCGCGTCGAAAAAAATTGCCGCGCCGCTGGCATCGTGGGCCGCCAACCCGCGACATAAAAATAAAGAGGCGCGTGGGGAGGTGTTCGTGCCGCGGAGAAATTTGTTCGTTCTCGTGATCGCCATCGTCATGGGCGGCGTTGCTGCGTTTCTTGCACGAAATTGGCTCGAAACCCACGCACGTAGTTACGCCGCGACTCAGCCGGTCGGTAATATTGTCGTTGCCGCAAAGCCTCTGGCGTTCGGCGCCATTTTGACGGCCGACGATGTAATCGAAGTGCCATGGGCGGCAAAGACATTCCCTGACGGCGCTTTTGTCACCAAGGACAGTCTTTTGAAAGACGGTCGGCGCGTCGTGCTGTCCCCGCTGGCGCCGCACGAACCGGTTTTGCGCTCGAAGGTTACTGAGCCAGGTCAACGCGGCACACTTTCTGCTCTATTGGAGAAGGGCCTGCGCGCGGTTACAATTCGCGTCGACGACGTGCGCGGCGTAGCGGGCTTTATCCTCCCGGGCGACTACGTCGATGTTGTCCTCATCGCCGAAGCAGGCGCCGCCAGGCGGGAAAACTATTCGGAAATCCTGCTGCAACACGTGAAGGTCCTCGCCATCGATCAGCTGGCGAGCGAACAGCAGGAGCATCCAACAGTCGCAAAGGCTGTGACAATTGAGGTGACACCGGAGCAGGCGCAAAAGGTTCTGCTGGCCACCAATATCGGCAAGCTGTCGCTTATTTTGCGCCGGCCTGCGGAGGCGACAATCGACCCCGCCCGCCGCGTCACCGAGCAGGATCTCGGTCAAACGATTGCGCGACATGTCGAGCCTGTCCGGCCGCCGCCGTCGGTGACGGCACCGCCCTCGCCCGTCGTGCAGCCATCGACGGCGAAGGTTGCGGTGGTTCGCAATCTGAAGCGCGAAGAATACACCGTCGTGCGCAGTGACAGGTGACGGCAAGATTTGATGTAGCTTCCTTTCAATAACGGGCGTGAGGACAACATGTCGCCAGGGCATTTCTTTCTCGAGCAATCCCGACTCTGCCTCCCGCGCCTGACCGGGTATTTCCCGCAAGGCCGCTTTTCAAAATGTCTTCTGATTGCTTTGACGTTGGCGCTTGCAGCCTTGGCGCCTGCTGCTCCGGTTGAGGCCCAATCCCGGAACGCCTGGCAGGTGGAGGATGCCCCGCTTCGGCACGTCACATTAACGCTCTTCAAAAGCAAGACGTTTCACCTCGACAAGGTCTTCACGACCGCCGTTGTCGGATCCCCCGAAATTGCCGACGTTTTCCCGCTGTCCGACCGCTCGCTCTATATCCTCGGCAAGAAAGTCGGAACTACAAATGTATCGGTCTACGATCAAAACCAGAAACTTGCAGGCGTCATTGACCTTGATGTGACCATCGATTCGAAAAACCTCGAGCAGAAAATCAATTCGAGCACGGGAACGCGCGGCATACATGTTTCGTCAATGAATGGTCAGGTCATTCTGAGCGGCGAAGCTGCAAATGCGGTGGCTGCTGCGCGCGCGATGGCCGTGGCGAAAGCGATGTCGCC
Source organism: Pseudolabrys sp. (assembly GCA_035277565.1). GTDB lineage: Bacteria > Pseudomonadota > Alphaproteobacteria > Rhizobiales > Xanthobacteraceae > Pseudolabrys. Next base: position 9,119 of record DATEKG010000256.1, read on the forward strand.
GAACGGCGTCGTCAATGCGATGAGCATCGGTACCGCCCAGCAGGTGCTGCTCAAAGTGCGTTTCATCGAGGCGTCACGGGACGCCGGACGTGCGATCGGCGTCAACTGGTTCGCCAGTAACCGGACCGGGACGGCCGGATTCAATACCGGCCAGGGTGGCTTTATCAACAATACGCCGAATAATACCGGACCCGGCGGCGTCCCGTTGTTTCAGACAGCAGGTACGCTCGCGGGCGTCAGCTCGCAGCCATT
>DATEKG010000257.1:0-7798 GCA_035277565.1 Pseudolabrys sp.
GATAGTTGGTCCATCAATCCGACCCGAATCGAAATGAAGATTAGAAGCGGCTATAGCTCCCTGCTAGCGCCGCTTCAGGTCAATCGTCGCGAATATTGCGTTAGCGCAATGTACCAATCGGTTCACGCGGCCATATTGTTCCGCATTCATGGCAAGATTCGTAACAATGGCATTGTTTGAGCCGGAGCTGGTTTTAATGAAGACGAGTATTGGCGGTGCCTCGGCGGATATCGATCGTGTGCAAAAAAGGTACGCGACAAATTGTGAGGCGTTGCCTTGGGCATCGAATTAGCCACGTCTCGCCCGACAGCCGCGTGGCGTCATCCGACGGCGCTACGCCCGATGGGGCAGACCTACGGAGAGATTGGTGTCGCCGATGACATCAGCCGAGACCTTTGCGGCTTGCGAAAAAACCGACCGGATTTTTCATTGGATTCTCGGCCGCACGCTGCAACAAGCAGTGATACGCATTGTCGCCATCGGGGGCGTGGGATGCGCGGCCGTCGTGACAGCGGCGGCGCTCGTGATGTGAATATCCAATCACGATCGAAAGCCATCCGTCAGCGATCGCCCCATGATCGGCGGCAGATCGGAAGGAACACACCCATACCGAACGGGAATGGATAGAGGCGATGTTCGGATCGGCGGTCTCGCGCTGGACGATTCACCACTTCGCGGTGGCATTGATTTTTTTCCTGCTCGCGCAGGCGGCAATGGTTGCGGGCGTTGCGTTTCCGATCGTCGATCTCTTCGGGCCTACCACGTTGGCCACGGTGCATCTTGTCACCATAGGCTGGCTGACGATCCTGATGCTCGGCGCGTTACACCAGTTCGTACCGGTCATCACCGCCGGAGGCGCGGCGGCCCGCGGATCGGCGCTGGTGTCTCTCGTCGCCATCATTACCGGACTCGTTTTCATGGAAGCCGGCTTTGTCGCGTTGAATGGCCAACTAGTGCCAGCGGCGATCGCCTTGCTGCCGGTCGGTGGAACGGTCGTTCTGGCCGGAGTTGTTGTCGCCGTTGTCGCGCTCGCACGAACTTTATGGCGGAGCCGACCGCTTGCCTTCTCGGCTCAGTTCATCGCTGCCGGGCTGATCTTCCTGCTTGTGACTGTTGTCCTCGGAATCATTTTCGGCCTCGCTTTCGCGGCACCGGAGCTTGTCCCGTGGTCCGGCGTGTTTACCAACGGACTGCACCTTCATTTGCTCGCCGGCCTGGTCGGCTGGTTTACACTGACGGCAGTCGGCGTGAGTTATCGGCTGCTCAGCATGTTCACCCTTGCGCCCGAGGAGCGAGGCAGGTTCGGTACGACGATTATCGTCCTGTGCGTCGGCGGCTTGGCGGTTACATGGATCCTTGAGCTTGCGTTGTCGCTCGGTGCCCTCGTGCCAGCCAGTGTGGTCTTAGGAGCCGTGGTGGCAACCAGTCTCGGCTTGGTGCTCTATCTCGTCGACATGGTGCGGCTTTACCAAGCGCGCCGCCGCCGCGAGCTCGAGCTCAATACCGGCATGGCGATTGCCGCCTTGGCCGCGTTTGCCATCTCGCTGGGCCTGGCGATTTACGCCAGCACGGCCGGGTTCGGCGAAGCAATCACCGGCGCGGCCGCCTATCTCTTCCTATTCGGTTGGCTCTCCGGTTTGGGATTGAGCCAGCTTTACAAGATCGTCCCCTTCCTGACCTGGCTTGAGCGCTACGGCAGCGTACTCGGGAAGCAGCCGGTGCCGCGGGTACAAGACCTGGTCAACGAAAGGCGCGACCGCCCCTGGTTTGTCGCCTATTTCGTCGCGGTTGCCTTCGGCACGCTGTGCATCGCATTGGGCTGGCCAACGCTCTGGCGTCTTGCCGTTTTCGGTCACTTGGTCGCGACGGCGATGATCATGCGCGCCCTCTGGTTTGCGCGCTATCGCGCGCCGGGGCAACCACAGCCCATTAGTGTGCGCTCGACCTCGCCGATTGCGGCACCGCCGCCTGCTCTCGGAATCAATTTCACCACTCGGAGCCACGCACTATGACACAGCTTCCTTTATCGACGCTCGATGTCCGCGAGATTCTGCGCGCCGGCGGCGAGCCATTCTCGAAAATCATGGCAGCGGTTGATGCGCTGTCGCCCGGTCAGGGATTGCGCCTGCTGGCAACCTTCAAACCAGTTCCCCTGTTCGGCGTCATGGCTGAACGCGGCTTCGGTCACGCAGAGCATGAGATTGGCGGCGGCGACTGGGAGGTCGTCTTCACACCATCGACGCCGAGAGCAGGCCCCGGAGCGAAGCAATGAGCGACGAGATCGCAGCCGTTCCGCGCCTTGATCTGCGCGGTCTTAACCCGCCTGAACCGATGCGCCTTGCGCTCGAAGCGGTCGAGTTACTTCGGCCAGGTGCGACGCTGGAAGTTGTCACCGACCGGGAGCCGCTGCTGCTGCATCGCGAACTTCAGCAGCGGAAGCACAGCTTTGCCAGCGACATGCGCTCGGATGGCTGCCACACGACCGTGCATCGGCGGGCGGAGAGTCAGCCGTGAGTGCCGAGATCGTTCAAAACCTGGCCGATGCCCTCAAGACCGTGATCGACCCCGAGCTCGGTTACAACATCGTGGACATCGGCTTGGTCTATGACCTCGAAGTCCATGATGGTCGCGCGCGAATTCTTTTGACGACGACGACGCCCGGCTGTCCCGCAACCGAGTATATCCGCCAGGCCGTCGAAACCTGCGCTGCGTCCGTACCTGGCATCAGCGGCGTGGATGTCACCATGACCTGGCAACCGCGCTGGTCAACCGACCGAATGAGCGAGGAAGCGAAAGTGCATTTCAGGATTCCGGCGCGGGCGCCATGACGACGGATATTCTCAGCGTCGATATCCGCCGCATCAACGAGCTTCTCATCCGGGCGCTGAAGGCCTTAGGCGACGAAGGGGATACCGACCTTGCCTGCCGCATCGCTGCCGACGCTTGGTCGGCGTTGCGCCGAACACACCCAGGCGAGGCCGCAAAACTCAATGGCGCGTTGCACTATCTCACACAGCCGAAACTTCAAAAGGCGAAAGGAGACCGTCATGCCTGATCCGCAACAGCTGGATGTTCGCGACCTACCCCCTCCGCAACGGCACACGCTGATCTTTGCGACTTGCGGCAAATTATCGACCGGCAACGCGGTCGTGCTCATCAACGACCACGATCCAAAGCCGCTCTACTACCAGTTCGAGGCCGAGCTACCGGGACAATTCGGTTGGGAGTACCTGGAGAAAGGGCCAGAAATTTGGCGGGTACGTATCACGCGCCGCAAATCAGCGTAGCACAGCTACCCTGCAGCACAGATACCTTCGACTGGATCGCGATCCAGCCTCAAACGTTTTGGAGATGCGCGTCTCCGATTCAGTTGAAGGAGGAGAATCGATGACCGAAACTTTGTATCCGCTGCCGTCGCCCGCGACTGCCGAAAGGCGACGCGCCCTTGCGCCAGAAATCGAGAAGGCGTTCGAGGCCTTCAGTCACCAAGTGTTCGCAGATGGCGCCCTCCCCGTGAAGACCAAGCAGCTGATCGCTGTCGCTGTAGCCCATGTGACGCAATGTCCCTATTGCATTCGCGGACACACGAAAGCAGCGCTCCGCCACGGCGCTACCCAGCAGGAGTTGATGGAAGCGATCTGGGTTGCTGCGGAGATGCGTGCCGGCGGCGCTTACGCGCATTCCACCGTGTCGCTTACGGTTATGGAAGAAACCACCAAACCCGGCGAGCACCATTGATGGATAACGCGCGACCCAATAGACGAGTAACGAATGCCGTATCGGCGTCGGGCATGGCCGTCGGAGCACCCGATGCTGCAGCGTAGCGCAACCAGCCGCGTCGCTGGCATTGGCACAGCGGCATTTCATAGCGAGCGGCTATCAGCCGTCGTACCGAGCATCGTCTCAGAAGTAACGGAAGAGGTACGCGAAGATACCGAGTTTGATCTCGATCAGCTTGTATTCTCGTGCGTCAGCGCCTTCCGAGATCACTCGCACCTATCGAACGTCCTGACTCATATATCGCGCGGCAATTGGCGAGATGTCGAACAGGCGTTACGGTCGATTTTTGATTCTAGGATCGAGAATCGCGGTCTGTCGCCGCTCGCCCGCAACCTTGTCGAGCTTATGTGTGCGGATCGGGGCGTTACTGGCCGGATCATGAAGCCCTATTTTCGCAATCTTCTTGCATCCGAACTGCAGCCTGCTCAGGCGCGTTACCTTAACGCGCGCGTCACAACTCGTTTTCTGGAGTTAGAGGTGCCGAATCCATTTGGCGACGATGGTGGAACCGTCAAGAACATCGCAGTCGTCCGAGGCCGGTCGACGGCCGCCGTTCAAAAAGTGTTTCAGGATGTGATCGAACGGTGGGCTTCACAGATCCGGATTGCGAGCTTGATCGAGGAGCGCAAGAACGCCGACGGTCGGGTCTGTCGGGCAGGTCGGCTGAGAAATATCGCCGATAACGCTGTCTATTCGATGTTCCAAGCAACGACCGGCATTACTGCGGGGTGCGACATCGAAAACGCAGGGCTAAACTCGGCTTCCGATGCAGTTTGCCGTGACATTGCCACAGGCTGCGACGTTGTTATCCTGAGCAAATTCGGAAAACTCGAGGCGGCCGGGCAAGGACTCCGGGCTGCCTTCGCCGCCAGCGTCGAGGAGAAAATCCCTCTGCTCACATATGCGCCTTCCACCCTTGACCAAGCCTGGGCGAGTTTCGCCGGCTCTCGGGCCGTTGTTGTGTCGGCGGAGCCGATGGCAATCGACGACTGGCTACGCTCGCTTGGCACCATCCGTCGCGCCATGACCTCTCTTTGAAACCCGCCCACGGCTGCTCTTGCGGAACGCAGTCGGCTACCCGCGTTGCGACAAATCGCAGCTAACGAATGGCACCCGTTTTCGCAGCAGCCAAATCGAGGCGAACAGCGATCGCAGCACTGGCGATCACGGTCTGATCGTTCATGCCCTCTTCAGGAATATCGAGACCGCCCCTCACGACTTTGATACTGACCTTCCCGTGCGGCAATGCGGCCTTGACGGCGGAGCGATCGACCTTCTCGGGTTCTTGAACCCCGACCGTGACATCAACTTCCATCGAGCTTGGGTCGAAGTTGAAGGTTCGAAGCAACGTTAGCGAGCTATGGTGAATGGCGTCCTGAACGGCACGGACCGCGGCTTTTGTATAGCTACGTCCATGCAAGTCGTTTCCAGTGCCAATCTCCAAAAAGATCCGTTTCGCTGTCATCGTTGTTCCCTCTCGAAAGATTCAGCGCGCACCCACTTCACGTTCGCGACTAGGTTCACGACCCCGGTTGGGCACTCCTTGATAGGGGATCACGACAGCCATTTCTCCGCGCAATTCGTTGCCATCGCTCCGCGCGAAGTCGCGCGCAATGCGGGACAGAGATTGATGGCCGAGATACGATCCGTCGAAATCGGCCAGTGCGGCCAAAGCCTCGCGATCGACGATCTGGATCTGCGATCCGTTCATCTTGATGAACTTCTCGTCGCGTAGCCGTCGTAGCATTCGGTTGATATGCGGAACGCTGAGTCCGACAACGTCGGCAATCTTCGCCTGGCTCAACGGCATGATAAACGTTCGTCCGTTGCTCATTCCGATCTCGCTGAGGCGCATCGACATCTCAAGCACAAAGTGCGCGACGCGCTCGTAGGCACTCCGTCTGCCCACATCGGCCAAATGCTCGCCGAACATCGCCGTCTCGTGGGCGGTCGACCAGAACAAGGCCATCGCAAGCCGGGGAAAGGACCGAAACATCTCGGCCATATCGGAAAACGTGATCGCGCAGACCGTGACGTTGGTCAACGCCGTTACGGAATACAGAGCCTGGTCGAAGAAGCACGCGGGATATCCGACCATGTCTCCAGGCAGCGAAATATTAAACACCTGGCGCTTGCCGTCGGACATGATTTTGTAGCGCAAGCCGAAACCGTCGACGATGATGAAGATGCCTTCGTATTTGCGGCCTTGGACGATAATGTCGGTGCCGCGACGGATATGCCGAACTGCTGACTGAAGTTTCTTTACGACCGCGACCTCCGGCTCTGTCAGGGGCGCATGCTCAGGGAAATGCGCCGTCAGCCGCCCCATCAACGTCCGGGCTGTTCGTGCTTCGGAAGCCATCATAAGCAACCTCCCCGAATTGCCGACTCGGGCGCTACAAGCAATTAATCATTGAGCGCCGGCATCATCGCCATCGGTTAGTCTAAGCTAACAAATTGGCCGGGGTGTTTGATCTAGGTCAAAGTCGCGCACAGAATCTCGATTCCCCTATTGGGCACCGAGCGTGGATGGGAGGCAGATACAGCTACTTCAGGGGCGGGGCTCGATCCGCGGGCCGCCGCCGCGCCGGGTAATGCGGCTTCCATAATTGGGCCATGTCGCCCTAGAGGCTCATCTCAGACCGCTCGCTTAACTCGCTGTATGCAATGACGTACCCAATCGCCAAGTATGACGGCGGCCGGATACAACACGAGCTCTTCAGTGTGCGCGTGTGTCAAAAGTTTTTCGCTAAAACGAAGCGCCGCAGTGTCGCCTGTCTGTTGAGCGGCATCGAGCAATGTTCTGACCGCCACAGCAATCTGCATATGCTCTTGCAGCATTTGCGGCAACTCGGTTTTGAGGTTGTCGGTCATTGCCGTTACCGCGGCCATCTCAGTTGTTACGTTTCCGGTGGCGACGGCGGGTAACAGACCCAGTGGCGGCAACGCGAACTTTTCCTCCTTCACAAAGTGCGGGTGCAGAACCGCGGCGACGTCGCGCGCCGCTACCCCGACACGACCCGGCAATTTCATCAAAAGAGCCAGTTCGGTGTGCAATTCGTTATGCTCGGTTCTCAGTGGCTGTGGTACCGCAAACTGCATTGAGATAAGCCCTTTTTTTGGGTTTCTGTTGCCAGATGTCAATGTGACCAAGGAATCAATCGGTTAAAGGCGAAGTTCTCTGCGTAGCTTTTTTGCGCGGCACGAGGTGCCTGCGCAGCTTCGAGATCGACTTCAAACCCATGCTCGCGCGCGAAATCGAGAGCTTGGTCCAATGTCTCGAAGCGCAGTCGGATTTGTCGACGCGTATCCAGCTCGGTCGACCACCCCATCAGAGGGTCGGGGGTCCTCGGTTTCTCCGGCGGATATTCTAGAATCCAATATCGCGTTGCGCCGAGACCGGCTTGCATCGTCGAGCGGCTTGGTTTGTAGATTCGAACCTGCATCGCGTTGGGGCTTGGGTGCTTGACTGATGGGCGCTGCGTAAGTCCAAGACTCTGGTTCCGAGGCGAATCACTGTGCCGCGTTGCGCGGTCGATGCCATTGCTCCCGCGCAATAATGCCGAACAACGGCGGCGGCGCAGATACCGTTAGAATTGCACCATCACCGATCACAGATGAGACAAGTTGGAGGTCCTTCCAATGCCCCCGCGAGTTCTTTTCGGCCCCTTCGCGGCACTCGGCGAGGCGACAGTGACATCCAACCGCGAAACGGTGAGCGGGCCGGGAGGGCAATAGACATGGATTCGCCATTAGCGATGACCGATGGAATCCATTTGGTGGCGGATGCTCTGAAGAATAGTGGGATCGACACGATTTACGGTGTTATCGGTATTCCGGTCACTGATTTGGCACGAGTAGCGCAATCCGAAGGCATCCGCTTTTTCGGCTTCCGGCATGAGCAGAATGCGGGCAATGCCGCGGCGATTGCGGGCTTCCTGACGCAGAAGCCGGGCATCTGCATGACGGTTTCGGCGCCGGGCTTCATCAACGGCCTCGCTGCGCTGGCCAACGCCAC
>DATEKG010000258.1:0-2340 GCA_035277565.1 Pseudolabrys sp.
CGCACGCTTGAAGATCTGGTGCGCGAGATGCTGCGGCCGATGCTGAAATCATGGCTCGACGATAATCTTCCGAACATGGTCGAGCGCATCGTGCGCGCCGAGATCGAGCGCGTCTCCCGCGGAAGGCCGTAGATCCTTCAACAGTCATTCCGGGGCGCGCTGAAAGCGCGAACCAGGAATCCAAAAACAAATGCGGTACACGCCTCTGGATTCCGGGCCTGCGCCCGCCGAAGATTCAGAAGCGCAGCACTGCTGCTTGAGGCTTCGGCCCGCAGGCGGGTCCGGCGCCATCAGCGCGTTTACGCGCGTCTTCGACGCGCTATGGCGCCATCCCGGAATGACGGTCAAGACGTTCAAATCCCCGCCGCCCTTCGCCGCAGCGCATGCGCGAAATAGAGGCCGAGCGCGAGCAGCCCGATTGCCGATGTGACGAAAACCGGCACGGCGGTGAAGCGGTCAAAGACCGTGGCGTTGACGGCGACACCAAGCGTCTGCCCGAGATAGAGCGCCGACGAAAAAATTCCGACCGCCGTGCCGCGCGCTTCCGGCGTCATTTGCGTGGCATTGGTCTGCAGCGTGTTGTGCAGCATGTAGTAGCCGAGCCCGATCCCGGTGATCGCGATCGGTGCGATATAGGCGTGCGGCGTGAAGGCCATGGTGAGATAGGACAGGGCCAGGACGATGCCGCCATAGGTGACGAGCCCCGTTTGCCCGAGCCGCGCGACCAGCCGGCGCACCGACAGGCTGTAGATCAGGCCGCCGATTGCGAACGCGCCGACGAAAAGCCCGACGACCGCGAAATTGACGCCGAAGCGCAGATGCAGATCTGCGCCGACATAGGCGAAAGCGCCGAACATGAAAATGCTTTCGATGAAGCCCATGGCGATTACCGCGCGTGCCCACGAACCGCGAAGCACGGTGAGATTGTCGACGATGAAACCGCGCGATCGCGTTGCTGTCGCGTGGCCGGCGCGTGTGATCGGATTGCGCAGGAACTCGACGATGAGCGCGATGGTGGCGATCGCAAACAGCACGGCCAGAAAATAGAAGACGCGGCGCCACCCGAAAAAATCGCCGAGCACGCCGCCGGCGGCCTGCCCGAACAGCTGGCCGAGGATCTGCCCAGACAGGAATGTGCCGAGCACCTGCTGACGCCGCTCATAGGGAATGACGTCGCCGAGGAAAGCGAAACTCAGCGGGATAATCCAGCCGGCCGCGAGGCCACAGGCGAGCCGCGCCGCTACCAGCATCGACAGCGAGGTCGCCAGGCCGCAGAGCAGAACGAGTCCGGAGGCCGCGGCGCAGGCCGCGGTGACGCAGGCAAATTTGCCGAAGCGGTCGCCGACGGGGCCGATGACGAGCTGCACCGAACCATGCGCCAGCGCGTAGGCTGTCACCACGATCGAGGCGGCGCCGACGCTCACGCCCAGGTCGGCCGAGATCTGCGGCAGGAGGGAATCCGACACCCGCACCATCGACTGGCTGGCGAAGGACGCCACCGCCAGCAACGTGATGGCCGAAGTGGCGCTGCCGCGCTTGGCGATTGGGGTGGTGGACAAAGTTGACTCCGGCGGGCTCGGCGGGCTTTCTACCGCGCTGTTATTGACTTTGCCGCTCATCCCCGCGAAAGCGGGGATCCAGTGCAGCCCTGAGGCGAAGTAACGGATTCCTGCTTTCGCGGGAGTGGGCGGAGTGTGTGGTTCGGCGCAAACGGTCAATTCCCAACAAGCGAGACGAGCCAAGCAACAAAACAATGCCGATCGACAAGACCTACCAGCCCTCCGAGGTCGAGGGCCGCATCTACCGGACTTGGGAAGAGGCTGGCGCCTTCCGCGCCGGCCGGCCCGAACGTGCCGGTGCGAAACCATACTCTATCGTCATTCCGCCGCCGAACGTGACCGGCTCATTGCATATGGGCCATGCGCTCAACAACACGCTGCAGGACATCCTCTGCCGGTTCGAGCGCATGCGGGGCAGGGACGTGCTCTGGCAGCCGGGAACCGACCATGCCGGCATCGCCACCCAGATGGTGGTCGAACGCCAGCTGATGGAACGACAGCAGCCCGGGCGGCGGGAGATGGGCCGCGCGGCCTTCCTCAAGCGCGTGTGGGAATGGAAGGCCGAATCGGGCGGCGCCATCGTCAACCAGCTCAAGCGGCTGGGCGCCTCGTGTGACTGGTCGCGCGAGCGCTTCACCATGGACGAGGGTCTGTCGAAAGCCGTCATCAAGGTCTTCGTGCAGCTCTACAATCAGAAGCTCATTTACAAGGACAAGCGGCTGGTCAATTGGGACCCCAAGCTGCTCACTGCCATCTCAGACCTCGAGGTGATCCAGGTCGA
>DATEKG010000259.1:0-19484 GCA_035277565.1 Pseudolabrys sp.
TAGCCGCCGAGAATATTCCAGGCCTGCGTCATGACGACATACATGAAGACAAGGCCGAGCGTATTGAGGTGCTCGAGGCTGCCGCTGAAGAGCCCGTAACCGACCAGCAGCGCAACGCCGGCGATCGCCGCCGCCGCGCCGAGCCGCTTCGAGGCGTCGTTCACGGCCTGGGCGGGCAGGAAATAAAGATGAAACATATCGTCCCCTAGACCGTCCGCCGCACCGCGCCGCGCAGGCCTTCGCGGCGAAGAACGAGCACGGTGGCGAGCGCCACATAGAGCAGCAGATACACATAGTCGAACGGCATCAGCGCAGTTGCGACGGTCTGGATCAGGCCGGTTAGCAAGCCGGCCACGAGCGTGTTTTCGACGCGCCCGAAGCCGCCCAGAATGACGATCAGGAAGGCCCAGCTCAGCCATTCGATCTGCGTCTGCGGCGCGAACGGAAACACCATGGCGATCACGACGCCGGCCGCGCCCGCCGACGCAATGCCGAAACCGAACATGATCAGCGACAGCCTTTTCACATTGATGCCGATGGCGGCGGCAGCATCCTGATTCTGCGCCATGGCACGAATGGCGCGGCCGGTCAGCGTGCGGTTGAGGAATAGCCAGAATGCGCCGATCAATCCCGCCGCCAGCGCGCCGGCAATCACTCGGACTGCCGGCACGCCGATCAGGCCGAGCTTGAGCTGAACGTTGCTGTAAGTAACCGTAACCACGCGCGTATTCGTGGTCCAGAAAATCGTGCCAACATTCTCTATCAGGACCATCAGTCCAAACATTGCGACTAGGCCCTGGTTCTGCTCGGCGCGCTCCATGCGGACGATAATGAGGCGAAAGACCAGCGCGCCGACCGCGAAAAACAACGGCACCGAAAGCGCAAACGAGATGATCGGATCGACATGCAAGGCTTCGAGCATGCCGAGCGTGAAGAAGGCGCCGAGCATGATGAAGGCGCTGTGTGCAACATTGATGATGCCCATGATGCCGAGCAGCAGGCTCAGGCCGAGGCCGACCACCGCATAGACCATGCCGAGCAGCAGGCCGTCGGCCACGACTTGCAGCGCCGTGATCAGCATGAGCGCAAACCCTTCATTAAACGCCCAGCCATCGCCGCACCATGGTGCCGAGATCGCCTTCGAAGGCCGAACGGTCGCCCTCGATGTCGTTCTTTCCCGAGTTGAGAACATAGACGTAGTCGGCGATGCGGATCGCGGCACGCACATCCTGATCGACCAGCAGGATCGTGCGGCCCTCATCGCGAAAAGCTTCGAGCTCCCGGTACATCTGCCGCGCGATATTGGGGGCGAGCCCGACCGAAGGCTCGTCGATGAGCATCACGCGGGGATCGGCCATCAATAGGCGCGCGATTTCCACGGTGCGCTGCTGACCGCCGCTGAGACTGCCGGCTGGCCGGTCACGCAAGGGTGCAAGCGTCGGATAGCGGGCCAACACTCTGTCGAGCTCCTGCCGCAGGCGCGCGTGGTCGCCTCGCATGAGCCAGCCGCCGAGTTCGATGTTTTCGCCGACCGTGAGATCGGGAAAGGTCGAGCGTCCCTGCGGCAGGAAGGCGATGCCCTGCTCGATGTGCCGGAACGACGCCAGCCGCGTAATGTCGGCTCCTCCGAGTGAAATGCTGCCCGACAGCGGCGGCAGGTAGCCCGCAAGCGTACGCAGCATGGTGGATTTTCCGGCGCCGTTCGGCCCTAGCACGACGGTGACGCGGCCGGCCTTCGCCTCGATCGTCACACCGCGCAGGATCGGGTGGCCTGGTACATAGCCGGCATGAAGGTCCGCGACGCTAAGTTCGGTGGCGGCCATCATGGCTGGTCCTCGGCCCCGCCGAGATAGCCCTCGACCACTTTCGGATCGCGCACCACCATAGTCGGCGCGCCCGCGCAGGCGACACGGCCTCCCACCAAACACAGCATCACGTCCGACATCGCCACCAAGTCGGGAACCTCGTGGCTCACGACAACGAACGACGTGCCGTCGCGCCGGACCGTCTGCCTGATGCAGTTGATCAGGCGGCTTTTGATCTCGGGATGGACGCCCGCAAATGGCTCATCCATCAGGACCAGATTGGGCCTGGTGACCAGCGCGCGGGCGAATTCCAACAGACGCTGCTGGCCGCCCGATAATTCGCTCGCGGCTAGCGCGCCGAACCTTTCAAGCCCGACGAAGGTAAGCAACTCCTCTGCACGTTTGCCGGCCGCGGCGCGCTCTGCGCTGCCATGGTGCAAAAGGGGAATGTAGACATTCTGCAAGGTCGTGAGGGTGCGGAATACCCGCGCGGTCTGAAACGTGCGCGCGATACCGATCGCAGCGAGATCGGAGGCGCGCCGGCCGGAAATGTTCATATCGCCGAGCCGAACGCTGCCGCTGTCCGGCCGGAATACGCCATTGATGACGTTAAGCAGGGTTGTCTTGCCCGAGCCATTCGGGCCGATCAGACCGCTGATCGTGGTCGGCGCGACTGTGAATGACACGCCATCGAGTGCGACGACCCCGCCAAACTTCTTTGCGACCGCATCGACGATCAGAAGCGGTTGGGTCATCGCACCTGTCCGGCTCAGGGCAGCGGGACGATCGGGCTCGCGGTCTTCATCGCCGTCGGCCACACCACCTCATTCTTGTCCTTCACATATTGCAGAAGTACCTGGCTGAACATCGGCGTGCCATCAGCTTGGTATTTGATATTTCCGGCGGCCGTGTGAAATTCATGGCTCAAGATATATTGCTTGAGCTTCTCGTCATCGAGTGTCTTGGCGCCCTGCACGGCCTGCTCGAGCACCTGCAGGATCGCATAGGCCACCACGCCATAAGCGGGGATCGTGTCGTAGCCGCGCCCCTTGAAGAAGGCCTGCAGATCATTGAGCCCCTGATAGTTCTGTGTCGGCCACGAAATCGTGGTGCCGATGACGCCTTCTCCAGCCGCGCCCATCTTCGGCCAGGCCGGCAAGGTCGTAACCTGTGAACCGCAGGTGCAGAACAGTTTCGGCTTGTAACCGAGCTGCTGCACGGTGCGCGCCACCTGCAGGGAGTCGTTGGGCAGGCCGAGCTGGAGCAGAAGCTCTGCATTCGCCGATTTTGCCTTCTGCACAAGGCCGGTGAAATCGGTCGTATTCGGCGGGTATTGCTCGTTGACCACGACGGTCATGCCGGCTTCCTTGGCGAAGGCGAGCGCGCCGCCTTTGCCGCCGTAGCCGTCGCGTACGATGATCGGGAACGGATTCTGTGCCGTGAAGATCGCCACCGATTTTGGCCGCTGCTCCGCCGGCAGCGTCTTGATCAATTCGAAAACGCCGCGCGTGTAGTCGGGCTCCTGATAGGTGTAGCTGCCGACGATCGAGCCCTTAGCCGCGCCGAAAATATTGATGCCGACGAATCCGCCGTTGAACAGGATCTTCTTGTGTGACAGGACGATCGGAACGATCGCTCCGCCGACAAATGTAGAGAACGGCGCCAACAGCAGGTCGGCGTGATCCTGCTGGATCAAGCGATTGAACAGGCCTTGCGCAATGGTCGGAGTGCCCTCGTCGTTATAGATGGTCATCTTGACCTCGCGGCCGAGCAGACCGCCGCGCTTGTTCACGTCGGCCAGCCAGAGATCATAGACTGCCTTGTATTCGACCGAAGGACCCGCGAAGGGGCCCGTCAGCCCGAGCGTGCCGCCGATGACAACCGGCTGCGCATTTGCCGGCGCACCGGCAAAAAGCGCGAAGAACGCAACGGCGAGTATTCCCAGCAAGCGACCTGACCGAGCCATGACCGTCCCTCCTCGTGATCTGTTCTTCCCTGTTGTGTCTTTTGATTTTGTGATCCTGCCTAGCGGCGCCTCGGACCTCTCGGCGGCGGATGCCGAATCTCCGGTTCGGCAAATGCGGGCCGGGGCGCGGACCGCAGACGCTTTGTGCGTTCCCAGTCGATTTCCAAATCGTCGCTAAGGGCCACGCCATAATCCTTTTCGGCCGCGGAGCGGCTGACATAGCCATCGATCCCGTCATTGCGTACGCGTTCGGGATCGCGCGTGAAGGGATCGCCATAGCCGCCACCGCCATCGGCGAGATAGGAAATCACGTCGCCGGGACCGAATTCGCCGCGAAACATCCCGCAATAGAGCACGTTTTCTGGCTTGTCGTCGTAGAGATAGGCGTTGTCAGCGTAGGAAATAACGTCGCGGTCGAAATGCTCCTTCCAGTCGGGCCGCTCCGTATTCGGAATGAGGATGCTCAGATTGAGCGGTCCCGGCTTGCCGCCGGCGAGACCCCAGCCGGGCGTGCGTGATTTTTTCAAAATCGTGAGCGCCCCGAATGGCGCGAGGAAACGATAGTCGCGCACCGAACCCAGGCCGCCGCGGAACCGGCCGGGGCCGCCGGAGTCCTGCCGGAAGCCGGCGCGGTCGACCATGACCGGCAGGCGCGCCTCGACGACCTCGATAGGAATGTTCTTCACGGTGCACATCGAGACATGCTGCGTGGTGTTGATGCCGTCGCGATCGACGCGTGCGCCCCAGCCGACGCCGGCATTGGTCTGGTGCCAGATCTGGCGGCCGGTATAGGGCTCCTTGCCGTAAAAGCCGGGGTCGCCGAGATCGCCGCCGGAACCCGCCCACATCTTATCAGGCACCGCCTGTGCGAGCGCCTTGTAGATGGTCTCGACCGCGCTCACCCCCGCCCAAATGGTGAAGACCGGCGAAGGATAGGCGGCGTTGAACAGATTGCCTTCGGGCGCGACGATATTGAGCGGGCGAAACTGGCCGCCATTGGATGGCTCGTGCGGCGTCGTCAGGCTCTTAAAGCAGATGCGTGCGGCCGAACGGGCCATGCCGAGACTGAGATTGATCGGTCCTTCGACTTTCTGGCTCGAACCAGAATAGTCGATCGTCATGTTGTCGCCGTCGATGACGACGCGCGCATGCACGCGCACGAGGTCGTCATTGACACCATCATTGTCCATCCAGTCCTCGGCTTCCCATTCGCCGTCCTGCATGACGCGCACGGCGGCGCGCGCCTGTTCCTCGCCGGCGGCGAGGATGCGCTCAATCGAAGCATCGACCGTCTCAGCGCCGTATTTCTGGTAGAGCTCTCCGATGCGCGCCACGCCGGTGCGCAGGCACGCGACCTCGGCATTGAAATCGCCCATCACCGTTTCGGGCGCGCGCGAATTGACACGAATGATGCGCAGCAGTTCCTCGTTGGGCTCGCCGCGGCGCACGATCTTCTCGCCGGGGATCATGATTCCTTCCTGATGGACAGTCGTGGAATCAAGAATGTAGCCCGGGTCTTTCCCGCCCATGTCGGTCCAGTGCGCCCGTACCACCGTATAGGCAGCGATCGCACCGTCCACGAAAACAGGCGAAACCAGCACACCGTCATTAGTATGCGCGCCGCTCCAGTACGGCACATTCATATAGAGAACGTCGCCCGGCTCGAGCGCACCGCATTTGCTGTTCTTAAGCACCTGGCTAATGGCGTATTCATTGGCACCCAAAAAAAGCGGAAGACCGGTGGCGTCGGCCAGCAGGTTGAGATTGCGATCGAAAATGGACAGGCCGAAATCGTTGATCTCATAGATGATGGTCGAATAGGCAGTGCGCACCAGCGTGCGTTCCATTTCCGTCGCTGCTGACGCAAGGTAGTGGCGAATGACTTCAGCTGTCGCCGGGTCGGTCGCTGGGGCGTTGCGCCTGCTCATGATGGCTTCGTCCGCGTGATGAAGAGATGGCCGTACTTGTCCACGCTCGCGCGCTGGTCGGAAAAGAACACCA
Organism: Pseudolabrys sp.; assembly: GCA_035277565.1. Taxonomy (GTDB): domain Bacteria; phylum Pseudomonadota; class Alphaproteobacteria; order Rhizobiales; family Xanthobacteraceae; genus Pseudolabrys. The sequence goes on from DATEKG010000259.1 coordinate 5,773, forward strand.
GGGTCGTCGTGTTCTCCTCAATGATCGCGGGTCCCTGCACGATATCTCCGTCGCGCAGATCCTCGCGGTCATAGACCGCGAAATCTGTCGGCGCGCGCATGGCAAAACAGAACGCCTTGCGCGTTGCCCGCGCGGCGGCCGCGCCGCTCTTGCGAAGCGGGACCGTCTTCAATTGGGGGCGCGGCGTCCGTCCAATACCGCGCACACGTACGTGCACGAGTTGCACCGGGTCGGTCATCACGTGGCCGTAGCGGTGCTTGTGCAGCATATCGAATCGGCGGCAGAGGCTCTCGATGTCATCGGTATCCTCAAGCGGTGTATCGAGCGTGTGCTCCTGCCCGAAATAGCGCAGCGATGCGGCCCATTCGAACTTGCGATCGGCTGTGGCAAACCCACCCTGCGCAAGCGCCTCATCGGCCTGGCGACTAAGGCGCTTCGCCAAGGCGCGAACCTCGTCCATGCCGATATGGGAGAGCAGGCCGACCGCGGTTTCGGAATATTCCTGGATCAGATCCGTCATCAGCATGCCCCAGGCGGAAAACCCGGCGGGAGCCTGCGGCACGACCACTTCGCGCACATTCATTTCGCGCGCCACTAGCGGCACGAACATAGGGCCGGCCCCGCCATAGGCAAGCATGCTGAATTCACGCGGATCGTAGCCTTCCTGCACGGTGATTTCGCGGATGGCGCTCACCGTGCGCGCAAGCAGCACGTCGAAAATTCCCCGCGCCGCCTCGGCGGAACTCAGGCCCAACGGGTCCGCGACGTACTTGATAATTCCGGCTCGCGCGGCGGCGGCATCAAGTTTCACCTCGCCGCCGAGAAAATTGCCCGGATCGATATAGCCCAGCTCGACCGCTGCATCGGTAAATGTCGGATGCTGCCCGCCGCGGCCGTAGCAGATTGGCCCGGGCTCGGCTCCAGCCGACTGCGGACCGACCTTCAGCAGGCCGCCCTCGACACGGGCGATGCTGCCGCCCCCGGCGCCGATTGTCGATATGTTGTAGGCCGGGATCATGAGCGGCAGCTTTTCAAGCTCCGCCTGGTATTTCAACGTCGGCACGCCACCACGCACCACGCAGGCATCGGTACTCGTGCCCCCGATATCGACCGAGATGATGTCGGGGTGGCCGATGATTTCACTCAGGCGCGCCGTTCCGATAAGGCCACCGGCGGGACCGGAAAATATCGTATGAACCGGCGTCGCCATCGAATCGCGCGCAAGCAGCGCGCCGCCACCAGAGCGCGTGATGTAGAATGAGCCATTGAATCCCTGCTCGACCAGCGAACCTTCGAGCGCGCCGATATAGCGGCGGAAGATCGGCTGGATATAGGCGTTGACCACCGTGGTGGCCGAACGTTCGTATTCGCGGTACTCGCGGACAATATCACTCGAGATCGAAACCGCTATGTCGGGCCACTCCGCGCGAATAATGTCGCGCGTGCGTTGTTCATGCGACGGATTGCGGTAGGCGTGCAGATAACAAACGGCGATCGTCTGCACTTTCCATTTCTCGACCAGCTCGCGCGCGGCGCGGCGAACGACATCTTCGTCGAGCGGGACGAGTTCCTCCCCCGCCGCGTTCATCCGGCATGGCACGCCGAGACGCATGCGCTTGGGCACCAGCGGAGGGGGCACATCGTATTCGAGCGAATACATCTGCGCACGGTCGCGGTTGTAGCGACCCATCTCGAAGATATCCTCGAATCCGGCATTGGTAATGATGCCGGTGACCGCACCCTTGTGTTCGAGAACGGTATTGAGGCCGAGCGTTGTGCCGTGAATAAACGAATCGAGGACTCCGCCGTCGATCGAAAGGCGCCTAATGGCGTCGTTGACGCCGGCAGCTGCATTCCCCAGCGTGGTGAAGCTCTTTTCCAGGTGCCATTCGCCGTTGCGCACATCGAATAGCACGGCGTCGACGAATGTACCCCCGATATCGACTGCCAGACGGTAAGCCACGAACGACCTCACGCGTCATAGAGGAGCCAGTCGCGCAACAGCGCGGTCGCTGCCTGCGGTTGCTCCAGGATTGTCATGTGCCCGCAATCTTCGATTAAAGAGAAACGCCCGCGGGGCGCCAACGCGGCGATCTCCTCATGTTCCTCTATCGTGCTCATCCCGTCCTGCCGGCCGCAGATCGCGCGCACCGGCCGCGCGAAGGCGCGCAATAGATCGCGGGAGTCCCGGCGCGTCGCGATGGCGTATTGCCGGCGAAGATAGGCATCGCCGCCGACCCGGCCGGCCATCGCGCGCACGAAGGCCGGCAGCTCGCCGCCTTGGCGGTCCGCATGTAGCAGCACCGGCATCATGCCTTCGATAACTGCGCCATAGTCGCCACGCTCGCAGGCGGCAATGACGTTGCGGCGCCACTCAGCTTTCTTCGCGGAGTCGCCGCGGGCCGAGGTATCGAGAAGCGCGAGGCGCGTAATGCGGTCAGGCGCCTGACGCAGCATCTCGAGCGCGACATACCCTCCCATGGAAAATCCGGCGAGCGCGAACGATGGCGGCGCCCCGGCCAGCGCGATCTGCGCCATGTCGGCCATTGTCTTGCCGTCGGTCACGGCTGGCACGCTGATTTCGGCGATTTCAGCAAGATGGCTCACCTGATAGGCCCAGATCCCCGCATCGCAGACGAGCCCCGGCACGAGCACAAGTTTCTGCTTATCCGGCACCTGATCCTCCCTCTCGCTGGCAAGGTTAGCGGTCTGCGGGCTCTGCCGAAAATATATATTATTGATGGTTGCGATATCATTTTGATATCGTCCATCCCGCATGAATCTTCGCGCTCTGTCGAATTTCCTGAGCGTTGCCGAAACCGGAAGCCTGAAAGGCGCCGCCGGCGTTGTGAATATCGCGCAGCCGGCGCTCACTCGGCAGATTGCGCTGCTCGAGGAGGAATTCGGCGTCAAGCTGTTCCTGCGTCATCATCGCGGGGTCACGCTCACCGAAGCGGGCGAGCAGTTACGTGAGCACGCCGAGCGAATTCTCGCAGAGGTTTCGCGCGCGCGTGTCGCGATGTCGAACGCGCTCGAAAAGCCGACCGGCGCGGTCTCGCTCGGCCTGCCGACCGCCATGCGCGCCGTCCTGTCGAGCGATTTGATCGCTGCCTATCACAAGGCCTATCCGGACGTTCAGCTCAAGGTGCACGAGGCCTTCGTGCACGTGGTCGAGGACCTGTTGCAGTCGCGCCAACTCGACGTCGCCATCCTGTTCGGCGGATCGCGCAAGCTCGATAATTTCAGCGTGACTCCCCTGGTGAGCGAGAACGTTTATCTCGTGGGCGCCGCCGGCTCCGGTCTCGACATCAACAAGCCGGTCTCGATCAAGCACCTTGCGGAAGTGCCGATCATCCTCATTTCGCGGCGCAATCAATTGCGCATCGTCACCGAACGCGCGCTGGCGCGATATCGCTGCGATTTTCGCCCATTTCTGGAGGTCGAAGGCCAGCCGCTCACGCACGACCTTGTACAGCGGGGCATCGGCTACACGATTTCTCCCTATTGCGCGGTCCAGAGGGAACTTGAAACCGGCGAGCTTAGCGGCGCGCCCATCCGGGATCTGACAATCACCTGGGAGCTCGGCGTCAGCCGTGTTCGCTCGCATGCGCCCGCGGTGCAGGAATTGATCCGGCTTATTCACCAGGCGGTCGATGAACGCGTGGCCAGCGGCAACTGGCGCGCCATGAAGCCGAAATCCGGCGCCTCGGGAGCGAAACGATCTCAAGCGCTCCGCCGGCGCCCCGCAACCGTGACAGGCGGCGAGGCTTGATCGAACAGGTGCAAGCTGGTTGGCTAGTGCGCCTTACGTCCTCATCGCGATCGGCTCATGGACAATCCCGATTTTCTCATCATCGGCGGCGGCAGCGCCGGCGCGGTCCTCGCATCGCGGCTCTCAGAAGACCCTCACACGCGCGTGCTGCTGGTCGAGGCCGGCCGCGACACGCCTCCGGATGCCCTGCCGGCTGACATCGCCGATACTTTCCCGGCTTCATCGCTCAACCCGGATTATTTCTGGCCAGGCCTGCAGGCATTCCCGTCCTCCGGCAGTCCGCCGCGCTCGTTCCCGCAGGCGCGCATCATGGGTGGCGGATCGAGCGTGATGGGCTTGTGGGCACTGCGCGGCGTGCCGTCGGATTTCGAGGCATGGGTTGCCGCGGGCGCCGAAGGCTGGGGCTGGGCGGACGTGCTGCCTTATTACCGCAAGCTGGAAAACGATTCCGACCGGGATCAAAGCCAAGCCACGCCCGGCCCTTACCCCATTCGACGCCTGCCGCGCGGCGAATGGCCCGCGTTCGTCACCGCCATCGAAGACGCCGCCATCACGCGCGGCCTACCGCTGATCGAAGACATCAATGAGCGCCCGGGGCCGGGCTTCTTCCCGATGCCGCTGAGCCAGGACATGACGACGCGCGCTTCAAGTGCGCGCACCTATCTCACCGCCGCGGTGCGCCGTCGGCCGAACCTCAAAATCATGACCGAGGCGCAGGCGACGGCGCTGTGCTTCGACGGTTTGAGGTCCTGCGGTGCCTCAATCGCGCAAGGCGGCGGCGTCAGAGAGATCGAAGCGCGCGAAATCGTGCTTTGTGCTGGCGCCATCCATTCACCGGCCATACTCCTGCGTGCGGGGGTTGGTCCCGCCGAGGACTTGCGCAAAAGCGGCATCACCACCCGTCTCGACCGGCCCGGCGTTGGCCGCAACCTGCAGAACCATCCATATATGCATTTCGCGCTGACATTGCCGCCGCGATCACGGTTGAAAAACCACCTACGCAGATTTGCGATTGCCGGCGCCCGTGTTTCGTCGGGCCAGGAGGGCGCGCCTGCCGCCGATCTGCTGATGTTCACGATCGGGCGCGTCAGTCCGCGTGACTACGGAACCGACGCAGCCATGGTGGGATGCGCACTTTACGCGCCCTTTTCACGCGGTGCGGTGTCGCTCACCAGCGCGGATTTTACGGTGCCGCCGCGGACCGACTTCCGACTACTGGAAGATCCGCGCGATGCGCCGCGCATGCTTGTCGCGGCCCGCTTTGTCGAGAGCCTGTTGTGCTCTCCCGCTGTCGTCGCTACCTACGATGATGCGTTTTTATTACCGCCGGTCATGTCCCTACATCAGTTCAACCGGCCGGGAGTGAGCGGTAACATTTTGGCGGGCGCTGCAAAGGCCGTGCTGAATGCGCCGCCCACCATCAGTCGGCAGATTATCGGGCGCGTGATCCGGCCAGGTAAATGGTTCGCCAATAAACGCAAGCGACGAGCTTTGAGCGACGGCGAACTGCTCAGCGCCGCGGCACCAATGGCGCACCCAGTCGGCACGTGTTCAATGGGCCGACCTGACGATCCAATGGCGGTGGTTGACCGCTATTGTTGCGTTTATGGAATGGATAATTTGCGCATCGTCGATGCTTCGGTAATGCCAAGAATTCCAAGCGCGAACACCAATCTCCCAACCATTATGATAGCGGAACGTGTAGCCGATCTAATTCGCCGATGCTGGTGAGGATCCACGCAGGGTTGGGGTACGGCGAATTGCGTATCTGAGCTTATCCGGCCCGCCTCCCGATCAGTAGCATGCTTTTTTGTTGCGTGTTCGCTCGTCTCGAAAGCAATATTCTAATCACACCCTTCTTGCTGCTCGTAAAGAAACAGAAAGATTGTAACGGCACTGAACAGCCGTTCAGCCGCATAGCCTTTGCCCGGACAATCATGCCAGCAACAGATGATCATCTGTAATTTCAGTACCTTCTTTGCGCTGAAACATGCGAACAAGTTGTTCGACAGTCATCGATGATCGCTCGTCACCACTGATATCCAAAATAACTTCGCCCTGATGCAGCATGATTGTGCGACCGCCAAATTCGAGCGCCTGCCGCATGCTGTGGGTGACCATCACCGTTGTGATGGCGAATTTCTTCACGACGCTGTCGGTAAGCTTCATCACCAGCTCAGCAGCTGCCGGATCGAGCGCTGCAGTGTGCTCGTCCAGCAGCAGCACTTTGGTCGGTCCGAGCGTCGCCATGACCAGCGCCAACGCCTGCCGCTGACCGCCAGAGAGCAGCGCGACGCGGTCGTGCAGCCGGCGTTCAAGGCCAAGTTTGAGAATACCGAGGCGATCGACCGCGAGCTTGCGCAGCTCCTGGGTAATGGCGAAGCGGAAGCCGCGCGGCGACGTGCGCGCTGAGGCAACGGCGATGTTCTCGATGATCGACATGTCCTCGCAGATGCCGGAGCGCGGATCCTGGAACATGCGCGAGAGCATGGTGGAGCGCCGGTAGACTGGCCAGGTCGTTACGTCGGCTTCTTCAATCAGAATGCGACCGCTGGTTGGCCTCAACTCTCCGGCAAGCAGATTGAGCAGTGTGGACTTGCCGGCGCCGTTCGAGCCGATGACGCTGATAAACTCGCCGGCCGCGATTGTGAGGTTGATGTTATGCAGCGCGCGGCTTTCGAGCGCGGTGCCGCGGTTGAAGACGATGCTGAGGTTTTCGGCCCGGATCATTGGCGTCCCCCAGCCCGTTTGGAAAAGGCGGATCGGCGCACTGGAAACCAGAGCGCGATCGCGACCAGGGCCGCGGTGACCACATTGACATCGGACGCGGTGAGTCCGATAGCGCCGGTGCTGAGCGCTACCGCCAATGCGATCCGGTAGAGTATCGAGCCGAGCACACAGGCGAGCGTGAGCATGGGCACTAGCCTCGAGGGCATCAGCGCGGTGCCGCCGATGACCGCGGCAAGCGCAACCACAATTACACCGATACCCATCGACACGTCCGCTGCACCGAGCATCTGCGCGAACAGCGCGCCGCTCATCGCCGTCAAACCATTGGCGATACCGAGCCCAAAAACGATCATGCGACCAACTTGGATGCCGTTTGCCTGCGCCATGCGCGGGTTGGCGCCGGCCGCGCGCATCGCCAGGCCGACGCCCGTGCCGAGAAAGAGATCGATCAGAATTTTTGCAATCACGACGATGATCGCGAGCAGCACCGCCGGGGCATAGAGCGAAGGCACACCGAGATGTTCGATCGGCGTATAGACCGTCGTCATATTGATGAGGCCAATATTTGGCCGGTCCATGATGCGCAGATTGACGGAATAGAGCGCGATCGCTGTGAGAATGCCGGCTAGAATATGCAGAATACGCAGCTTGAGGTTGAGGAAGGCGGTGGCAAAGCCGGCGAGACAACCGGCAAGCGCGGCGATCAACGTCGCGCTCCACGGATCAAGACCGCTCACCATCAATTTGGCAGCCACCGATGCCCCCAGCGGGAACGAGCCCTCGACCGTCAGGTCCGGGAAATCGAGAACCTTGAAGGTGAGATAGGCTCCGAGCGCTACCAGCGCGAATGCCAATCCCGTCTCAAGGGCGCCGGTGAAGGCGTAGAGACTCACCTGTTAGACCCGAATGCGGCTGTGGCGACGTCAGAAGACCTGTGCCGCCCGCTTGAGCAGATCCGGCGAGAGCTTCACCCCCATCTTCTCGGCGGATTCCTTGTTGACGTATAGCGCGAGCGAATTCGGCAGGTCTTTCATGTACTGGACGTCCATGTCGCCCGGCTTGGTGCCCTTGAGCACTTTATCGACCATGTCGGCCGTCCGCTTGCCCATGTCCTTGAAATCAAAACCAACGGTCGCCACCGCGCCGCGCTGCACGCTGCGTCGCTCGGCCGTAAAGAGTGGCACCTTGCCGTCCTGCGCCACCTTCACCAGCGATTCAAACGCACCATAGACCGTGGTGTCGTTCGGCACGAAGATGGCGTCGACCTTGCCGACCAGAGCCTGGCCCGCGCTCGGCACATTGTTGATTCCCATGGCGGGTGACTCGACAGTCTTGAAGCCCATCTTGGGCGCGATCGCCTTTATGCTCTCGACGGTAGAACGCGCATTGTCGAGGCTCGGATCGTAGACCAGGCCGAGCGTCTTCAGATTGGGAACGATCTCTTTGACAATATCGAGCTGACGCTCGGTCGGCACCAGATCGGAAATGCCGGAGGCATTGCCGCCGGGGTGCTTTTCCTGCGTCACCAGCTTTGACTTGAGCGGGTCGGTGACGGTGGTGAAGATGATCGGAATATCCTTGGTCGCGGCGATCGCCGCCTGGCTGGTAGGCGTCGTGATGGTGACGATTACGTCAGGGTTTTCGCCGATGAACTGCCGCACGATCTGCTGTGCGGTACCGAAATTCCCCTGCGCGCTCTTGAAATCGACCTTAAGATTCTTGCCCTCGGTGTAACCGTGAGCGGCAAGGCCGGCCATCAGTCCGTCCTTCACCTCAAGCAGCTGCGGTGTATCGTTCATGGTGATGATGGCGACGTTCTTCACGTCGGCAGCAAAGGCGGCATGCGCCGAAACGGCGAGCGTGAGGCCGAGTGCGGCGCCGGTCAGGAGGCAGGAAGTTTTCGACATGTGCGAGGTTCCTCTGGTGTAGCGTCTATCTTCCGTTGTCCGGCACGACGGGACGTCAGCCCGCCTTGGTTGGTTGATTGCACAGTTCCATCGCGGTCAGCGCGTAGATTTTTGCCGTCTTGATCATGTCGTCGACCGTGAAATAAGTGTTGCCGCCCCCGGCACCCGCGCCGCAGCCATAGGTCAGCGATGGTATGCCGAGCTCGTTATAGGGGTTGATGTCGCGCCACATGCTGCATTCGGGCGCGCCGGCAGGCTCCGACGGCTTGCCGATGATGTTTTGGTGCGCGGTTTCAAGCGCGCCCCTCAACGGCTCGATTCCTTCGGCATTAAAGCCGCGGCGATAGAGGAACGGTCGCACCTCCGCCTTTATGTCGAGCTTGGCGACGATCGCCTCGAGCTCCTCCTGGATCGCGAGCGGCTGGGTATCCGGGTTTAGGCGTACGTCGAGATAGATCGAGCACAGTTCGGGGATGCGGTAGACTTTGTAAGGCACGCCGCCGCGGATGGCGCCGATCACGGCCTTCGGAATCACCGTCCCGCCGCTGTAGGACATCGTGTAGCGCTTCTCGTAACCGTCAGCCCACTCCTCGATCGCCTCGACCAGCTTCGACATGCGCACGATGGCATTCGGGCTTTTCAGCGCGGGCAGTGGCCGAGGCACATAGGGCGTATAGCGCGAAGGTCCGGCGTAAACCGTTATCTTCACAAACAGCTTGCCGGCCTCGACCCAGGCGGGTTTGAAATTAGTCGCTTCGGCGACCAGCGCGAAATGGCTGATGGCGCCATGTGTGATTGCGAAGCGCGTACCGATATCGTTGCCGAGATAATCGTGGCCCTGAAATTCATCGACCGAGTCGCCGCACAACTCGCCGCACACTGCTGATAGAACAACGTCGCCCTTGAGACGGATATGGGCATTCTGCAGCGCCTTGGCGGCGATCAGCCAGCAGGTCATCGGGCCTTTGCAGTTGACCAGCGGATAGCCGTAGATCTTGCCGTCGTCGAGCCAGGCCTCGTGATAGATGCGGTCATTGGCATCGATGAAGCGCGCGGTGTCCTCGCGCGACATGATGGTGTCAAGGTGACTGTTGAAAGAGAGACTCAACCCGCCGCCCGTGCCGACGATTCGGCCAATTACATTGAAGCGGTCTTCGTAGGCGCCGATGCGCTCCGGCCGGAAGCCGTGGCGTAGCATCCAGTCATAGACGTAATTGCCGGCGTCGCGCTCCTTGCCGAGCGGCGCCTCGATGTTTCCGAGATCGAGACCTAGCCTGGTGAGATCGTCGCGCAACGCGTCGACAGCGCTGCAGACATTGTCCTTCGCGGATCGGTCGAGCATTGCGTCCCTCCCCGAATTGTTTGTAGGCTAACGATCCTATGCCGGCAGAGTCAAATAGAACCTCGCAACAAGTGCGCAATGAAGGCGTCCCGTTTCGATTACGTGCGGCCCGACCGGCTTGAGGCCGCGCTCGCATTCTTGGCTGAGCACGGAGACGAGGCCAAGGTGATTGCCGGCGGGCAAAGTCTGGTGCCGATCCTCGCCTTTCGCCTCGCGGCGCCGCGTTTTCTAGTCGATATCGGCCGCATACGGGAACTCAGGCAACTTGTCATAGATGCAAATGGCATCAGGCTAGGCGCGCTCACCCGCTGGCGCGACATTGAGCGCAACAAAGAATTGCAACGCACACATCCTCTTCTGGTCGAAGCAGTCCGGCATGTAGCGCACTACCAGATCCGCAATCGTGGCACGATCGGCGGCAGCCTCGCGCATGCCGACCCCGCCGCCGAAATGCCAGGCATTGCCATAACCTGCGAGGCAGAGATCGTGGTGGCCGGACGCGGCGGGCGGCGCATCATCGCGGCACGCGATTTTTTCACCGGCGCGCTGACCACGGCCTTGCGGGCGGAAGACGTAATCGTCGAAGTGCGGCTACCGCCGTGGCGGCCTGGCCGCCGTTGGGCCTTCATGAAATTCGCGCGTCGGCGCGGCGATTTCGCGCTTGCTGGCATTGCCCTGTATTACGATATTGAGAACGGCCGCGTCGTCGATGCGCATGCGGGCGCGATAGGCGTCGCCGATACTCCGGTGCGGCTCCCGGCGGTCGAGGCTGTGCTCAACGGCCAGGCGGTCACCGGTGCAGTCATCCAGACCGCCGGCGCCGAGGCTGCCGAGAGCGTCAACCCCGCTGACGATATCCACGCGCCCGGCGACTACCGGCGCGCACTGCTACGCGTGCTCACCGTGCGGGCATTGGCTTCGGCAGCCGGTCTCGCCCCGAAGGAAAGTGCATGAGCACGCTGCAAACAGTGCGCTTTACGGTCAACGGCAAGGCTCACGAAGCCGCAGTCGAACCGCGCACGACGCTTGCCGACTGTCTGCGGCACGACCTCAAGCTAACGGGTACACATGTCGGCTGCGAGCACGGCGTGTGCGGCGCCTGCACGGTGATCGTCGAAGGCGCGGCGGTGCGTGCGTGTCTCATGTTCGCCGTGCAGGCCGACGGCATGGAGATCATGACCGTCGAAGGGCTTTCCGACGGCGACGCGTTGAGCCCGCTGCAGGCTTCTTTCCGCAGACATCACGCGCTGCAATGCGGTTTCTGCACCGCCGGCATCCTCACGACTGCGCATGTGCTGCTTTCGGAAGAACCCGATGCCGATGCCGAGCGCATTCGTGAAGTTTTATCGGGCAACATCTGTCGCTGCACCGGGTATGTGCAGATAATCGAGGCAGTCCTCGATGCGCGCGCCGCGTACCAGACGAGGCCCGAGGGCGCACGATGAACGCCCCACGCAATGTCTATATCGGCCAGGAGGTCGAGCGGACCGAGGATTTCCGTTTCCTTACCGGGCGTGGCACTTTTGTCGACGATTACGAACCGCCCGGATTGCTGCATGCGGCAATACTGCGCAGTCCGGTGCCGCATGGGCGGATCACGAGCATCGACGCATCGGCGGCACTGAAGATACCCGGCGTGCATACGGTAATCACGACGCGGGATATCGGCGCGGCCGTCCCGCGCATCCCCATTCGGCTTGCGCCGATTGCGGGGCTCGAAAAATACCTGCAGCCCGTCATTGCCGTTGACAAGGTGCGCTATGTTGGCGAGCCATTGGCCGTCATCGTCGCGGATAGCCGCGCCATTGCAGAAGACGCGGCGGCGGAGATCAATGTGCGCATCGAACCGCTCGCGCCGGTCGCGGACTGGCGTGCCGCTGAAGCCGACACGTCGCTGCTGTTCGAGGAGAATGGCAGCAATGTTGCAACTCGCTATACCGTGGGCTTCGGCGATACGGATGCGGTTTTCGCGGGTGCCGCCTATACGCGGCGAGAATTCTTCCATGCCCATCGCCACACGGCAGTGCCGATGGAAACGCGCGGCATAGTGGCCGAATGGGATGTCGCGGCGGGACGTCTGATCATCAACGGTGCGACCAAGGTCACCTTCTTTAACCGGCGCGCGCTCGCCGTCATGTTGGAGATGCCAGAAAGCGCCATCGATCTGCTGGAGCTCGACGTCGGCGGCGGCTTCGGCGTGCGCGGCGAATTTTACCCGGAGGATTTCCTTATCCCGTTCGCTGCGCGCAAGCTTGGCCGACCCATAAAATGGATCGAGGATCGGCTCGAGCATCTGCAAGCAGCCAACCACTCTCGTGAGATCGACTGCGAGCTCGAAATTGCCTGTGCCCGCGAGGGCACCATTCTGGGTCTACGCGGAAAGCTTTACGGCGACATGGGTGCCTATACGCGCACAAATTCCGGTGTGGTTCCGGCAAAAGCCGCGCAATTCCTGCACGGGCCCTACCGCATTCCCGCCATTAAGATCGAAGTTGCCGCCTATATGACAAGCAAGACGCCAGTCGGCACCTATCGCGCACCCGGCCGCTTCGAGGCGAACTTCTTTCGCGAGCGGCTGATCGACATGGCGGCGCGCGACCTCGGCATCGACCCGGTCGCGATGCGGCGCAGGAACCTGATCGACGCGTCGGAGATGCCCTACTCGATCGGCAAGCTGGTGCCCTATGAAAATGAGACTGCCTATGACACTGGTGACTACGCCGCCGCGCTAGACAGATGCCTCTCGGCCTTCGGCTGGACTGAAAAGCTCAAGCTGCAGGGAAAGGAAGTTGACGGCCGCTACCACGGGCTAGGTGTTGCTTGCTTTGTCGAGAGCGGCGGTGCGGGGCCGCGCGAGAATGTGCGCATGACGCTGGAGCGCGACGGGACGATCACCTTAGCGGTGGGATCGTCCGTGCTCGGCCAGGGGCTGGAGACGGTTTTCGCGCAGATTGCCGCCGACGCTATGGGATTGCCGTTCGAGACGTTTCGCGTCACGCACGGTTCGACCACGATCGTGGATGAAGGGTTTGGCACCTACCATTCGCGAGCCGTAGTGATGGGCGGCTCGGCCATCCTCGATGGTGCGAAGAATCTGATTGCCGCGATCGCCGCAGCAGCCGCTTCGCAGTTCAACTGCTTGCCTGCGGATGTGACCGTTGCGGATGGCATGGCGCGAGGGTCCGATGGGCGTATGCTGTCTTTGGCTGCGCTCGCCACCAACGAACCCGTCTCCGCAAAAGGCACTTTCGCCAACACTCAGCGCACCTACAGCTACGGCGCGCATGCTGCGCATGTCGCGGTTGACGCGGGTACAGGTCATGTCGAGGTTCTGGATTACATGGCCGTTGAGGATGTTGGCCGCGCTATTAATCCGGCATTGGTACACGGTCAGACTTATGGCGCGGTGGTACAAGGATTGGGCGGCGTATTTCTCGATCACATTATCTACGGGCCCGACGCCCAGCTACTAAATGCATCGCTGGCGGACTATCTGTTACCGACCGCAAGCGATTTTCCAATTATCCGCGGTGTGACCATGGAATTGCACCGCTCGCCAAGCAACCCGCTTGGCGCAAAAGGCGCTGGCGAAGGCGGCATGGTTGCCGTGGCAGCTACCGCGGCCAACGCGGTGGCCAACGCACTCTCTTCGTTTAAGATCGAGCCAAATGAATTGCCGCTTACACCGCCACGACTTTGGCGCCTAATTCAACAGTCGGGCAGCAGTTAACTTCGTAAAATCGCCTTCGCGGCATCACCAATTGCTTCGACATTGTCATCCGTATCGAGGAAGCAAACGATCCGGCACGGACAACCTTCCAGACCTTCGTAGCGCCACGGGAACGCGCCGATGATGCAGCGCTTGCCCAGCATCATCTCAATGTCGCCGCCGAGATTTTCCGCGTGCAGCAGACCTTCCTGAAACGCCCAGTTATGAAATGGAAACACATCAGCCGAGACC
>DATEKG010000260.1:0-13809 GCA_035277565.1 Pseudolabrys sp.
GCTGGTCAACAATGCAGGCATTACCCGCGATGCCATGTTTCACCGGATGAAGCCGGAACAATGGACGGCCGTCATCAACACCAATCTTGGTTCGTTGTTCAACATGTGCCGCCCGATCATTGAAGGCATGCGCGAGCGCAAATTTGGCCGGATCGTCAATATCTCCTCGATCAATGGCCAGAAAGGGCAGATGGGTCAGGCAAATTACTCCGCCGCCAAGGCCGGGGAGCTCGGTTTCACCAAGGCGCTGGCGCAGGAGGGCGCGCGCGCGGGCATCACGGTGAACGCGATCTGTCCCGGCTATATCAACACGGAAATGGTGCAGGCCGTGCCGAAGGATGTACTGGAAAAGTCGATCCTTCCGCTGATTCCCATCGGCCGGCTCGGCGAGCCGGAGGAAATTGCGCGTTGCGTCGTATTCCTCGCTTCCGACGATGCCGGTTTGATCACCGGCGCGACGCTGTCGGCCAATGGCGGGCAATACGTCATCTAGCGGCGGCTGAAGAGCCGGGACGCCAATTCTTCCGTTGTGTTACTGTCGCCGCATCACCGGTTTGCGGGGCGGCGATATGCGATTGATCGTCTTGGGAGCAATGGCTGCCGCTCTGGCGGCCTTGTCACTTGTCGGGCCGCTGATGGGGCAGGAGGTTCAACAGATTGACGAGCGCTGCAAGGATATTTTTGACAAGGTTGCCTGCACATGCGCAGTGCGCAATGGCGGACGGGTTATTCCGCCGCCGGTCGGGGTCAAAAGGGAGGGTCTGAAATTGCACCCGAAGCAGGGCCCTGAAGGAACACGGACGCTCGACGGAGGCCGCGTTGCGTTTCGGAAATATTACCGGCGTGAAGGCCTCAAGTTCCGGCGCAGCCCTGCGCTCGAGGGCTATCTTGCCTGCATGCATCGCGCCGGCCGCAAATAGCTTCACCGCCGCCGTGTGCGCCGGCGCTTTGGCGCGGATCTTTTCGGCCTACGTTTCCCGGAGATGCGCGGGCTCGTGCGGCCTTCGGCTTTGTCGAGCCGCACATTCCAATACTCCCACGCGCGCATGACCGGCCCCGGCTTGAGGTTGTATTCGCCGGCAAGACGCGTCTCGGCTTCGTTTAGCGGTGATAGGTGGCCGAGCGTATGCGCCTGGATCTGCAGCGCCGCATTTCGCGCCGTGTAGATTGTGCGGAAGGTCAACTCTTCCAGGCTTCTCCCCGCCACGGTCGCGCCGTGGCGGCGCATCAGCACGATCCAGTGCGGTCCAAGCGCCCGCGCAAGTGACGCGCCTTCCTCCGGCTTCGCAACAATGAGATTGGTGTCGCCGAAGTCGTCACGTCCATCCCAGAACGGCACCTTCTCGCCGAGCGTCGCGCCCAGATGGTAGACAGGCTTGAGTTCATTGCCTGAAATGCAGAACGGCAATATCGACGGCGCGTGATGGTGACACACGGCATTGACGTCAGGCCGCGTCTGATAGATGCCGCCGTGGATCACGCGCTCCCCGTACAGCCGGACATCTGTCGGCTTGACGGGCTGCGAATCGAGTGTGAATTCCAGAATATCGTCCGGCTGCACGAGTTCGGGCGCGCGGGAGCGCGACAGCAGGTAGCGTGAAGGATCGCCCGGGTGCCGAATGCTGACATGGCCAAAGGCGTCCAGCACGCCCTCATTGGCGATCATACGATTCGCACGCGCAAGCCACTCGCGAGCTTCATGCAATGAAATCGACACTTTGTGTTCTCCTGCTTTGGATGCGTCGCGGCACTCAATGGCGGCCTATCCCGGGGACCAGTCCTTTACCGCGAGTTCGAAACCGTCAAATGAAAATCCAGGCGCGACGGTGCAGCCGGTCAGCGTCCAGTCACCGAGACTCTCGGCAGCCTGCCAGGCGCGCGCCGGCACGGCGACCTGCGGCACTTCTCCCGCATGGACGCCTGCACCGAGCCGGAAGATCTCTTCCTTCGAGCCATCGACAATCTCGAGCTTCAGCGGCGCGCCCGCATAGTAGTGCCAGATTTCGACCGCGTCGATGCGATGCCAATGCGAGCGTTCGCCGCGCGCGAGGAGAAAAAGGATCGCCGTGGATGCCGGACGCCCGCCGACGTGATGCGCATCGCGAAAGGTCTCGCGGTAATGCCCGCCTTCAGGGTGAGGGTTGAGCGCAAGCGCACGAATCATTTCAGCGGCGGTCGGTGTATTCGCGGACACGTCAGAACCGGTTTTTTCTCGTGCGAATCTCGGCGAACACGTCCGCCGCCGGTTTGCCGGTCATGCCTATGCCGGTGGCCACTTCCGGCACGTCCGCGCGCAGGAACGGGTTCTCCTGTTTTTCGGCGCCGATGGTGACGGGGATTGTCGGCTCCCCGGCGGCGAGCTGTCGGCCGGCGACTTTCTCACGCGCGGCCAGCGCCCTGTTGTTGGGCTCGATGGTACGCGCGAATTTGATGTTCGCCGCCGTGTATTCGTGGCCGCAGAAAATTTCGGTGTCATCGGGCAGATCACGCAGCTTCACCAGCGAACGCCACATCTGATCGGGGGTCCCTTCAATGACGCGGCCGCAGCCGATCGAGAACAGCGTGTCGCCGACAAAAGCAAGCTTCTCGCCATGAAACCAGTAGGCGATATGGCCAAGTGTGTGTCCTGGCGTCTCAATCACATTCGCCGAAAGTGCGCCGACCTTGACTTTGTCTCCTTCGCGCACCGTCTCGTCGACGGCGGGGATTTGCGAAGCTTCTGCCGCCGGGGCCACCACGCGGCATTTATATTTTTCCTTCAGCGCGCGGATTCCGTCGGTGTGGTCCGCATGATGATGCGTCACCAGAATGTCGGTCAGCTTCCAGCCCGTCGCCTTGAGTGCCGCTTCGACCGGCGCGGATTCCGGGGCATCGATTGACGCGGTAGCTCCGCTCTGCGGGTCGTGCAGCAGCACCCCGTAATTGTCCGAACGGCAGCGAAACAGGCGGGTTTCCGCGGGCATGGACTTGATCCTCTTGATGCACCCAACAACTGTAATGAGTTAACCGTACCACGCAGATGAACGATCATGCACTCCCGCGGGTTTCGGTGTTAGCGGTTTGATATGGCGTTTCATGGTATTTTCGGCACATGTCGATTGATGTCGTGGACCTGCGGAATTTTTACGGCCAGCGGCTTGGTGTCGTGGCGCGCCGTTTCATCGGCCGCGGAGTCCGCCGCCTGTGGGGCGACGCGACGGGCCAGCGCGTGCTCGGCATCGGTTATGCGACGCCCTATCTGGGGTTGTTCCGCGAAGAGGCCGAACGGTGTCTCGCGCTGATGCCGGCGGGGCAGGGCGTTGTGAAGTGGCCGACGACCCGGCCCGCATTGTCGGCTCTGGTTGACGAGAACGAACTGCCGCTCGCGGACTCTGCCGTCGATCGTGTGATGCTGGTGCATGCGCTGGAAATGACGAACGATCCTACCGCGCTGCTGCGCGAAGTCTGGCGCGTGCTTGCTTCAGGGGGGAGGCTGCTCGCTGTTGTTCCGAACCGCCGGGGCGTCTGGGCGCGCATGGATACCACGCCGTTCGGTCACGGCCGTCCGTATTCGCGAAGCCAGATCAACCAGCTTCTGCGCGAGGCCTGGTTCACGCCGACCGGCTGGAGTGAGGCGCTCTACGTTCCGCCCGTCGAGCGCGGCTGGTTCTTGCGAGCGGCTGTCGCATGGGAGCGGACGGGAGCGACGCTCTCGGCGCCATTTGCCGGCGTCCACCTGGTGGAAGCGACCAAGCAGGTCTATCGCGCGATCCCGGCGCGGCGCGAAAAACGGCGCCTGATGCCGGCGCTCGAACCGGTGCTTGCGCCATCACCTGGCAGATGACCGTCGTCCACGTGCATCGCAGCCATCGCGATGCACGCCTTCTGAATAACTGATTTATGCCGATGCCTATTCAGGCTGCCGCGGCTCGTCGCTGCCGCCTTCGTCCTGCACCGGCTGCGGCGCGACATTCTGTTGATGGCCGCCGCCATAGTCGGGCCGGTCCGGACGATATCCGCCGCCGCCACGGTGACGCCGCCGCCGGCGGTGCATTCCGAAGCGATCCTGACCGCCGCGGTCACCCTGGCCGCGGTCGCCCTGGTCGTGGCCGTTCTGCCCGGTGTTCTGCTGCGGCTGTCCGCCGCCCGTGATGAATGCCGGCAGACCCCCGACATCCTGATTGCCCTCGTGGCCGGCCTGATTCTGCTGCGGATATGGCTGCGGTTGCTGCTGCGGCCGGTTGTGGAATTGCTGCTGGTCGCCGCGCGGCGGAAATGCCTGAGCGTCGCGCGGCAGATAGGGCTGCGGTTGCGGTTCGCGCGGCACGTAGCTGGGTTCGTTCTGGCCCATGAAAGGCTGGCCGTCGTCATCGTCACCGTCGAAGGCCTCATCACCGCCCTGAGGCTGTCCGCCGGGAGCGCCCTGCTGCGGCTGCTGATTGTTGTAGTACGGGTTCTGCTGGCGGAACTGCTCCTGCGCCGCTGCGATCAGGCGGAAGTAGTGTTCTGCATGCTGGTAATAATTCTCGGCGGCAACCGGATCTCCCGATCCCTGTGCGTCACGCGCGAGCTGGATATATTTTTCGGCGATGTGCGAAGCGGTGCCGCGGATCTTAACGTCAGGACCGTTCGATTCATAAACGCGCGTCAGCGGGTTTTGGCTTTTGCGGTGGTTTCCGCGTCCCCGCATGCGCTTTTGACCGTTTCTCATGTTATGCCTGTCGTCGACCTTTCACGTTAGTTTCGGCACCAGCGCCGAACACTCAACCCAACAACGAAGAATCTCTACTTCCAAATTTACTTCCAAATTTCCCGCTCAAGTCCGGATCCATACACATCTTATTGCGCGGCCGGACCTGAGCGATGTCCGCGCCAATGGTCGAATTGTTGCGTTCTTTATCGCGATAGTAGCAGCAACCCCATTACCGCAGTCCTGCTGCGGTGTTGCCAACCTTTCGTTACGCGCATCGTCCTAGGTTTCGAAAAATGATGCGCCCAACCGGTGAAGCATCCAGACCCGTACCTGGCGATTTCGTTTGCCGGCAGTCGGCTTTTCGTCATCCGCCTCACGCCACACCTCACAGAGCATCTCGCTCCGGGGTTCATGGCGGTGCAACCGTCGCGGGTTGATTCCGTGACTGGAAGCTAGTCGTTTCCGCGGAATAATCCAAGTGCTTTTTTCGCCCGGCCGGCGAGCTCTGCATTTTTAATCCGGTGGGAATGTGACGCGCTCATGGCGTGAAACCCGCGCCCAGCACACGCGGAATTCCCGCCAAATCCATGCGTACCTTGCCGACGGCAAGCCCGGCTTTGGTAAACAGCGCACGAACCGCCGTCTCCTGGCCCGCGCCCAGCTCGACGAAGAGCCGGCCGCCCTGCGACAGGATGCGCCGGGCATCTGCGGCGATGGAACGATAGGCGTCGAGTCCGTCTTTGCCGCCGTCAAGCGCGACCGCAGGGTCATAATCGCGCACCTCCGGAGCAAGCGACTGGATATCGCCATGCGCAATATAGGGCGGGTTGGAAACGACAATATCGAATGTATCTTGCACCCCCGCGGCCATGTCGCATGTGATGAAGGTGCAACGGTTTTCAAAACGGCACCGCTCGGCGTTGTCGCGGGCAACCTGCACGGCTCCTGCGCTGATATCCGTGCCGACGGCCGTTGCGTGCGGCAGTTCCTGCAGGAGCGCGAACAACAGCGCGCCGGAACCGGTCCCGATATCGAGGACGCGCAGCTTTTCCATTCGCAAACCGGTGCGCACAACGAAGTCGAGTGCACCCTCGATGATGGTTTCCGTTTCCGGGCGCGGCACGAGCACGTCGGGAGTGACTTTGATCGGGAGGCTCCAGAATTCCTTTTGCCCGACAATGCGGGAGACCGGCTCGTGCCGCAGGCGGCGCGCCGCAAGCGCGGACATCACATTTATTTCGCGCGCTTCAAGAACACGTCCGGATTGTGAAACCATCCGCGCACGGTCAAGATGTAACGCGTGCCCCGCGAGGATTCGTGCATCGGCATCGGGTTGCTCGATTCCTGCGGAACGGAACGACCGGGCAAGAAATTGGACCGCCTCGGCAAGAGACGCGCCGTCCTTCAGGCCCGGGATCAGTCTCACGCGGCACCTTCGGCGGCCAGCAGTTCGGCCTGATGTTCGGTGATGAGCGCATCAATGACCTCGTCGAGCGCTTCACCTTCCATGATCTGCGGCAGTTTATAGAGCGTCAGGTTGATGCGGTGATCGGTGACGCGCGCCTGCGGATAGTTGTAGGTGCGGATGCGTTCCGAGCGGTCGCCGGAGCCGACCTGTCCGCGACGCTCCGCGGCCCGCTCGGCGTCGCGTCTGGTACGTTCCTGGTCGTACAGTTTCGCGCGCAGCATCGTCATCGCCTTGGCGCGGTTCTTGTGCTGCGAGCGTTCTTCCTGCACGGCGACAACGATGCCGCTCGGAATATGCGTGATGCGGATCGCCGATTCCGTTTTGTTGACGTGCTGGCCGCCGGCGCCGCCGGCGCGCATGGTATCGATCTTGAGATCGCCCTCGTTGATATGGATGTCGACATCCTCGACCTCGGGCAGCACGGCGACGGTCGCCGCCGACGTGTGAATGCGCCCCGAGGCTTCCGTGTCCGGCACACGCTGAACGCGGTGCACGCCGGACTCAAATTTGAGCTTGGCGAAGACGCCGCGGCCGCTCACCTCCGCGACGATTTCCTTGAAGCCGCCCTTGGTGCCCTCGCTGATCGACAGGATTTCCGTCTTCCAGCCCTGGCGCGCGGCGTAGCGTTCGTACATGCGGAACAGGTTGCCCGCGAACAGCGCCGCTTCATCGCCGCCGGTACCGGCGCGGATTTCCAGGATCGCATTGTGGTCATCCATTGCGTCCTTCGGCAGCAGGGCAAGGCGAATCTGCTGCGCGAGCCTTTCCTTGCGTTCCAGCAGCTGGTGCCGCTCGGCATCCGCGAGCTTGCGCATTTCGGTATCGGTCGCGGCGTCATCGATCAAGGCGGCCAGGTCGCCGATCTCCCTTTCCGCGCCGCGATAGGCCTTGATCGACTCGACCACCGGGCCAAGCTCGGCGAATTCGCGCGACAGCTTGACATAAGCTTCGGGGCTCAGGCCGGTCGCCAGTTCGCTCTCCACCATCGCGTGGCGGGCGAGGAGGGCGTCCATTTTCTGTTGCGGAAGCGTAATCAAAGCTGCAATCCCTCCGCCGCCGCGAAATCCTCGAGCGTTTGGCGGATCGAAACGCTGCCCACCGGCTTTTCCAGACTGGGCAGAAGAACGCTCTCACCCTTGCGGCAGTCGAGTTCGAGCAGCAGCGCCTTTACCGGACCAACCGCGGAGGGCGACAATGACAGGGTGCGATAACCGATAATGACAAGCGCCAGCGCGCCGATCGGTTGCGAGGCGAGTTCGCCGCACAGCGTCACCGGCTTTCCGTGCTTCTTCGCCTTTTCCGCGATGTCCCGTAGCGCGCGCAGGACCGGCGCCGACAGGGGGTCGAACCGCTCCGACACGCGCGGATTGCCGCGGTCGGCGGCATACAGAAACTGCATCAGGTCGTTCGAACCGACGGACAGGAAGTCGACGCGTTCGAGCAGTTCGTCGAGCTGAAACAGCAGCGAGGGAACTTCAACCATGGTGCCGATTTCGACGCGTTCGGGGAGCTCGTGGCCGTGCCGCCGCAAATGCGTCAGCTCGATCTCGACCAGCGACTTTGCCTTGTCGAATTCATCGAGCACCGCGATCATCGGGAACATCAGTTTGAGGTCACGGCCGCCGGCCGCGCGCAGCAACGCCCGCACCTGGCTGCGCAGCAGGCCCGGACGGTCGAGACCAAGCCTTATTGCGCGCCATCCCAGAGCCGGGTTTTCTTCCTCGATATTGCGCAGATAGGGCAGCACCTTGTCACCGCCGATATCGAGCGTGCGGAATGTCACCGGCTTTCTGCCCGCGGCGTCCAGCACCGAGCGATAGAGCGCGAGCTGCTCGCCGGTGCGCGGCAGCGAATCGGCGACCATGAACTGCAATTCCGTGCGGAACAGCCCGATGCCGGCGGCACCGGTGTCCTCGATATGCGGCAGGTCGATCGCGAGTCCGGCATTGATCATCAGCGAAATCTTCTGCCCGTCCCTGGTGACGCAGGGCCGCTCGCGCAGCGCGCGATATTGCGCCTGGCGCCGTGCGCGCAACTTGACCCGCTCGCCATAGGACGCCTGAACGTCCTGCGGCGGCCGCATATGCACGTGGCCGGTCGAGCCGTCGACGATGATGGCATCGCCCGACTCGACAAGGCCGGTCGCATTGTCGATCTCGCCGACGGTCGGAATTCCGAGCGCACGCGCCACGATCGTGACGTGCGACGTGGGCCCGCCTTCTTCCAGCACCAGGCCGCGCAGACGCTTGCGGTCATAGTCGAGCAAGGCCGCCGGACCCATGGATCGCGCGACAACGATCGCGTTTTCCGGCAGCTGTTCCTTGGTCGGCGCGTGATCCTGTCCCATCAGCACACGCATCAGGCGATTGGCGAGATCATCGAGATCGTGCAGCCTGTCGCGGAGATAATGATCCGATGCACGCAGCATGCGTGCGCGCGTGTCGGACTGGACGCGTTCGACGCTGGCTTCCGCGGTAAGACCGGTCATCACGGCTTCGCGAATCTTGTGCAGCCAGCCCTGGTCGTAGGAGAACATCCGATAGGCTTCGAGCACATCGCGGTGCTCGCCACCATCGGCGACGTCGCGGTGTTCGACCAGCCGGTCAAGGTCGGCGCGCAGGGCCGCAATGGCGGCATCGAGCCGTTTCAGCTCATGCGGCACATCATCGGCGATCACATTTGTGATCACGACGCGCGGCTCATGCAGCACAACGTGGCCGAGTGCGATGCCGTCCGACAGCGAGGCGCCGGTCAGGTGCATCGGGTGCCGGGCCGCGGGTTCCGCGCCTGGCCGCGCGAGCGAGGCAAGCTCGCCCGATGCGATCATTTCGGCGAGCACCATCGCCGTGGTCTGCAGCGCCTCTTCTTCTTCTTCGGTATAGGTGCGCCTGGCGCGGTTCTGCACGACCAGCACGCCGAGCGTATTGCCGGCGCGCAGGATCGGGACGCCCAGGAACGAATGATAGATTTCCTCGCCGGTTTCGGGACGGAACGAGAAGGCCGGGTGCGCCTGCGCATCCGACAGGTTGATGGGATTGGCTTCGCTGGCGACAAGGCCGACCAGGCCCTCGTCGGCTTTCAGCACGGTCTGGTGGACGGCTTCGCGCTTGAGGCCCTCGGTGGCGTATAGCTCAAGGGTTCCGTCCACGCGCAAGACGTAGACAGAGCAGACTTCCGCCACCATGTTGGCGGCGATCAGCACCACAACCTTGTCGAGGCGGTCCTGCGCACTGACCGGCTCCGCCATTACCTCGCGAAGCCGGCGCAACAGCACGCGCGGACCGCCAAGCGCGCCACGCATATCGGGGTCCTTCAACCGCGGCCCGGGCCGCAGCCTCGTCTACGGCCTAATCATGTACGAATAGCGACCGCCGGATCCGCTTTCCGCGCCCGCTTACGAGGGAGGCTATAGCGAATGGTCCATGCAAGGGGCAAGCCAAACCGTCTTGCATCGTATTGTCTGGTCATTCCGGGACGCGAGCCATAGCGCGTTGAAGACGCGCGTAAACGCGCTTATGGCGAGCGGACCCGCCTGCGGGCCGAAGCGTTAGGCAGCAGCGTTGTGCCTTTGACCCTTCGGCGGGCGCGGGCCCGGATTCATATCCGCAGCGCCGGAGACCATCGATTCCGGGTTCGCCCGCGTGCCGCGGGCGCCCCGGAATGACGTTTCGTCTTATCCGGCGCACACAACGTGGTCAGGCCCGCTCGATTGTCCCAATAGATGCGCTAAGTGCAGGCGCGGGCGCCCCACAGCCTGCCGCGCCAGCCGAGCCCGACCAGAGCGGCACATCCAACCAACCAGCCGAGATTAAAAATGATTTCAAACGCATGCTCAGCCCCCGAGCAGGCGTAGTAAGTCAGGCAGCGTTTGGACAGAGTATTTACAAGGACAACTCCAGCAAGAATTGCCCACATAGTCAGGTACCCAACAATAACCACGATGCGCCTGCTGCGCGAAGGAGTGCCTTCTGGTAATGGCGTGCGAGCCTGCGCAAAGTGGTGCGGCTTGGCCCTTGCCAAATCCCCGATTTGCACCGTCGATCTCGTCAGAAGGTCGTGAAGTGCTTGATGGCGCGACGTAGCTGCCATCAAGATGAAAGAGTACCAGCCAAGCACGACTTTGATGATGACGCGGCTGACTGCTTTGGCATAGCCGATATTGCCACCGTGTCGGTCATCGACCACGCGAATGTTGCAGTACCGATGGCCGAGCGTGCTTCCAGTCAGCGACACCAGCAAAGGTTCATACAGAAGCAAAGTGATCACCGCTGTGAACCCGAGCACGCGCCCAACATTATCGGACCTGAAAGCAACCGCGACAATCAAAGTGGCGGTCATGATCAGCATCAGGATAATCAAATCGACGTAAAAGCCCTGCACTCGTCGCGTGAAGCGTGCATAGGCGGGCGTCTGCGCGTCAGTTTCGAGGCTCACTTCGGCTTCCGTTGCTTTGGATAAGTGTCCGCAACGATGGCGCGAGAGTCAACCGAATAGCACGTAAAACTTGTGTCTAGTTTTTGTCCAGCCCGTAGAGCGCGTGAAGGGTCCGCACAGCGAGGTCGGTCTGGGCCGCCTTGATCAGGACGGAGAACTTTATCTCCGAAGTCGTGATGGCAAGGATATTGATCTTCTGCGCGGACAATGCCTGGAAGGCCTTTGCGGCCACGCCGGCATGGCTGCGCATGCCGATGCCGATGACCGAAACCTTGGCCACGTCGGTCGCCCCGTCCAGCCGTTCGAAGCCGATTGCGGACTTGGCCTTGTCGAGCGTCACTCGTGCGCGCTCGTAATCCGCCGACGGCACCGTGAAGGTGAGGTCGGTCGTTGCGCCGTCGGCCGAAACATTCTGCACGATCATGTCGACATTGATGTTGTTGCCGGCGAGCGGACCGAAGATTGCGGCGGCGACGCCCGGCTTGTCCTGCACGCGGCGAATGGAAATCTGCGCCTCGTCCTTCGAAAAAGCGATGCCGGTAACGACTTGCTGTTCCACGATATCTCCTTCGTCGCAAATCAGTGTGCCGGAAGGCGGCTTCGACGGGTCGATGTCTTCCGGCTTTTCGAAGCTCGAGCGCACGAAGATTCGAACATTGTGCACCATGCCGAGTTCGACCGAGCGCACCTGCATGACCTTCGCGCCCAACGAGGCAAGCTCGAGCATCTCTTCGTAGGCAATCTTGTCCATGCGGTGTGCCTTTGGCACGACGCGCGGATCTGTCGTGTAGACGCCGTCGACATCGGTATAGATGTCGCATCGCTCGGCATCGATCGCCGCCGCAATCGCCACCGCCGACGTATCGGAACCGCCGCGGCCCAGCGTCGTGATGCGTCCGGTCTCGCGGTGCATGCCCTGGAACCCCGCGATCACGGCGACCTGGCCGTGCTCCTTGAATCGCTTGATCAGTTCAGCACCATTCACATCGAGGATACGGGCGGATCCATGTGCATTGTCGGTGAGGATCGGCAGCTGCCAGCCCTGCCATGAGCGGGCGTTTACGCCCATTCCCTCAAGCACGATTGCGAGCAGCCCGGCCGTGACCTGCTCCCCGGTCGCGACCACCGCATCATATTCGCGCGCGTCATGGAGCATTGCCGCCTGCCGGCACCATTCGACCAGCTGGTTGGTCACACCGGCCATGGCGGAGACAACGACGGCAACGTCGTAGCCGGCGTCGACCTCCCGCTTGACGTGGAGCGCCACATTGCGGATGCGGTCGAGATCGGCGACCGACGTTCCGCCGAATTTCATTACCAGCCGAGCCATTGTCTTCGAACCGTTCCCGGGCGCGCCGGAGAGGTGCTGACGAACGGCCGACGCTAGCCTTGAATCTCACGTGCGCCGGCCCCAAAAAGGCGCGTATACATACCGGCGGGGTGCGGCCGCCGCAACATCGTCGCTGCAACGTGGTTATAGTTCGAAAAACGGCCTGACCATGCGCTACATCGATGAGATACTGCAGCCCGGCGAAACCTTGGCCTATACGACGACCCTGCATTGGATAGTCTATTTGCCGGCGATCGGGCTTTGGATACTGGCCCTTGTCGTTCTCTCCTTTGGGGGTGCCGGCGGATCGGTCGCCGAGCTGGCAGTGCTGATCTGTGCCTTCGCCGGGCTGGCGCTGGCCCTGCGGGCCTGGTTTCGGCGCTGGACAACGGAGATCGACGTTACCGACCGTCGCATTGTTTACAAGCGCGGCTTCATCCGCCGGCATACGGTTGAAATGAATATGGACAAGGTCGAAAGCGTGGACGTCGATCAGTCGATATTGGGAAGAATGTTCAAATACGGTGACATCACCATCCGTGGTACCGGTGTCGGCATCGAGCCGCTCCACAATATCGACGCGCCGCTGGAATTCCGTAATAAGGTGACCGCTCGCTGAGGGGCAGGGCCGGAGAGAAAAGCATGCCAGGCAAGCGGCGCGCGTCATCTGTCGATCAGGCCGAGGTCGAGCGGTTTTCGCGCCACGCCGGCGACTGGTGGAATCCGCGCGGGCCAATGGCGGCCCTGCACAAGTTCAACCCGGTTCGCGTCGGCTATATCCGCGATCAGGCAACGGAGCGTTTCGGGCGCGACCCGAAGCTGCTCGATTGCCTCAAGGGGCTGCGCATCCTGGATATCGGTTGCGGCGGCGGCATCCTCTCGGAGCCGCTGGCCCGGCTTGGCGCCGAAATGGTCGGCGCGGACCCGTCCGACGACAATATCGCGGCGGCGCGATCGCATGCCGAAGAGGCGGGCCTTGCCGTCGACTACCGCGCCACCACGGCGGAAGAGCTCGCGGCCGCACACGAGCGCTTCGACGTGGTCCTGGCCATGGAGGTCGTCGAACACGTCGCCGATGTCGATGCCTTCGTTGCAACCTGCGCCGGGATGGTCAAACCGGGCGGGCTGATGATTGCCGCGACCTTGAACCGGACGCTGAAAAGCTTTGCGCTTGCTATTGTCGGGGCCGAATATGTCCTGCGCTGGTTGCCGCGCGGGACACATCAGTGGGATAAATTCGTCAAGCCCGAAGAACTTGAACGCGCAATCGAGCGCAACGGACTGCAGGTCGCCGGCGAACGCGGCGTGATCTACAATCCGTTCGCCGACCGCTGGCAACTGTCGCCGGATATGGATGTCAACTATATGCTGGTTGCGCATCGCCCCAAAGGAGAGGCCGCATGATTCTCGAGCTGGTCGAATTCAATTCGCCGAAAGGCTGGTCGCGTCAGCAAGTGGCGGAGGAAGCGCGCAACGTCATTCCCAAATGGCGCGCAAACAAGGAATTGCTGCGCAAGCATTTCCTGCTCGAACTCAATGGCAGGACCGGCGCCGGCGTCTATATCTGGCCGTCGGTTGAGGCCGCGCGAAAAGCGCACAATGAGGAATGGCGGCAGTCCGTCATCAAGCGCACGGGCGGTGCGCCGACCATTCGATATTTTGATCTCTTCCTTCTCGTCGACAATGAGAAGGGCGAAGTCACCGAATTTCCGGAGGCGGCCGAGATCGGGGCGAACGCTGCCTAGCGCATAGCTGATCGTTTGCACCCGGCATGCTCTGGACCATTTTCACGCTGATTGCGGCGGCCGCGCAGACTGCGCGCAACGCCATGCAGCGCGAATTGACGTCGACCCTCGGCACGGTCGGCGCCACGCATGTGCGCTTTCTTTTCGGTTTTCCTTTTGC